>CALDYR010000142.1 GCA_937944405.1 uncultured Pirellulaceae bacterium
CTGTGCTCTTGTTCACAGCCCTCCGACACTTCCCTAATCCACGACTCAATCCCAGCCAGCGCGAATCCTTCAGCCAAAAAGGATTCCTTTAAACCTAGAAACGCGCGAGTACTCGGCCAGTCGTCACCCACCAATAACCAACCGATTTCGCTGTACGATTTCAAGGATCAAGATCCTTCGGGCGATTTGCTTCTTGATACCCAAGCCAGTTTCGAACAGATTGATTCGACTGACATGCCATCAACTCCCCAATATGAAATTTCAAACAGTATCATTTTAGGTTCAGAGTAAAACGCAGCTCCAACCGAAAGATTCTATGTACGTTATCGCCGTCGATTTTGAAATTAACCGAGAATTTGTCAGCCAGTTTCGCGATCGAATTCAAAAGCAAGCCGAAGATTCGCTAACCAACGAACCCGACTGTCGCCAGTTCGATGTCTGTTTTGATTTGGAAGACAAAACGAAATGTTTTTTGTACGAAAAGTACACCAACCAAGCGGCCTTTGAGACCCACTGTGGAACAGATTACTTCAAATCTTTCGCCGCTGCGGTAGAACCATGGGTCGCCGCCAAGAATCTCAAAGTCTGGATCTGCGACTGAGACTTTGGCCATGCTGCCGGCCCATAACTAGCGAATCTCTTCACAAGCAAACCGCCTAACAGAAAGTCACGTCAGGCAAGACTGCCGAGCCGTTATTTAAAACGGCCCTTTTTTAGCTCCATCGCGGATTTCAGTGACACGTTTCGAAATCGTAGCGGGATTGGCCAAAATTCTCGATGGCTGCGTTTAAGGGAATTCGGGGGAATCCCAACTTCATTCACTTGAAAAAGCAAGTTCTGGGCACAGTCGGTGCCAGAAAGTTCCGGGAAGAACCCCTTTTAAGTGGCGATTGAAGGTTTGTCATTTAGTTTTCAAATCGTTGCATTGCTCTTGAGTCAGAATTTTAATGGGCAGATTTCGTAGCAGCAAATATAATTTTGCTGTCTCTTCAAGTTCTTCGGTTGCGTAAACCGCCGCATCCAAATTTGCCGCTGCCACAACCGGACCATGATTGGCCAGTAGCATACTGTGAGCATCTTTCGCCATCGCTTCAACGGCCGCTGCCAGCGCTCTGTCTCCCGGTGCATAGTACGGAACCAACGGCAATCGGCCGACTCGCATCACGTAGTAGGCCGTAATTGCAGGCAACACGTCGTTGGGATCGATATCGGCAATCACCGAAACGGCTACCGAATGCGTCGAATGCAAATGCACGATCGAATTGGCATCCGATCGTACTTTGTAAACGCTGTGGTGCAGAAAAGCCTCTTTGCTGGGTTGGTCGCCAGAAATTAAATTGCCCAACGCATCGATCTTAGAAATTCGATCAGGATCCAATCGCCCCATGCACGAATTGGTCGGCGTGACCAGAAAACCATCGGGTAACCGGACGCTGATATTTCCCGAACTCCCCGCGGTGAGACCACGATCGTAAATGGATTTACCATGCATCGAGATCCGTTCACGCAACGCGCGTTCTGAATAGTCTTCAATGTCTTTACTCATCGATAATTCTTCGTTGATACAAACATGGTGGCTGTCTCGGGAATTGAAAGGGGAACGGTTATCGTAGTGAGATTTGTCAGAATTCCAAGTTAGTCCATCGAAGGGAATTCTGGCCAACCCGCGACGGTTATAGTTTAGGAACCAACAAACCATTTACCGGTTTGTAGCTACTGTTTCTATTGAAGAACCAGCATGGTTGATGCGGATTCAAAAAAGTCTTCCCCGCCGAAGTTTCCTGATTTCAGTGCAATCGCAATGTCTAATTTCCCCGACGTAAAGGTCCAAGGCACGCCTGTACAAATCTCCGGTCCAATTTGTAAACGGGAAACTTCCAAATCCCTCATTACCGCACCGGCGGTTTCCCCACCCGCCACAATGATCTTCCCAAACCCAAACGCCCTGACCAACCGCCTCGCGACGTGCCCGTGAAACTTTTCCACCGTCCGGCAAACTTCTGTTCGACCATACTTTTTATGAAGCGGCTCAATTTCGTGGGCTTCAGCGGTTGAGTAAATCATCAAAGGCCGGTCGTCGACATTCGGGACCACCGATTCGAATTTGTCGACCAAGGCATCGAAATCTTGCATCAGCGCTTCAACGTCAACTCGCACACACACACTACGATCCTTCATATAGGCGACCTGTCGTTGCGTCACTTCAGAACAACTACCGGCAATGATCAGCGTTTTGCCTTTGATCGGTCGCAACTCCGGTGAATGAATGGTCTTCGCAATTAACCCTTCGCGTCGCCATGCGTCGGGTAGGTAACGAGCGATACCCGATCCACCAGTTATAAAAACGTGATCCACAACCGCTTCGGCGATTGTTGCCAAATCGGTATCGCAGCAGGTGTCGGTCACCAAAAGTTGATCGCCCTCGGAAACAGCGCGGTCAATTGCGTTGGCCGTCGAATCCGATCCGGCCGCGATGTGTGGTGTCTCCACCCGACCTACCGATAACGCCGTTTGACGACCCAAGAATCTAACGATGTCGGAATCGGTCATCGGGTTGAGCGGATGGTTTTGCATACCTGATTCGTTCAATAACTTTCCGTTGACAAACAAATGGCCAAGATAGACAGTTCGACCGGCCGCTGGAAACGCTGGACACACAATCGTTTTCTCTGCGTCCAATCGTTGCATGATGGCGGCTGCTACAGGGCCGATATTCCCTTCAGGCGTCGAATCGAAGGTCGAACAGTATTTAAAATAAAAACGCTGGCAACCACACGACTTCAGTACTTCGACCGCCGCGAGAGAATCTCTGATGGCTTGATCGGCAGTGACAGAGCGCGTCTTAAGTGCCACAACAACGGCATCGCAATTCAGCCCTTCTAACTGTGCCGCCGAAGGGGTCGACAGGAACTGCACAACACGCATCCCACCTTTAACAAGGTTGATCGCCAAATCGGTCGCACCGGTAACATCATCGGCAATGCAGCCAAGAAAAACACGTTGATGGTCGCTCATAAAGTTTATCACACAGGGTTTATCACGAGGCGTCGATCCCACTATGGGTTCGTCAAGTTGTAATTCAGAGATCGCTGGGATTCGCCAGAATTCAGGCCAATCGCAACAGAACCGGGCCCTGATGATTCTCTCTATCCATCCTTCAACCCAAAATTTGAGTCTTGGCAAACCTCGAAAGTCTACCGTTAACTTTCGATGGCAATCGCTCGGACCGGACATCCGTCACCACCAACGATCTTCAGCGGCAGCGCTATAAATTGCACAACCGGTGTGCTAATTTGATCCAGATTTGCCAAACCTTCGACAATCAAAACCCCACCCTTGAACAAAATTTGGTGTACTTCTGTCAGTTCGTCGACGTCATTGACGTCAGCGACTGATGGCGGTTCGACGCCGATCATCGCTACTCGTCGATCCACCAACCAATTCGCCAACTCCACAGAAATGCGGGGCAGGGCGTTTCGATAGTTTTCGGTTTGGCATCTCTTATACCAGTCCGTTCTCAGCAGCAAACGGCTGCCGGCGGTTATTTGCGTGTGATACCTTTCCAAATCCGCCACCCTGATCAATGCCTTTGGCGAAACTGGCCCGGTGCAAGTGACATCAACCAGCAAAGCCGGTCCCACGCAAACGCTAAGGTCTTGCTGATCGATCGTTGCGGCGTTGTCGATAAAATGAACCGGCGCATCCATATGGGTTCCGCTGTGCGAATACAGTTCCAACGTCGTCGCGTTCCACCCCTCAACAGCGATCGTTTTGGCGATCCGTACTTCTGCGCCACGCATGGAATTGTCAATCGGCAAACTTAAATCAATAATTTTCATACTTTACATCATAACGGATCAATCAACCGACATTCGATTCGCCCAAAACTCACATCAACGGTGCCAGAACTATACCGATTCCCACTGGCCACTTTCGGCCGAACGATACATGGCTTCTACAACGGCAAGGCTGCTCAAGTAGGCTTCCGCTTCGGTTTCAAATTTTCTGTCACCGGAAAGCATTACGTCAGTGAAGTGCTGTTGGGCGGCAAATACGCAATCACCTGCAAAACCGTAACGCGACCGTTGGTAGGGGTGTTCCATTTCCGCTTCGCCGAGCCTCTGAATCGTAACCCGCCCGTCCAAGTAACTGCGAATCGTTCCACCGTTGAACTCGATCAGCAACTCGCCGAAGGTATAACGCGCATCTTCGCCATTGCACTCGTTATAACGATTAGCATCATAGATCCCGATTCCACCACCTGCAAATTGGAACATCCCCACGGCGGTATCTTCGCCGATGATGACCGGATTGAGTCGCCGCATGTGAGCAAAGGCGGTTGAAATATCACCCAGCAAATAGCGAAAGCAATCCACCGCGTGGATCCCCGTTTCAAACACTAACATTCGGGGCATCGTGCGAAAATAAGATTGTCGATTCAAATAAGCATTGTCTCCCCAACCATCACCGGCACGATGACGCAGCGTAATCGTATGCAGCGTCGAACCAATTACCCCAGCGTCCAGCAGCTCCCGGATCGCGCGATACCATGGCTGGAACCGAAAGTTTTCGTGTACCACCAATGGTACGTCGGCAGATTTGCAAACTTCCACCAACGAAACCGCCCCTAGATAGTCTGCCGCAAGCGGTTTTTGACAGATGATCGTGAGATTTGGGTGCTCGGATTTGTGAACAAGGATCGTTTCGATTATCGATCGATGGGTCGACGGCCCGGTGACGACATCGATGAAATCTAACACGATCCCCCGACTGGCTAAATCGCTTAACATTGCTTCGACGCTGCAATAGGTTTGGTCAATATCGTGTTGGTCGGCCAGCGTTCGAGCTTTTTCAACCTCGAAGTCGCAACATGCGGCTAACGATACCTTTTCGATTCGTGACCACGCGTCAAAATGAAACTGACTGAAGTAACCAGCCCCGATGACCGCACCTGTCAATGTTTGCTTCGCAGTGCTCATTCCGCGGCTCCTTGTGGGGCACAATCCACCAACGGGAGATCCGGGCGAATGGCGAACCATAGAAACACAGCCACGATATTCAAACCTGCCGCCAAGTAAAAAAATGGTTCGTGCGAACCTGCCGCTTCCTTAAGCATCGGAAACGAAATCGCGGTGCAAAACGCGCCAATGTTACCCACCATATTCATCGCGCCCGATACGGTACCGGCATTCCTACCGCCAACGTCCAAGCACGTTGTCCACGACGGACTTAGCACCATGTCGCTTCCGAAGATCGCGACGCACATGGCAATCACCGCCGCTAATGGCGTATTCATGTTGATGCATAACGCCATCCCCACAGCCGCCAGAACAAAACCGATCATCGCTGGAAGCCGTCGCGACAAATTCCAGTACCCCCTTCGATAAAGCGTATCAACCATCACTCCAGCCAACCAGTTCCCCAACACCCCACACAACAGCGGCATCATCGCGTACCAACCGGTCTGTTCAGCGGTCAGTTCGAAAGTGGTTTTCATGTACTTAAAAAACCATGATGCCACAAAGAAGAAAGTAAAATTGTGGGCCACGTACTGCACCATCAGCATCCACATCGTTGGCGCTGAAAGTATCTGGTTAAGTGTTGCCACCCCCGTCTGGTCATCCTCAATCGACAGCTCGGCATCGGCGGCCCGATGTTGCTTGATATAGTGAGCTTCGGCGGCGCTGACCGCGAAGTGATACTCTGGCATATTCCGGAACAGCAAATACCACAGGATCGCCACCGCCAAACCAATCCCGCCAAGCAGATAAAACGCTTGCTGCCAACCTCCGGTGACCGCGATCAACCAGACAACACCCGGCATTGCAATCGCCGCACCAAGCCTGCCACCGGAAAAAATCAGCGCATTGGTAATCCCTCGTTCACCGATCGGCAACCACGAATAGATCGCGCGCGACGTTGTCGGATAACCACCGGCTTCTCCCATCCCGAATAAAAAACGAATACCCACTAACCATCCGACTTGACGGACAACACCTGTTAACCCCGTGAACACCGACCACGCAATACAAACACCGGTCATCACAATCCGCGGACCGAAGCGATCGGCGAGCTTTCCACCAGGAACCTGAAACAGTGCGTAACCCAGTGCAAACGCACCCATCACCCACCCCATCTGCGTGGGTGATAGATCTAAGTCGCGCGCGATATCACCTTCAGCGGCTGAGATACAGGCGCGGTCAATCCACATCAACATCGAAATTAGAAACGCACCCAAGATCAGCAAATAACGAATCGGCACAGCGCCCTCTCGACCTTAAACCCTTACATCAGTTACAGCCACTACAGTCTAACGCGATTAATGATCCATTGGAATCAAAACAGGGGCGCCGTGGAACCATGATCGTCAACAAGAAGGATTCATCAGCCGGCATGTAGCCTTTTAAAAACCCACTTTTGATCGCATCATGCTAAACCTTGCCGCTTACGACCATTACTTTACCTGCTTGGCTTCTTACACCTGCCCGGATTTTTCGCGGCCTGGCTTTAAGAGTTGAACCGATTGGTCGTGTTCTTCTTGCGAACGACGGTAGCAACGACGATGAGAACAGTAACTGTTACAGCGATTCAATCTGGAGTAATACTGATACTGATCATCAGGCCTTTTGCAACGGACCAATAGCGACCTCAAGGTCGTTGCTAAACTGTAGCCAGAATAGGACAGGTAGACGAAGATGAAATGGATCTCACCCGCTTGGATTTCTTCCGCGTGCGCGTTGGCTTTGCTGCCGGCAGCAACGGTCACCGGTCAATCAACGAGTTCTCCGGCCGACAAACTCGCGCCCGGACCCATTGCCGAACTGTTGCCCGGGCTTGAACCAAGTCCGTCTTTTCGTCTCGGTACGATCAACCCAACTAAAACGATCGTTCAACCACTGGGTAAGAATTTGCTGCCGGGGGAAGATTTCGCCCCTCCCAACCCTCTGCCATCAGGAAGCGGCAGTCGGGGCAGCGGTACCTTTACGACCACGCCACCTCGCGGATCGTTGATCAACGAACCAGTGCCAAGTAACCAAGTTCTTCGAAACCAGCAGAACATCTACTCCGACACCTTCACGCTGCCACGAACCCCGGTGGCTTCGCAACCGAACCTCCAACAGCAACCCCCGGCGCCGAACTCAACGGACCGGGATCAGCACTGTTTGCCGACCGTGGCAAAGACCGCCGATACCGGGGGCATTTGTGCCTGCGGATCGAACGCACTGGCCCCTGAAAATTGCCAATGTAATGGCTGCCAAGGACACCAAACACATGCTGACTTCAGCGACGAATGTTCAACGTCCGATTCTTGTAAACCCGCCAACGAAGCCGTTGAATGCGGCACCTGCGGAGATTCAGTCTGTAATAATTGCGAAATAATTGGTGGCCCCGGTTCGTACTTCAACACCCAAGCCAACCGTCTTGCTGATGATCAGAGCCACCCTAACGTAGGGTATGGCCCGGTCGTTCGACACTTCAAGAAACACAAACAAAAGAAACAACCCCTACGTCAGCACGATTGCCCCAATCGATCCGATCAGGGCTATGGGGGTTGTGATAATCCCAACTGCGACGGGACTTCCTGCAATCACGGCTATTGCGATTCGGGCCGATATTATTCGCGGCAGTATGATGCGCGTCAAAACGACGATGACGTCTATCAACCCGCCGTTGTCGATACCCGTAATCCCGACGACACACAAACTAACACCCTGTTCAACGTGTCGGGCGTCTATTTTCGGCGCAACACGCCAGACCTTTTATTGAGCTCCCAAAGGGGCGCTTTAGGTGCCACGCCGCATCAATTTCTTACAACCGACGATGCCAATCACGGCGACTTTGGAGGCTTTGACGCCAGTATAATTCGCCGACGAGCAACCGGTAAAGGGTTCGAACTCCGGTACTTGAACCTCACCCCCAGTGAAGCGACCGCGACACTCGGCGGCAACCCGATCACCTTGGTCAACCAGTTCGGTCAAATCGGTCACATGAGTGGGATTACCCATCAACAGGCTTTCGATCTTGCTCACATCCACGAGGTTACCCGCGACTCCTCGATTCAAAATGCAGAATTCAATCTGCTACGAATGGGTCGGCAAGCCCACACTCGACGCGGGCAGCAAGCGACTTCTGAATACCTGCTGGGTTTCCGTTATTTCAAGTTTGAAGAGACGTTGTCTTATTCGGGTCTTGGAATTCGACCCAATGGCTTCGTGGGTGGCGACATCACCCGTGCCGATTACGTTTCAGAAGTTGAAAACGAATTATTCGGAGCCCAGTTCGGCGGCCGATCTGAGATTAATTTATTCAATCGAATGAGTCTACTGATTGGACTAAAAGCAGGCATCTTCCAGAACAATGTCAGCAGCCGTCAACGGGCCTCAACCCTCGGTATCCCCGGCGACGAGCGAATTGCTCAGGTGCTGAACAATCCAAACCAAGGGGCACTCTACGATTTATCAGGCGAAGCGGATGATTACACCCTGTTAGGCGAAATTGACTTGGGGCTGACGTTCCGCATCACCAAAAGCATCCGGCTGCGGGGCGGTTACAAAGCGCTCTTCGTCGACGACATTGCCTTTGCTGACGATCAGATTGGTTTTGACTTCAACAACATACAATTTAACAGCATCCCACGTGCCAACGATGACTTGGTTTTACACGGCGGATACTTCGGCATCGACTTCGCATTTTAGAAACAAGGCGCCTGACCGAAACATATTTTGGTGGCCACAACGACATAAAGCTTGAAATCCTATTCCTGCCTTCAAAGCCTAAGCCTCGCCAGCAGTAATGCCGGCGAGGTTTTTTCATTGTCCAGCTTCGTTGATAAAACACCCCGCTGTGGGAGATCGCCCTCGTTTCAAATTCAAAGCCGTTGGACAGTTATTTCACTCGACAACGCAGGAATGAAAAAATCGGAGAAGAAAAAGCCATTGCCTGATCCGGCGTTGATCTCCAAAGAGATATCAATTTCTTGCGTGTTTCGATCAACTGGCGACGGCGAAATGGTAATTTTAGGATTATTAACGCCGAATCTTCGCAAGACTTTCAACATTTCTCCTTTGATATCTGAATCGACAGCACTTCGAATTGAGGCTTCTCGACTTCCAGCCAAAATCGCACCCGTCATCGCGTTGCGTACATTGTGTAGCCCCGTGATTTCGATCATGCCAAAAGTCAATAAAAGCGCCAGAGGCAGAACCATCGCAAACTCGACGGTGGTTGTACCTTTTCTGGTTGCGGAACAGTGTTTGCGTTTTTGAAAAGAAATCATTGGTAAAAATTTGGAATAATTAAAGAGAGGTAATCGATTTAATGGATGTAGTGGGAGAGGGAAGGATAGCGCCGTAGGCATGCTGTCAGGGTTAATCAGTCAGCTCGACATCGAATTCTCTCAATAAATCTGTGAACGCTGAATCAAGTTGAGCCTGATTTGAGGCATCGAATGCGCTGCCACCCGTTGCATTCGCAACTGCTTCCAGTTCAGGATTTCGTTGTGCGCGGAAATTGATGGTGTGAATTTGCAATGAGTTAGCAACAGCTTTGCCAGTTGCGTGGACGGGCGCTGGCCGTGGAGGGTTGTTGTTAAAGAATTGACTTCCATCGGTTAGCAAAATAATAAATTGATTTGCGGATGTATTACCCTTATCCAGCAGCACATCGGTGCTTTGTTCAATCGAATCAAAAATGTTGGTTCCGAATCCAAGGCATGGGTAACTAATGTACCGATCAAAAACTTCGGTGACCTCATCGGCATCGAGCGGCCCCAACGGAATTTCAATACGTGTGTACTCACGATCTAAAGGACTGACGATAGGGTGGGTCACTCCACCTCCAAAAGAAACCAAAGAGATTCTCACATTGGGGTTTCTTTGGCTAACAGTTGTAAGAAAACGATCAATCGTATCTCTGAGTACGAACCAGCGGCTTCCTGCGGTTGGTGGTATGCTGCCGTTTCGACGAGGTCCCACTCCGTTGGCAGGTTGGTTCATTGATCGAGAAGCATCAATACACAAAACAACTTCCGTGGGCTGATAGGCGGTTATCGCCGGGGTAGTCAGCGAAACGTTGTCAATGGAAAACAGTGACGGAAGGAACGAATTGACTACTCGGTCATCCTGGCTTTCCGGGGCGATTCTCACAGCGGTGATTGCGGATCTATCCTGCACAAACTGAGGTTCATGCTCTGTTATGTCTACCAAGCGACCAAACCTTATACGGTCTAACTGCCCACGCCGATCGAAGAACGGTCGATTAAGGCGGAGAATTTCCCTCCCAAACTGCCGCGCGTTGAAAATGCGGCTGGTAGTGTTTGCATTATTAGCGTAGTGACGAAGCGTCGAAACGGCTGCAAGATCAGCTGCCGACTGCATTCGGCTTCCGTTAAGTTGAATCCAACCGATATTTATCGAAAATGCAATAATGACCAACAAGGTCGCCATCACAAAACCCATCAATGGTAGGATTGCGCCGTCGCGCTGCGTGTTGTAAACGTGAGCAGTTTTTCTTGAGATGCGATTCATTGTTAGTTCTTTGAGCGTTGTAATTGGAAGATATAAGCCAAATTGGAATCGTGAGTTCCCGAGTTGTGGTGAAGTTAGTCGGTGGCTGCAGGATCTCGGTAGACGTAGGAACTGTGTGAAACGATCCTGTTATCGGTCGCTGCTGACAGCAGTGAATTTGGGGCAGCGGGGATTGAAACCACAATCTCTACAGTGTCTGCGTTGGTGCGGGACAGATTAACACTTAGCTGCTTCAACCCCGCTGATTGTGCGTACATCTCGTAGCGATCCCGAACATCTTGGAATGTGTTGTTCGATTTGGACACTGCCAGCGCAGCCTGATGACTGATGGCAGTCACGTTGGTCTGTAAACTCAAAACATTCGACACCTGTAAACAAGCAAAGAAAATAAGCATGATTACCGGTAAAATCATTGCGAACTCTACAGCGGCAACGCCTGCGCGATTGTCTTTACCGGGCGGAATGGAGCGGGAAAAGGGTGGGGAATGAAATGTCATTGGTCTCTTCTTTTTTCTCGAAAGGAAGTCTCGATGAGTGGAATGTGACTTCGTTAAACACAACGCGCGATCCACCGAACAGGTAACATGTGAGTGTTTTCCGCGTTATGAAGAAACTACGTCGTATTTCAATCGGTGACGGATTTTTTTAGAAAAAAACAATGATTGAACGGAGACGTGAACATCTCGACGCACCGCTGGTGCAGTTATCACTAAATTTCGGAATTTACCGGGAAGCGTCCCGTAAATTGTTAGAAGTTGAAAATTGGTCTCCCGAAGGCGACACTGTCGCCCTTCGAAACTTTCAATTTTGACGTTGGTTCGAGCCGACGGGGAGACCAAAATAGACGACTGTAATATTTTCGAGACGCTTGGGTAAGTTTCTTCTGGTGAAGCTGGCCCGTTCATCGAACAGGCCGTTCTTGATGAATTTTCAGCAGCTAAAACCGCAGTGTTGCGACGTCTTCATCTGGGTGGCTGTCTTTCGTGATCAAATCATCTTGTGGATCATGAATTCAAACGATGTGTGCAATAACCCTCTGTTCTCAAAGGGACAACATCGAGGAAACAAGGGAAACGGAGGCCAACTCCACATCACGAATGAATACATTGCCTTGTTCGATAGATACCAACTTGACTCCGACGACATCGCTCAAGCGATCAGAGACGCCGCTGCACGACTGAAATTTAAAAAACAATTAGAATCTTTTCTGTACCAACCCTTATGAATCAAAAACAATTTACTGTCGCTGTTTTGGGCGGCGATGGGATCGGCCCCGAAGTTACAACCGCCACGGTAAACGTTTTAAAGAAAATTGAAACCAACCTCTCGGGGGTCAGCTTCCAATTCAATGAACACTTGGTTGGGGTGGGCGAGTACCTCCGCAGCGGTGTCGCGCTGCCTGATTCAACCTTCGCGGCCTGTCAGAACTCTGACGCGGTGTTGCTGGGCGCGATGGGCATTCCTTCGGTGCGATACCCTGACGGTACGGAAATCGCTCCACAGTTGGAACTGCGCGAACGGTTACAACTGTTTGGGGGTGTCCGGCCGATCGAACTGTTCCATCCCGACGACTCGCCGCTGAAGAACTACTCCACCGGCGAGATCGATTTTGTCTTGGTTCGAGAAAGCACTGAAGGTTTGTTTTCCGGACGCGATGCCACGTTTGCCGCGGACGCCACCGAGGCGACCAACGTGATGCGCATTTCCCAACACGGAACCGAACGTGTGTGTCGTTTGGCGTTTGAGGTCGCCCGCAAACGCAACAAACGAAAACACGTGACGCTGATCGACAAAGCCAACGTATTGTCAGCGATGGTTTTTATGCGCGAGATTTTCGACGAAGTCGCCAAAGAGTTCCCCGATTGCACCTCCAGTCACTGTTACGTCGATGCCGCAGCACTGTTTATGGTACGCGACCCCAAACGGTTTGACGTCATGGTTACCGAAAACATGTTCGGTGATATTCTGTCTGATCTGGCCGCCGGTTTAGTCGGTGGCATGGGCATGGCGCCTTCTGGCGACATTGGAGTCGATGCCGCCGTGTTTCAGCCTTCTCACGGTTCGGCTCCTGATATCGCGGGCCAAGGTATCGCAAATCCCATCGCGACCATGCTATCGGCGGCCATGATGTTGGAATGGTTTGCACACGACGAAACCATCCGGGCAGCCGCACTGCTTCGTTCGGCAATCAGCAAAGTGCTCTCCAACCCCAGCAACCGAACACCCGACATGGGTGGTAAACTAAAAACAGATCAGATTACCCGAAGCGTAATCGATGCACTGCAACAAGGGTAACGTTCCGGTTCTCTGAACCTGTATTGAACGTCCCTGCAATGGCGAAAATTCTATTTTAAAAATGTATCATCATGATCCCATCGGCAAACGTTTGGATTGGGTAGGAATTACTGAATGCTACCGAAGCCTCCGCCGGTAGGTGTCTTGATCACAATGACATCCCCGGCGTCCACTGATCGCTGCGCATTGCCGCCGATCGTCTCTTGGTGACCGCCGCGCTCAATGATTAGATTGACACCACATTGGCCGGAAGCCCCGCCGCGCATTCCATAAGGAGCAACCAGTCGATGTCCCGATAAAATCGAAAATTCCATCGCTTCTTGGAATCGTATCCGTCGGCAAATTCCGTCGCCGGCGTTCCATTGGCCACGCCCGCCAGAACCACGACGAATCGAAAACTCCTCCAATACAACCGGATAACGCTGTTCTAAAATTTCTGGATCGGTCATCCGTGTATTGGTCATATGGGTGTGAACGGCCGCTACGCCATTGAATCCAGGGCCTGCAGAACTGCCTGAACAGATCGTTTCATAATACTGATACTTATCGTTTCCAAACGTAAAATTATTCATCGTCCCCTGCGCCGAACCCAACGCCCCCAACGCGGCAAAGAGCGCGTTGGTCACCGATTGGCTGGTTTCAACATTGCCTGCCACAACCGCAGCGGGATAGATTGGGTTGAGCATTGAGCCTTTGGGAATGATCAACTTCACGGGTTTCATACAACCACTGTTAAGCGGAATGTCTTCGGCCACCAAGCAACGAAGCACGTACAATACCGCCGCGCGCGTGATCGCGACCGGCGCGTTGCGATTATTGGATAACTGTGCACTGGTACCGGTGAAGTCGATCGTCACGGAAAAATTTTCGACGGTGTTTATTTGGCAAGAACGGTCTTTATTTGTCGGTTCGATCGATAGTTCGACCGATACGCAAATTTTTTCTCCCTCGTCCAACCGATACTCAAATCGACCTCCCCTAATCGTCGCAAGCAAACGCCGCACCGAAGCTTCAGCGGCATCTTGAATATAGCCCATGTAAGCCAACACTGTTTTGCGTCCGTAGGTGGCGACCAATTTCTGCAGTTCACCAGCACCGACTTCATTGGCTGCAGCCTGGGCCGTCAAATCAGCGATATTCTGATTGACGTTGCGAACCGGGTAGGGCAGGGCGGTCAATAATTCAGTGATACGTTGCGTTTGGAATTTGCCGCCTTGGATCATTTTTTCGCCATTCAACATCACGCCTTCCTCGGTGATCGTTTTGGCCAACGGCGACATCGACCCCGGCGCGATGCCACCTACGTCTTCATGGTGGGCTCGGCTGGCGACGAAAAAATCAATCGAATCGTTTTCCCCGAACACGGGCGTCACGACCGTGATATCTGGCAAATGCGATCCACCGTTATAGGGATTGTTTTGTACTAAGACGTCGCCCTTATTAAGTTGCCGATTGTCTTCAATAATGGCTCTAATCGCTGAATCCATCGAACCTAAATGCACCGGTACATGCGGTGCGTTGGCAATCAAGTTACCACTGGAATCAAAGACCGCACAGGAAAAATCCAACCGCTCTTTTACGTTGACCGACTGAGATGTATTCTGCAGCACGACACCCATTTGTTGAGCAATCGACATAAACAGGTGGCTGAAAATTTCTAATTGGATCGGATCGCGTGTGACGGCGATTTCTTTTTTAGTTGCGGTCACCGTTTTGGTTGCGGTCACCGTTTTGGTTTGAAGAATTAAATGCCCATAACCATTGACCGAGGCCATCCAATTCTCTTCGACTACGATCGTGTCATTGTCACCGACGATGAGCGCTGGACCGGTAATCGATTGTCCAAATTTCAAGCGACCCGGTTCATCGGCACTGGATTCTTGTTCGCCGATTTCAGGGGCATTGGCGTTCGGATTGCCAAAACGATAAACGGGTGTCTGTTGCCAATGTCCGTTTAAAAACGCCGAAACTATGGTCACCGGGACCACTGGTTTCGGGTCTGACTCAGTAGCAAAATTTTCTTCTAAAGAATGCCTTTGACCGTTGGATTCGACCACGACTGTGTCCACCCAGATTACTTTTTCCGGTGCCAGAAACCCGAATTTTTGCTGATATTTCTGATGAAATTCATCCACCATTTGTTCGACCGATGCAATTTCAACTTCGATCAACGTGTTGGTTCCTTGGTAACGCAAGTGGGCGGAAAGGGAATGCCGAATATCTTCCACAGGAATCCCTTGGCGAACCAGATTGGTTATGTTTTTTTCAATCAGTGTCGCTAAACTGCGGTCGATTAACCGTCGCGCAGACGCCGCTAAACCACAGTCAATAATCGACTGCGATTCTGTTTTCAGCGTCGCCAAACCCATCCCATAGGCTGATAAAACGCCCGCCAAAGGGTGCAGCAAAATCGTCTTGATGCCTAACCGTGTCGCCACTTTACACGCATGTTGGCCACCGGCACCGCCAAAGCAATTCAACACGTAATCCCGGACATCGAAACCTCGTTGGATCGTAATTTTTTTAATCGCCTGAGCCATATGTTCGACCGCGATTGCTAAGAACCCTTCGGCCACCTGTTCGAAGCATCGCCCATCGTCGAGTTCTTTGGCGATTGAGGCGAAAGCGGCACGTGATACTTGAACATCCAAGGGCTGGTTTTGGTCCTGGCCAAAAATTGTTGGAAAGAATTTCGGTTGGATACGGCCTAAAGCCACATTGATGTCAGTGACCGACAGTTGCCCTCCGTTTCGATAGCATAAAGGACCGGGTTCGGCGCCCGCTGATTCCGGCCCGACTCGAAAACGTCCATCTTCGTATTTCAAAATTGATCCTCCGCCGGCAGCGACGGTGTGGATATCTAGCATCGGCACTCGCAGCGGCGCTCCAGCGATCACGCTTTCGTAAGTCTTTTCAAAGTTGCCGGCGTAGTGAAACACATCTGTCGATGTCCCGCCCATATCAAATCCGATGATGCGATCAAACCCCGCCAACCGAGCCGTCGCGACTGCACCGACAACACCGCCAGCGGGCCCCGAAAGAATCGCATCGCGTCCCCGAAAATGTTCAGCGCCAACCAGGCCTCCCGACGACTGCATAAACAATAACGAGGTTTGGTCGTCAAACTCGCGGCTTATTGAATCAATGTAACGATCCAGCACAGGTGTTAAATAAGCGTCGACGATGGTCGTTTCGCCACGTGATACGATCTTCGACAGCGCGCTGACGTCGTGGCTGGTGGAGATCTGCTGAAAGCCTATCTGTCGCGCGATCTTTGCAAGGGCGTCTTCATGTTGATTAAAACGATAGGCGTGCATCAACACGATAGCGACACTACGGATTCCACGATCATAGGCTGATTGCAGTTTCGCCGTCGCAGCGGCGACGTCCAACTCTGTTTCCACGACTCCCGAAGCCAACACTCGTTCTTCAATTTCGATAACAGAGTCATATAGAACTTCGGGTTTTTCAACTTTCAAGGCAAAGATATCAGGACGATCTTGATACCCTATTTCAATCACGTCGGCCAATCCTTTGGTGATCGCCAGCAGCGTCGGTGCACCTTTTCTTTCTAACAGGGCGTTGGTGGCTACGGTGGTTCCCATTTTCACCGCCTCGATCAGCTTCGACGGAATCGACTGTTGGGCTCCCAGTTGGAGAATTTGCCGGATACCGTGAATCGCCGCGTCTCGGTAAACGGTCGGATTATCCGACAACAGCTTTCTGGTGAAGACCTTTCCTGTTGGCGATCGGGCGATGATATCGGTGAAGGTTCCACCTCGGTCTATCCAAAAATTCCACTGCCGCATTAGGCTGAATCCTATTCGTAAATAATCCTATTCGTAAATAGGTACGAAGGTATTGAAGGCCAATTCACCAAAGTGCCCCGGGTCGTTAAATCGACGGTTTCGATTTAGGCCACTGATCGTTGCTATCTGCTCTGTGCTTAAATCAAAATCGGTTGCCGATAAATTTTCCTTCAAACGATCAGCATCGGAAGATTTGACAACGACCGAAGTGCCACGCTGGGTACCCCAACGCAGCAACACCTGGGCCGGCGAACGTCCGTGAGCTTCCCCGATCGCTCGAATCTCAGGATCGGTCAGCAACGATTCTTCTTCGGTAGCCATTGCTAGGGCGAAGTAAGACTGAGCGCCCAGCGGTGAAAACGCCGTAACCGCGATGCTTTGCTGTCGGCAGAATCGCAGCAACTTCTCTTGAGTCAGCAGAGGATGCATTTCAACCTGCAATAATGCAGGTTTTACCCGTGCGTAGGACAGCAAATCACGCAACAAAGATGTGCCAAAATTACAAACGCCGATATGGTGCGCTCCGTTTTGATCATGCAACGATTCCATCGCTCGCCAGGTTTCCTCAATCGGAACGTTAGCCAGTTTCATCTGAGGTTGTGCAGCTGTGGGATCGAAAATCCACTCTGGCGGATAACGCAGTTCAAACGGCACAAACTCTAGGGCAATCGGAAAATGAATTAGGTACAGATCCAGATAGTCCAATTGCAAGTCCGCCAGCGATCGCTGAGCCGCGTTTTCCACATGTTGGGCTGCATGGTAGGTGTTCCATAACTTCGATGTGATCCAGAGATCTTCGCGGCGACAAATCCCTTCTGCGATCGCCCGCGCGATTGCCTGTCCGACCTGGACTTCGTTTCCGTAATCGCAAGCACAATCGAGATGCCGATAACCGGTCGCAATCGCCTGATAGACGATCTCCGCGGTCTGCTGTTTAGGAATCTTCCATGTCCCCAGCCCAATCGATGGAATCGGAAGCAGGGGCGCGGTTGGACTTTTCATATTTGTTCTTACTTCGTCAATAAGATTATCCCTATCAATCCCTGTGGATGTTTCACGTTGGAGCAAGAAACGATACGGTTGAAATCGCCGCGTCAGCCCCGCCGAGTAACTTCGATTGTGCTGTCGAGATCGGTGTCGGCGGGCGGCGATTTTTTTTTCTGTTTGCTTTCCGCCGGTTTTTTAATAGGGCGCTGTCTGTTTGGGTGTTCTTCGGTGGCAACTTCTTTGGCGGCGTAACGAGCTTTCTCTGAATTGGAGCCTAAATTGTATGCGTAAGAGTGGCTGAAGGAGGCTCCTAAAAACAGACATAACCCAATGATGTAAATCCAAATCAACAGCACAACGACCGATCCAGCGGCGCCGTAGACTTCGCTGGTGGAAGAGAATTTGAGATAGGTTTCGACTAAATATCGGCTGCCGGCAACTAAGAGCGCCGTCAGGATTCCTGCCAACCAGACGTCTCGCCATTTTACCGGAGCGGCGGGGAAAAACCAAAACATGACTGAGAAGACCACCGGCATCAGCAAATACACCAAACCGTGATCGGCCAAATTCAACCACTGCACCAACCCGGGATAGCTATCGGACCACATGCTATTAAAATACGCGATTACTGAACTGAGAACCAACGTGCCCAACAACATCACGCCGACAAACACCACCACGCCGATACCCACCAGTCGCTTCTGGATCATAAACCACCAACCTGATCGGTCCTCTGACGGCACGTCCCAGATATCATTGAAGGTTTCGTACAACTGCGAAAACACGCCTGATGCTCCGAACAGGCTGATCAGTAAACTGATCGAACCGGCGACCAATCCTGACGAAGGTTGAGTCGCGTTTCGAAGTAAACCTGCGAACACTTTTCCGGTGCGCTGATCGGTCACTTTTTCGACCTGTTCGATGATCTCTTGTTGTATTTCAGGCCCGTCGTAGTAGTAACTGGCAATCGCGACCGCCACCATCAGAATGGGTGCCAGAGAGAGGATGGTATAAAACGTCATCGCAGCGGACATGCGGGACGCATTGGAACGCTCCCAAGTCACAAAGGTATCGACGATCAGTTTACGAAACTTACCAAACATTACTTTTTCATCTTTCGCAGCGTCCAAGCCTTCTTCATTGTTGTTTGGCAAATGCAGATCGGACCCGCGATAGACCGAGGATTGGAATTTACTGGCTTTGTTTCAGAACGAACGTCTGGTCAGGGGAAGAATAAAGGCGATTTTGAGTACGCTGACGTTTAGTAAACTAACGTTTAAGTAAGCTAACGAGATCGGTTTTTGCTTCCGAAACTGCCGTGCCCATCAATGTCAGTCCTGACACCTCGTAAATTCCAATGGGCATCGTTTGACCGATCAATCTCGGGCTTCCGTCGAAGACGACGATTCGGTCGCAGAGGGTTCGACCGGTCAACTGCAAGGGTTTCCCAGCCATGTGTTGCTCATGCAGTCGCGCGGCGTCTTGTTGCGTTGTGTCCAGTTGCACCAATTCCGTTTTGGCCGCCGCCGAAGGATCGCCAACAACGACGCGGTTTAAATCGACCGCTGTGGCGGGGGTGATTTCGTTCACCGCCGCATCGTGCCGTTTACTTGGCCCTTCGACCAACACGTCGACGGTTCGGCCAAGGAATTTTTGATTGTCTTCTTCGCTGATACGATTTTGTATCTGCAACAGTTCGTTATTCCGTCGGCGCTTAACCTCAAACGGAACATCGTCGGGCAATTGATTACAGGCTTTGGTGCCCGGACGTTCGCTGTACTTGAAAATGAAACTGTTTTTGAAGCGGCATTCTTCGACAAGATCCACCGTTTGCTGAAACTCGGCTTCGGTTTCTCCGCAGAAGCCGACAATAAAGTCGCTGGAAACGGCGGCCTTTTCACCAAGGGTTTCGTCAATTCGAGCCATCATGTCTCGGTATTCGCCGACGGTGTAACCGCGTTTCATCCGTTTAAGAACCGCATCGCTGCCGCTTTGTAAAGGCACATGTAGATAGGTCGAACATTTCTCAAGATCACGGATCGTCGTCAACAGATCGTAGGTCATGTCTTTGGGGTAGCTGGTCACGAATTTGATTCGTTCGATCCCGTTGATACCGTGCAACTTGTGCAGGAGGTCCGCCAGACGCGTTTCTGTTTTGTCCTGATCGATAAAACGATAGCTATTGACCGTCTGCCCCAACAACGTAATTTCTTTGGCACCTTGTTCGGCTAAAATGACGGCTTCATCGTAAATCTGTTGCGGGTGACGGCCTTGTTCGGGACCGCGCGTCATCGGTACGATGCAATAGGTGCAGAACTTATCGCAGCCGATTTGAATTCGCAGAAAGGCTTGGAACGGCGTCGGTCGCATCGTCGGATCACGCAGCGGATCAAAGGTTTCATGACTGCGTTTGATATCGGTTAACTTTCCTTCGGTTCGGCCAAGGCTGACTGCGGTTTGCTTACCCCCTTCGGTCCGGACTTTGTCAATCAGACCGGGGATCTGCTGGAGCTGTCCAGGTCCGACGACGATATCTACATAGGGGGCCCGTTTAAAGATTAGCTGCTGATCTTTTTGAGCCATGCATCCCATCACACCAATTATTTTTTCGGGATTGTCTTTTTTGGCTTGGCGGAGTCTACCGAGGGCGCTGTAGGTCTTATTTTCGGCCTGTTCGCGCACGCTGCAGGTGTTAAACAAAATCGTATCGGCCTCCACGACGTTGTTGGCCAGTTCGTATCCTTGCCGGCGGAGGCTGGCGACAACCATTTCGCTGTCCAGCATATTCATCTGGCATCCGACGGTTTCGATGTAGAGTTTGTGGGCGACTGTGGAGGTTGACATGGTAAAAATCGGGAAAGACGGTCCTGATGCGGTGTCAATTTTAAATGCAGAACCAAAAGGTTGATGGGTCTACATCTGGCCGACAGCGCTTACGTTTTGATAAATCGGTGTGATCTGAGTTAATCAGTGGCTGAGTTAATCAGCGGGTATCTTAACACGGGCGGAATTGTTCTGCCGATAGGTAAAACACAGCCCCAAGAGCGTATTTAGCGACTCACTAGCGTTGATTTGGCAGAAAGTGAGCCTATCGGCGAAAATTGGCTTTTTTGGGTTCACGGTATCGCCCGAATTAGCTAAAATCCCCAACTCGAATAATCCGATTTCAGCAGTTTTTAAGCCCGGTTTAATAAGATGTACGCAATTATCGCAGATGGCGGTCGACAATACAAAGTAGAAGAAGGTCAGTTTCTAGAAATTGATTATCGCGAAGTCGAAGCCGGTTCCGAAATCAAATTCGATAAAGTGCTGGCCATCTCAAGTGACGCCGGTTTCAAACTCGGCGCCCCTCTGGTTGACGGAGCTTCAGTCACCGCCAAAGTTATCGGCGACATCAAAGGCGATAAAATCTACGTGCAAAAATTTCGCCGTCGTAAAAACAGCAAACGTCGTACTGGCCATCGCCAAAAGTACGTGAAAGTTCAAATCAACTCGATCGCTTAGTTCGATCAGATCTTTATTCCAAAGATGAAAAGCCGACAGCTATCTCTGTCGGCTTTTTTGTTGATCTTCATCTCAAAATGGCAGGCCAGCCAGTGCTGACCAACACCACGATGGTCAACTTACGCGGTTTCTTCTTCGAGCTTGCGACCGGCCAATTCGCGATCGATCAAAAACAAGCCATTCCTATTCCCTTCGACCATATTGAGTTGGTCAATGACGGTTCGAGCGTTCGCCTCCTCTTCGACCTGTTCGCTGACAAACCATTCCAAAAACACGTCCGTCGCGTGATCCGATTCCGATCTGGCCAAATCTTTCAGTTCAAAGATACAGTTTGAAATGTGCCGCTCATGGGCCAGCGCGTTCTCAAACAGTCCCAACGGCGTTACATCCTTGATCTCAGGCTGAGCGATCGATTGCAGTTCGATCTTGCCGTCGCGCTCTAGCACGAAGTTGAAGATTTTGTCCGCGTGAATTAGTTCCTCTTGGTACTGCATCTTGAACCAATTTGAAAACCCCGGTAACCCCTGTGCATCGGCCGCCGCGGCCATCGCCAAATAATTATAGGCCGATTGAAGCTCCTCATTGATTTGCTTATTTAAGGCCGCTTCGACTTTTGATGAATGCATGGTTTGGTCTCCTATATTCGTTAAGTGATGTTTAGGAATTCTAATCTTTTGCTTTGACTGAACGCTGAAAAAGTTAGCCCTTCCAGAACTTTGTAGCGCCCAATGCGACCAATGCTTGCCTTTTTTCAGTCAATGTAATGGGATGTGCCCGAGTTCCTTCAAAGAGTCCCCTTAAACCACGGCCATCGGGAATTCTGGCCAATCCCACTACATTTTCAAAGCATGCCACTAATGCCCGGGAAGAGCCAAAAATTTGACAACGACTGATTGCTCAGAAATTGGTTTTGGAAATCTCGTCCCTGCGATTCTGACGATTGGCTGATTCTTTGCGAACGGTTTACGCGATCGTTTCGAGCACCTTGGTTAAATACCGCCAGTACAATTCTACGCTGGGGATGTGGCATTTTTCATCCGGTGAGTGGGGATGCTTGATCGTAGGTCCAAATGAAATCATGTCCATCCCCGGGTAGTGACTGCCGATGATGCCGCATTCTAAACCGGCATGGATCGCGCTGACCTTGGGCGGTTTATTAAACAGGTCCTGATACACAGTTTTCATTTGTTTAAGAATTTTGGATTCCGCGTTCGGATTCCAACCCGGGTATTCACCGGCGTGTTCCACCGTGCCACCGCCGAGCCGAAATACGCTTTCGATTTTGGTTGAAAGATTGTCTCGCGCCGACTCCACACTGCTGCGGGTGAGGAATTGAACCGACGCGCTGCCGTCGGCGAGATCGATCTTCGAAAGATTTGTGGACGTTTCTACCAATTCCGGTATGTCTTCGCTCATTCTATCGACCCCATTTGGCGACGCTGAAACAAGGTCGAGAAATTTTTGTTGATCCCGTTCCAACATGACGTTGGCAGTCGGATCGGCGACTGCAATTTTGATACAAAGGTTCGGTTCGGTGGTCTTGCGTTCGGTTTTAATAACAGCAGTCACTTCGGTGATCGCCTGTTTAACCCAATCGAAGTCTTCTTTTTTTATCTGGACATTTGCGAAGGATTCACGCGGTATCGCGTTGCGTAAACTTCCACCGATAATCCGGCCGATTCGCACACGACGATCGTAACAAATCGACGCCAGCACGCGGTTCATAATTTTGTTCGCGTTTCCGCGTCCCAAGTGAATGTCAACACCTGAATGACCGCCACGAAGTCCCGTCACCGAAATTCTATAGCCGTCACCGGATGATTGCTCTTGTTGGTAGCGCCACTGTGCTGTGGTGTCGACACCGCCGGCACAGCCGATGCAAAGTTCGCCTTCATCTTCGGTGTCGGTGTTGAGCAAAATTTTTCCCTCTAACAGACCCGGTTGAAGATTGATCGCGCCGGTCATGCCGGTTTCTTCGTCGACCGTAAACAGTCCTTCGATCGGTCCGTGTTGAATGGAATCGGATTCTAAGACCGCCATTATGGATGCCGCACCAATCCCGTTGTCGGCCCCCAATGTCGTGCCCCGCGCCTTGACCCATTGCCCATCGATGTAGGATCGAATGCCTTGATTGTCGAAATCAAATTTCGTGTCGGCGTTTTTCTGATGCACCATATCCAAATGCCCTTGGAGCACGACCGGCGTCACATTCTCTTTGCCGACAGTCGCCGGTTTGCGAATAATGATATTACCCACAGGGTCGATTATTGTTTTCAGTCCAAGGTCTTCGCCAAACTTTTTCACAAAAGCGATGACGCGCTCTTCTTTCTTTGATGGGCGCGGCACTCCATTAAGTCGCTCAAAGCAGGTCCATAAGGATTTAGGTTCGAGATTAGCTACGTCTTGATTCATTATTTTCAACTTTTCTGTAATGCCGCCGGAGTGTTTTAATGACCCTAGATTCGGGAAACTCATGGAGCTTCCTCCGCTTATACTGATACTTTTCAAACACTTTTGTCAATCCAGTGGAAAAATTATCAGCCGTTAAGCGGTTTACGAAATGAGCAACAGGAGAAAAAACTATTTGAAATCGCAGTGACGCACACTAACCAGACAGACTGATTTGAATCGCGATTGCTGCGGCGGTTTTCCCTCGGTACGTTGTGGCGACCGGATCTATGTACCCAACGATTCCACTGGAATCGTACGTCACTGCCTCTAAAATCTGGTTTAGCTCCATCAAGAAAAACGACATTGTTGTCTTTGAGCCTATTGATGGAATTTCTTCGGTTGATTGGGTACACCGCGTCACCACCGATGCAGGTCAAACAATAAGCGTATGTCGTGACCAAGGGAGAATTGACGCTCTTGAAGACCGGTCATCCAAACCGTACCAGCAATGCCCGTTATCAACGACGATCCCCAAAGGTTTCATTTACCAAGCCGACGACTCTGAGAACACCTACCACGGAATAATCCCCTTCCTTTTTCTAAAAGCAAAAGTGATCCTTCACTTGAAACTACCTTGGTAATGGCAACAAACACGATTTCTCTTTTATAGCGTTCAATTCACTGCTAGCTTAATATGGGCCGTTGTTATCCCTGCGGTTGTGGGTGGCCCCCCCCTTAAAACAAGCCCTTTTATCGCAAGTATCCCAGTTTCGGATCCCCTTCCATTAAGATCCCTTAGTAAATGTAAATTGTGAAACTAATCTCCGTTTCTAACGCTTTTTTGCAGGCGAGAAGCCCTTACGTCTCCCGATCAAACCAAAAGTGTTAATTATTGCAATTGCAGCAATAATTAAGGTTGCGCGGCATGACTAAACTTACAGGGGGGCGACGGAGAAATGAGAGCGCATCATTATTTAGGAACAACGGTTTGGAAATTGACAGCCGTCTTGTTGATCACTTTCTGCTGTCTAACGAGCCAGCTGGTAGCTCAGCAGTACTCTTCTGGATCGCACGGCAAAACGATGAGTTTCTCCGACAACGGGACTAACCGTTCCCATAGTGCTGGCGCGACGCAGTTCCACCGCGCGGGATATTACGTCCAGGAAGCTCCCGCAGCTGCAGGGTCAGGTTCTCGAGATTCTGCCCTCCAACCCTTACGGCCTTCGGTAACTGATGCGATCGATAAAAAGACCGACCAAGACATCATCGAATTAGAAGAATTGGCTGAGAAGGTCGCCGAACTTCAAGCCGAAAAGGCAAAAGCAAATCAGTCTCCTTTCACTGCTTTGTACGACGGTGGTTTCAAAATCAAACCGCGCGACAAAAAGGAGACACCTTTTGAATTAAAAATCAACGGTAGGTTACAGTTTCGATGGGTTGGATTCTCTGGCGATACTGACACTTTCACCAATCGATTAGGTGATGTTGATGTCCCCCAGCGTAACGATTTTGAAGTCGAACGTGGTCGTTTGGAATTCAAAGGCTACGCTCTGGATCCAAAGCTTAAATTTTACTTTAATCTTGACGCCGACACTGACGACAACCATGACGTGATTTTTCACGATTTTTGGTTCGATTACGACGTCAGTGACCATTTCACGGTCCGCGTCGGTAAAGCGAAAGTGCCTGGTAGTTACGAATGGCTTGAATCTTCTACGTCGACGCGTTTTTCCGATCGATCCCTATCGACAACTTACTTCCGTGCTGACCGTAGTGTGGGAATCTGGTTTTTAGGCACAACCCCCAACGATGTTTATTATCAATTCGCCGTAACCAATGGTTTCAATACGACTGATTTGGAGCCTGAAGACGTAGACAACAACTTTGCCTACACAGGATTGTTTTACTGGGATCCCTTAGGCGACGCGGGCAAAGGATACTCCGATATCGAATTCCATGAAAAACCGGTCATGCGAATCGGTAGTTCGTTCTCCTATACCAATACCAACCCCTTAGACGATGGTTCGGCTACCGCGGAACAGAATTTCGCGCGTGTCAGCGACGGTGTTCGTCTGACCGACACCGGTGCCTTGGGCCCAGGGTCGACGATCAATGATTTTGATCACTTTTTGCTGTCGGCATTTTGGACCGGAAAGTGGCGTGGTTGGAGTTTCAACGCTGAATACTATGCCCGTTGGTTACAGAACTTCGATACCGACGGCGGTCCCGCCCCGTTGATCAACGATCTTTTCGACAGCGGTTTCTACGCCGACGTGGGTTACTTTTTGGTACCGGGAAAGTTTGAAGTTAACGGTCGTATTTCACAGATCGACGGTCTGTTTGGTGACTCATGGGAATACGCCGCCGGTTGGAACTTCTTTTTCAACGAATCTCATAAAAGCAAACTCACTTTCGATGCGACCGTACTTGATGGCGCGCCAACCGGTAGTTCCAGCCCTAACTTTGAGATCGGACAAGACGGAATTCTCTATCGATTACAGTATCAAATCGCTTTTTAGTGAAAGATACTGGTTACCCAGAAACACCAATGGCGGTGAAGGATGGAGAGGAGTGAGGCTTCTGGCTTCGGTTTCATTGCCACCAGCCTGATTTCTGGAGAACACAGCTACCTCGAAAAGAAACGATGATCGATCTGAAGGGTTCTTTCCGCACTTTTGTGACACCGAGTACGTGTAAAGCTTGCTAATAGGACCCGGCAATAGCCTTCAGAAGAATCCGTTAGCGGATCAGTACGACCGTCTTTTGTCTTCACACAAAGAATCAACGTGATTCTAATGCTGACTGAGAATTTCGAACAACTGTTTTGAGCGCGGGTTAAAAAACCGTTGCCCAAAGACAGTAGATTCGAGACCGTTGCGGCTGCCAAGATGCTGATTTCAGCATCTGGCAACCGGCGTCTATCGTAAACAACCTAATGAATACGCCATCGAAGTAATAGAGAAACCGCGTCGATTCCCCTTCCATTTCCCTACCGCAGGTGAGCTCGGGCGGGGCGAATGGTTTCATCCAAATGCCTTGGCGTAGACGCAGGTCGCGGAGACGCAACCGGGTCGGCAAACGATGACGGTACATGGCGTTGTAACCAACCTAGCGCTCGGCGTTGCTCGGAGTCTAACCGGTTTGGATTTGCCAATAGGTTGTTCTCTTCATCAGGATCGTTGCGGCGATCGTAAAATTCCTGTGAATTGACCGTGACACGATCGGGCGTTGTATTCTCGATGTAATGCCAACGCCGTGACATAACCGAAACTCCCGTTCGTCCGATAGTCACACCAACCCCCGCCACATTGGTGGAGGGCGAATCGAGCATATCGGTGAAGCTTTCTCCATCAAGATTTCGCTTCTTAGGCAATCCGCAGAGATCGATAAGCGTCGGAAACAGATCAACCAAATTGACCATGTTGTTACAGTAAGTCGTCTGGCTGGTTCGGGCTCGGACTTCTGGGGTCCGCACGATTAGGGGAGTTAAAGCTGATTCCTGCCATAATGTGTTTTTGTGGTATCGCAGTTTTTCGCCCAGATGCCATCCGTGGTCGCCAGAAATCACTACGATGGTGTTATCGGCAAACCGGCTTCTTTCAAGTTTATTCAGAAGAATACCAATGGCGGCGTCCGCTTCGCTGACACAGGCTAAATACGCTCGTGTCGCCTCTTTTTCTAATCCGAAAGCGTCTACCCATTCAAAATCGCGTTGCGGGCGAAACTGAGGACGTCCACTGGTGGTCACGATGTCGTCGAGATCATCTGCGTGTACGTTTGGCGTTTGAATGTTTTTCAATGGGTGTCGATTGAAAAACCGCTGCGGTACAAACCATGGCACGTGAGGCTTGTAAATACCTACAGACATGAAAAACGGCTCTTGCAATCCGCCTCCGTTACGAAGTTGCTCGTTTGCCCATTCTACCTTACGGTAGTCTCCGGTATTTCGGAAATCTCGGTCTTCGGTAGGCCCCCATGCCAATCCTTTTGTACGATCGCCATCGGGATATAGATTTGGACTTGGCGTTTGGCCGTTGATTACGTTGATTCTGCTGTCGGTTACCTTTGACTCATCCGGAGTGTCGAATAACGGGTCATCAAAATACGTGTCAAACGCCCACTGACCGACATCTTCTCCGTTGGCGGTGTCGTGTCCGTGGAACACTTTGCCGGTTGATAAAGTGTGGTACCCATGCCTGCTGAAATACTCTGGTAACGTCGCGTTGTTCTGCACCAACCTTGAATTGAGCATATTGGAACTGTTGTTGTATACACCAGTCCTGTTTGGCATAAAACCAGACAAAATCGATGAGCGCGATGGACCGCACACCGGAGCGGGGCAAACGGCATTGCGAAACACGATCGCATTACGACTGAATTCGTCGATCGAAGGCGTCCTTGCGTTTGGGTGCCCTCGCAATGGACCGATCCATTGATTCAGATCATCGACCGTAATCATAATCACGTTTGGTTGCGACTGAGCCGTAGCGACTCGGTGGGACAAGGAATAGGTCACCAAACAAATGGCAACAACAAGCATTAGTTTTTTCATTGTGCTTACTCATTAGAAGAAAAAGAAAAGTAGAAAATCAACGCTGATCATCTAACAGATGTCAACTTACCCAACCCGGAAAAGAATCTTTCTCCGTTCAGGTCGCAGGCAGCGTATTTAGCGCCCTACCGCCGTCAATGACAGCCCAATTTTGAAACTGGAACATTTCTTGACCGCAGTTCCTAAAGATCGTGTTCGGCCTGATCGCACACCCTATTAAATCATCGAAATTAGAATATTCGCCGCAAAAACACCTATTAAGACAAAGACAATTCAAAACGTTCAAGGTTATTAATCCGCGTGCTGAGCATCACCTAGCGCACGTGAGTTTCCGATTAGATTTTTCCCTACGCGCTTACTTCACCTTTGCAGCGGCTCGATTTCCACGCCGAACCATATCTCGAATTTTTGGTGTTTCAATTTTTATTTCTGCGATAGGGTGTAAAATTTAGTAATGATGTTAACAGAAATTTGGGAACATACCCAAGAAAAATCCAATCGACTGTGCTGCGGACTTGTTTTGAAAGCCTCTTGCGCTCCGCTTCGATCGCTTATTTCCGCGTGGAATCACCGAAAACTTCGTTTTCCGGCTCATGTTATTTCCAACTGGTTTCGAAATTTTTCTAAATATCCAGTTCGCCAACGTCCAAGGCATGCTGTTCAATGAACTCCCGCCGAGGTTCTACCTTGTCCCCCATGAGGATTCGGAACATATCATCGGCTTCGCTGACGTTATCCATTTTGACCTGAATCAGGGTACGATTATCCGGATCCAAGGTTGTCTCTCGAAGTTCTTCTGCGTTCATCTCCCCCAGTCCCTTAAATCGTGTGACTTGGATTCCTTTTTCACCGGCGGTTCTGACGGCACCGATTAACCCACGCAAATCTTCCAACCCTGATTCCGTTTCTCCCCGCCGCAGAACGTAACGAGCTTCCTCGATTCCGGTGCGATCTTCTGGTAGGAGTGCTTCGATATCAAAACCGAATTCGGCGATGCCTTTGATCGCCGAATTAATGGTACGAACTTCATGAAATTCGTTGATCTGCAAACTGCTTTCATTTTCGGTGGCTGGTTTGCCATCGGCATCATTATCATCTGCATCGGTGTCGACCGAAAGTTCGATACCCGATTCTGATTCCTGTTGCGTGATGAACTCATCTAGTTCTTTGCGGTCTGTGAACCAATACTCTCGGGTATCCAGGAACGCGTGGTAGACAGGCAACCGTCCTGTTTCCAAATTGATACGATTGGCATGAGTGCGGAGATTGATGCCTCGCCGCTCCAACGCCATGATTGCATCTTCTAAGGTTGCTAGGGTGACGCATAACTTTCGCATGTCTTCACCTTCGATTTTGAAACCTTCTCCTTCGAAAGAGGTGTCGGTGAGTCCGCGATCCATTAGCTGCCGTCGCATCTCTTCTTCGGATTGAACGTAGTAAGTTTTACTTTTGTTCTTCACGCGAAACAAAGGCGGTTGGGCCACGTAGACATGCCCGGCTTCGATCAACTGGTACATTTGTCGATAGAAAAAACACAACAGCAGGGTACGGATGTGCGAACCATCGACATCGGCATCGGTCATGATGATGACTTTTTCGTATCGCCGTTTGCTTAAGTCTTGGTCTTCGCCGATGCCCACCCGCAGGGCGTTGATCATGCTTTGGACCTCTTCATTGGCCAGCACTTTGTCTTCGCGCGCTTTGTAGGCGTTGATGATTTTTCCTCGCAGGGGCAAAATTGCTTGAAATTCTTTCAATCGTCCGCCTTCGGCGCTTCCGCCGGCGGAGTCTCCTTCGACCAAGTAAATTTCGCACTTCTCTACATCGTCGCTGAGACAATCGCGGAGTTTGCCCGGCAGCCCGCTGCCGCCAAGGACTGATTTGCGGCGAATCTTCTCTCTTGCGGCTCGGGCTGCTTCTCGTGCTTCAGCCGCTTGGACGCCCTTGCGAACGATGACTTTGGCTTCCTTTGGATTTTCTTCCATGAAGACGCGAAAGAAATCTCCAAACGCCGAACTAACGATTCCCTCGACCTCGTTATTACCTAGCTTCGTTTTGGTTTGGCCTTCGAATTGTGGATTAGGAACCTTCAAGGAAATGATCGTCGTGAGACCTTCGCGAAAGTCTTCACCGGTGATCGTCATATCTTTAGGTAGTAATTTGTTATTTTTCGCGTAGGTATTGATCGTGCGCGTTAAAGCAGATCGGAAACCTGAAACGTGGGTACCACCTTCGTGGGTACTGATATTATTGGCGTACGAGTGAACGTTGTCTTTGATATCGGTCGTGTACTGCAACGCTATTTCGTAACCGACGCCTTGAGATTCGCCGCTGCAGTAGATCACGTCTGAATGGATCGGATCGCTGGCCCGGTTTAAGTATTCGACATATTCGATAATGCCCCGTTCGTAGTAAAATTCATCGGAATCATTAGTACGTTGATCTTTAAAGATCAGCCGGACACCGCTGTTGAGGAAGGCCAGTTCCTGCAAGCGTTTGTGTAAAATTCCATACTCGAACTTGGTGGCTGGAAAAATCTGACCGTCGGGCTTAAAAGTCGTCTTGGTGCCAACCTTATCTGTTTTACCTGCAGTCGATACTGGCCCCGTGGGCACGCCTCTTTCGTATCCTTGTTGGTGAATTTTTCCGTCGCGATAGACTTCGACTTCGCACCATTCTGAGAGAAAGTTTACTACCGTGACTCCAACTCCATGGAGACCGCCGGAGACCTTGTAGGGGTTTTCATCGTCTTCGTCGTTGGGGTCTGATTCTCCAAATTTGCCACCGAACTTCAACATCGTCATCACACCTTCAAGGGTGGTGACTTCTCTGTCTTCTTCTTCGGACAACTGATCGTGACGTTCGACGGGGATTCCTCGTCCGTCATCGGCGACCGTGATCGAGCCATCGGTGTTAATGGTTACCGTTACCTTGGTGGCGAATTCTGCCATCGCTTCGTCGATCGAGTTATCGACAACTTCGTAGACCAAGTGATGCAGACCGCGCGCGGTAGTATCACCGATGTACATCCCTGGCCGCTTTCTCACGTGTTCCATATCAGACAGACGTTTCAGCTGACCGGAACCGTATTCTTTGCTGTTTTCTTTGCTCATTAAGATTCAATGCTTCCTAGGGAGAATTTTATATCTTTGATTTTGTTTTGCGGGATGCGTTTGATCAGGTCCGCAATAAGCTTCTTTTTTTTGAAACCCAAGTGCTGGTTAACCGCTGGACTGCTGACAAATACCTCTAACGTACCTCGGCTGATATTGCCGACGCGCGTCTTGGATTGCCACTTTTCACCGACAATGTCGTTCCAGACTTCGTCGAGTTCATTATTCGATTTTGTTTGCCCGTAACCTTTGCGAGCCATCAGCTGGCTGAGGATGTTAGCCGGTCGTTTTGGCCTTCGTTGGTACCTTCGCCGTTGGCGAGTTAAATCTGTGGCTTGATCGAAGTCGCGTTGGTCATAATTTTCTTGCATATTGGAAATTTCAATGTGCCAAGAGGAATTTAAAAGAGTTAAAAAATTCAATAGTCCAGCCCACATCGTTCGCTAAGATCCAAGACGATTTCCTTAACGCCGATCCTTACTCAGCGGCATAATCACGTAGCCGTACTGATCCTCGGTCGAAAAATAAGCTGCTTGTTCGCCGTCTTTGATGTCGAAGGTGAAGGTTTTATCGGGTTGTAGAACCTTCAAAAAATCAGCAACGTAGCGATGGTCCAGTGTGATCGTCTTCGGTTCGCCATCGTAGGGAACCGGCATCTCGATGCGCGATTCTCCGACTTCGGCGGTAGTGTTGCTTAGCACTAAAGAACCGTCTCCAAACGTAAAATCGACGCCTCGACTTTCGTCACTTGAAACGATCGCGGCTTGTCGCAGCGATTGGTACATCGGCCCCACGGCGATGTCGATTTTGTGACCGTTGTCTCGTTTGGGGATCACATCCTGCCATTTTGGATAGCGGCCTTCGACCAAACGAGTAAAGAATACTCCGTCTGGTGATCTGACCAGCAGTTCGTTCGCCTGGGGTGAGATTTGAACCTTTTCTTCATTGTCAGGTAAAATACGGTCGATCAGTTGCATCGACCGGGAGGGTACGATTGTGGAACTGCCGTTGTCCTCGGGGGTTCCTACGACCTCCATTTTGCCACGTTGCACTGCCAGACGCCGGCCGTCGGTTCCGATGGCGACCAGTTGTTCGCCATCGACCTCTAACTTCACCCCGCCCAAAGCGTAGCGACTGCTTTCGGCGTCGGTTGCGAACAGCGTGCGCTTGATCAGTTCACGCAATACGTTGGCCGACAGTTCGTAGTAGTCCTTGACTTCGAAATCAGCGACCTCGGGGAATTCGTCGGGGTTATGAGCCTGCAGTTCGAATTTACTGCCTTTGCCTTTGATGATTGTTTTTTCCGGGGTGGCGTTGATCTCCAAATTTTCGTCCCGCGATTCCCGCAAGATCATGCTCAAACGCGTCACAGGAATAACCGCCGATCCAGAGGTACCGACCATAACTTCGGGAACGACAACGCGGATGCCGACTTCCATATCAGTGGCAGTCAGGACGCACGCGGTTTCAGAGCATTCGATTTTCACGTTCGTCAGAATCGTTTTAGGACTGCGTGAAGGCGCGACGGTCGCCGCTAATTGGAATGCTTTGAAGAACGGCTCTCTTTGGATGGTTATTTTCACGTGTTGCCTTTAGTTTCTTCTTGGTTGTCTTGGGTTAGGTGAACTTGCGGTTCAATGATTTCGTTTGTTAGGCCATCGAGTGGGGTTTGAAATCAAATAGCTTATATAAGTTCTTTTTCAGTATTGTTATTTATGTGATGCCCAAAAGTGTTGATAACCTTGGGTGCTTTGTTGTTATCTCTATGAGCAGCGGTAATTTAAGACGCTTGCCTGCCAGTGGAAAACGTGTTGGTTTAACGTGTGCGGAAGTGTTGATGGAGTGTGAAGAAATATGTTGGTAATCGCCAGGGGTAGATAGACTGTTGAAAAACGATTTTGCGATCTACAGCCTTGACGAACTTTCGACAAGTTTTCCATGGTCAATTTGGGAGTGTGTTGAATCAGATTGCGTAAGGGATACTTGTCTGGACGGGTTTTCTTGTGGGGGTTCTTCCTCGGGTTCAGAGAGCGTGGGTCGGGTGGCGGTAAACGATCAGTTTTAAGCAACGTCATCTCTGGTATATTTGCGCAGCGAATTGATCAGTTAGTTGTTGTTTCAGTGTTTCAATCGCCGCATTGGTCGCGTTGGGAGCCCCGTCTTGGTAGATAGAACTAATTTTCTGGTGCGAATGTAGCACCGTAGAATGATCGCGGTTCCCAAACGCGCGACCAATTTTCACGAAACTGATGCCCAGTAAAGAGCGTGTTAAAAAGATTCCTATTCCGCGCGCAATTACGACGGTTTGTTTGCGGGAAGCACTTTTTAAATCGCTGAGTTTCAACCCGAACATTTTAGCAACACGTCTTTGGATCAGTTTGATCATCTTTTGCTGGTCTTCTTCGCCCGGCTGCAACATGGACAGCAGCGTCGGACGGTCGACCACTCGGCGTTGACCGTCGACGCGGAACTTGAGGCCGATTTGCACAAACAAGTGCTCAAGTTTTGGGACCGTGACTTCGAATTGATCGATCAGCAGTTCGCTCGCTTCGGGTGTCAGTTGGACATCGTGAATAACAGCAAGCTCTTTTAAAATCGCGCGACGAGCGTTATTGCCGGGCGGGTGCAGCGGCAGGCTTAGTCCACACGAAAGCCGCGAAGACAAACGGGAGCTTATTCCATCAAGCGTCAGTGGCAAGGTCGGACAAGTGACAAACAGAGGCTTGCCTGTCTTGCAGCATGATTCAACCAAAGAGGCCAATTCGTTCTGGGCGGGAGACTTATTGACTAACTGTTGCAGGTTGTCCAACAGGATCGCTGGTGCGGACAAAAACCTATTGCGAAATTCTTCGACGCTATCGGTTTCGATTGCGGCATAAAAACGTCGGGCAAAATCCGATCCCGAAACAAAAATGGGTTCTTCAGCACAGTGGACCGATTCGAGAAATTTTGAAATTAACGCCATCGCCAAAGCGGTTTTGCCGGTACCACTGGAACCGTACAGCACCACCGGCATCAAACCACAGGTTCCGCCGAGGGTCGTTTGGTCTAAAAAATCATCGGTCGTTAAGTACTTCAATAAAGCGTTCGCTTCGTCACCGAAGAATCGAGACAATCCGGTTGCACATGCGGTACCGGGATCACCAGCGCTAAGAAAATCGGAGCGCCATTGGTGGTTCAGCGAAACCGAAAAAACAGCGTTCAAATTGTCAGTGAAAGCAGTAGGCATAAACGGCGCCATCAGAGAATTTTTGACCTGTTATTTCGTGGTCATAACCAGCGAAAATTTTAACCTTTTTCCCCGAATTTTAGTAGCGTCGTTGAATGTTATTCGCCAATTAAATTTCGCGAAAAAGCAGCGTTTTTGCGGCAGAAATTTAGAAGTCGGCCGGACGTCATTGGGAAGTTGCCGATGTGGATAACGTGTCAAAAACCTGTTTGCAAATTGTCAGGGAACTGTCGACTTCCTGTTCGGTGTTTAAGGCACCTAAACTGAAGCGAATTGAACCCTCCACAACATCGTTATTGGCGCCCATTGCGATGATCACGTGGGAGGCATCGCTGGAACCGCTGGCACAGGCAGAACCGGTCGAAATTGCTAAACCGGCAAAGTCGGCGGCCATCAAAAAAGCCTGACGATTGATTCCTGGAAACGAGACGTTTAAGGTGTGGGCCATGCGAGGGGCGTCGTGACCGTTGATAACGATATTGGGAACGATCTTTTGAAGGCCCGTTTGCAGGTCGTCGCGCAATTGGCGGATTCTGGTTTCTCTGTTGGTGTCGTTTTGAAATTCGATCAACGCCCGGTGCATGCCGGCGGTCAAGGCGACGTCTTCGGTGCCCGGTCGTGTGGCCATTTGTTGGAACCCTCCATAAAACATCGGTGGCAGTTCGATACCATGCCGAAGCATCAGCGCGCCTACTCCGCGGGGCCCGTGAAACTTATGGGCCGTCATTGACAAAGAATCGACGCCCAGATCAGAGAAATCAATCGCAGTTTTGCCGACCGCTTGAACAGCATCGCAGTGAAACAAAACATTCTGCTGACGACAGAGCGCGGCCGCGGTTTTGATAGGTTGGACCACGCCAGTTTCGTTGTTGGCAGCCATAATGGAAACCAAGGCGATTGGGTGCTGTCGGTCGGTGGCAAGTTTCTGTTGAAGATCGGAAAGAATAATGCTGCCGTTTTGGTCAACAGCAAGTCTTTCGATGGTGTATCCGGTGGTCCCCAGATAGTCGGCGAAGGAAAGTACGCTGGGGTGTTCGACCGCGCTGATGATGATGCGGGGGGCGCGGGAACCGTTTTTGTTTTTTCGGCCGACGGCCGCCAAACCCGCCAAAGCAAGATTATTGCTTTCGGTGCCACCGCTGGTGATGATGAGACGGTCGGTTTCCATACCGCTGGCGACTCCGCCAAGCATCGTGACCATCTGGGCACGAAGTTGTTCAAGTTTTCGACGGGCGGACTGTCCCGGTCGATGTTGGCTGGCAGGATTGACGAAGCCCTGCGCGTAACACTGAGAAACCGCAGCGGCAGCGCCAGGACTGATGGAGGTGGTCGAGTTATTGTCGAAATAGATGGTTTTCATGAAGTGTCGATCATGTCGTTTAAGACTGACAGCATTACTAAAAAGTAGGAACGTGTTTTAGAAATCAGGCGAATCGATTTTACATAAAAGAGAAGGCTCTTCTCAGAGCTTTGTGGCACCGCGAGTGCCCAGAGTTTGTCTTGTCTCCGGTCAACGTAGTTAGATTGGCCCGAATTCCGGTAGACTCAGCCATCAGGAATTTTGGCCAATCCCACTACGATTTCGACGCTTGCCACGAAAAACCGGAAAGAGCCAAAAAGAAAAGGTGTGCTCAAATGAAAAATGGTGTCGTTAAGTAAGGAATTTACTAGGGGACGGAGCTTACTACAGAGACGTTACTACAGAGACGTTATTACGGGACAGGTTGGCTGGGATCTTCAGCTTGCGTTTTTGGTTTGGTGAGCTTTTTTTCTTCGCAGCGTTTGGCGGCTTGGAGCCATTGCGATTCTTTGCCGTCTTGGTTGGCTTTTGCGACCTTAGCGGCCAATCGATAGGCATCGGTAAACTTGGTTGCGATTCCTTCTTCGAAAGCGTTGAAGGACCGTTTTCCTTCATCCTCGTACTGGTGGGGGATTGCCCAAAGCATGATCTCGGGGATGTAAAGGTAAAGTCCGTCTCTGGCCATATTGGCAATTTCAGGCCACAGGAGCGCGGCTTTTTTCGGGTAAGACTTAGTCCACTGTTGCGAATTGTAATCAAGAAAGTGAGTTAGAAACCGGGCATCAAAATCTTCGCACAGCACATCAGAGTACTGCATGCTTTCGTGGAACAGATCCCAGCGCCGGGAGACAGGATTGGCCACAGTGATATACCCGTCGTCGATCATCGCGGTGCAATCAAGATCGTGTTGTTCGATTTTCCGTTCGCTACGGATGTAACCAGAAAGAGGACTGCGGCGGTAGGAGAAAGTACGCGCAGAAAAGTCGTCAGGAGAAAATTCGTGTCCTGAAATATTGCAGCCTACGAATTCAGCGATCAATAGTGGGAGAACTAACGTCAACAACAGCAGCGCATAAAGGCAAAGACTTTTCATGGATTTAATTTTGGAGGAAAAACCGATTGTCGTTCTAAATTTAGCGCGATTTTCTACCGATGTATCGCAAGCAACCCCTTAACGGGTTGCAAAACTCGTTACATTGATTGTATCCGATAAGGGCGTAAAACCCTGCTCAAACGAGGAGCGATTGGGAAGATGGTGTTTGGTCGAGCATTTTGTTTGAGGTGAAGGTTCACCGGTAAACGCCGGTACCGAAAACGACCTGCTGATTACCAACCCGTTATACGACCGTTAACAAGCTTTATGATTTAGCAATACCCCTCTTGCATCAGCCCGAGGGGCTAACGTTTTCATGACCGCAAACCAAGTTGATTTTGGCGAAGCTGACCCTGATTCGATGCTACAGCGCGTCGAAGCAATCCTGTTTTTGGCTCGTGGTCCGCTGAACAGTCGCAAGATCGCTCGACTTGCACATTTAGAGGATGGCACGCAAGCCCGAACGATGATTGGTTACCTTAATAAGCGCTACGACGAAGTCGGACGATCATTCCACGTGAAAAAGATAGCTGGTGGTTACCAGATGCTGACTCGGCCTCAATTTTTCGATTGGATCAACCGATTACAACATGCGCCGGCGCGAATTCGTTTGTCCAGTGCCGCTCAGGAAACGTTGACCGTGGTGGCGTATCGCCAGCCGATCATCAAAGCTGACATCGAGTCTATCCGAGGGGTAAGTTGTGGAGAAATGTTGCGTCAACTGCTGGAAAAGGGGCTGGTCAAAATATCGGGCCGTAGTGAAGATCTGGGGCGTCCTTTTTTGTACGCCACGACCCGTCAATTTTTAACAGAATTCGGCTTCAACAGTCTCCAAGACCTGCCAAAATTTGATACCTTGGCGGGCCAGGGGCTGCCCGATTGGGGGCCAACAGAAATCGAACCGCCAGATCCCCAACCGCCCGATGCCGATGCCGACGCGACCGGATTTGAAACCACAACTGAATAAAATCAACGATGAAGAACTCACGAAGCGCTGTCAAGGAGACTTTTTAAGTGACGCAACTAATTAGAAAATCAGATGACCGCCAACTTGAGCGTGACGACACGTACATGACCCCTCTCGCAACATCATCGTTTCAAATCCAAACCCCCGGTTTTGGTTCTATTGCCCTTGAACCAGCGCGATACGATTTTCTCGCGCCCTACATCATGGCTGAAATCGACGACGTAGAAGATGACGATGACGAGTACGAAGAAGACAGTGAAGAAGAGTACGAGTCAGATGAAGAAGATGAAGATGAAGATGATGGCGAATACGAAGACGAAGACTACGAGTACATCGACGACGATGAAGATGAGGATTCCGAAGACGATCAACAAGACGACGACTTCGAATACGAAGTCGAAGAAGAAGAAGACTTAGACGACGACTTAGACGACGACTTAGAAGACGATGAGTGGGAAGAAGTCGATGACGATGACGAACTCGACGACGATGATGACTGGGAGGATGATGATGACGACGATTGGGATTGATCTCGATCGAACGTCCTATCGAACTCCACCGTTGAAGCCCTTCGATGATAGGACTGTAGAAGGCGGTCGTACCGCTGCAGTAACTGTCGAATTTTAAAACCGGTCAGTCGCCTAACTGAAACAGACGCTTCATCGCATCGAGAAGGCCGACGGACTCATTTTGGTCGGCGTTGATCGATTTCAGGGGTGGATGCAGCAGTTTATTCACCAACCGGTGAAACGATTGCTCGATTTCGGATTCCTGTTCGGGCGTCAAACGATCAAGCCGTTTCAAGAGCCGTTCTAATTCGGCATCTTTAACTTCATTGGCTTGTTTTTTTAGCAGCGCGATGGTGGACCCGCTGTTGCGACGGTGAAGGTCTTGAAAGAAGTTGGTTGTCTCTTGTTGGACGATCTTTTGGGCTTTCGGCCATTGGCTTTGTCGCGACTGGCGATTTTTTTCGCACTCCTTTTGTAGGTCGTCCAAGGTGTACAGATAAATGCTTTCGTAATCGCCAATTTTAGAGTCAAAATCGCGCGGAATAGCCAAATCGAGAATCAATAAAGCTTTTTCGCGACGTTTTTCCGCGACGTTTTTGAATTGCTGACGGGTAACGATTGGCTGCGTGGCGCCGGTGGTGCTGACGATCAAATCAGCATCGATTAGTTGCTGTTCGAGGTGCTCCCAATCTGTAATTTGCCCCTTGAATTTTTGTGCTAAATCATCGGCACGGGAACGCGTGCGGTTGGTGACGACGATGTCTTTGCCGTTGTTGGCGACGATGTAGGTCAAGGTTTCTTCGGCCATTTTACCGGCACCGATAATCAAAATACGTTTATCATCTAAACGTTCGAAAATCTGTTTGGTCAACACGTTAATCGCCACGCTGGGCACGCTGACGCGCGTGGTGTGGATATCGGTTTCATTAGCGACACGTTTGGCAACCTTCATTGCCGTTTGAAAGACGTGGTGGGTCAGCGGTATCTTGTGACCGGTGTCGACCGCCAACTGATAGGCCTGTTTGACTTGGGAGAGGATTTGGGCTTCGCCCACAACCATGCTGTCCAAGGACGCCGCGACGTTGAATAAATGAGCGATCGCGGCTTGGTCTTGATGGGCGAATAAATTGTTGGCGATTTCCCCAGTTTTCAACCCGCGCTGATCGGCCAAAAACTCCACCATCTGCTCCGAACTGGGCACGCCTTGGGCGTTACTGCCGGCAGCGTAGAATTCGGTCCGATTGCACGTAGACAACAAAACAGCTTCCGATTTAGGAAAGGACTGGTGGAACTTCGTCAAAAATGTTTTGACTTGATCTTCTGTGAAAGCTAGTTTCTCGCGCACCGAAACGCTTGAATGGTGATGGCTACAGCCGATGACTTGGAGGTTCAAGAGCGACCTCCAGGTTCACAGTGGGCCGACCGCTGGCAACCCGCCAGCGCGTTTATCGAGAAACGTTTTTGTACGCGCAGTTGTAAATTTGACCGTCGTTGGACAATCTGACAATTTGCGGCGGCGGTGCGTGGGGATTGTTGATCGGTGGCGTGTCCGACTTGCCAGACGATGACTAATTCCAGCAACAAGAAAAGAAAACTGATCGTGACCACATAAGCGACTTTGCGTCCGCGGCGGGCGGGTTTGTAGAAGGTGCCAAAAATCGACGCGGTCAGCAACCACAAAAATAATACAGCCGAAGTCCAAATCACAGGATCTGACCATGGAATGGGGGCAGGGGTACTGTGGTTGGATTGTTGGACCATTTTCAAGGCGATTCCTGAGGCGAAACCGCCACAAAATAAAACTGTCGAACCGACTAAACTGCGTTCGGCCCAAAGGTTTAACCATTCCAGAGAAGGCAGGGGGAAACTTCCAGATCGTTTCTGTTTCAGCCGTCTGGATTGGATCAAGTACATAATGCCAAACACAAATCCAAGAGCGACAACGACGGTGCCGAGCAACAGCGCGCTGCCGTGGATCATGTTCCAAACCGTTTTCGCGCGGCCTGGGGAAAACGGTAAGGTATCTGAAAACCGTTGTCCAAACCAAATCAACAGCAGTGTCACTGGCAGTAAAAACATCCCAATCATGGAATGCGGTGTACGGATCGACAACCACAGGTACACCGCCGCCAACACCCAGGCTCCCGAAAGGCACCAGCCGAACCAGCTGCCTAACCAGATTCCCTGCGAATCGAACGACAACTGGGTGTGATACCCCAGAAATGCGGTATGAGCGAATAACCCGGCGGCAGCAAAACCAAAGCGGATGTATCGGCGCTGACCAATTTGAAAGAACACGCGCGACAATTCGATCCCCAATACAACCAGATAGCTGGCAGCAAAACAGGTGACCGAGATTTTCTGTAGCAGTTCCAAAGGTTAGTTGGCTCGGAAATAGAGCGGTGTATGGTGAAAGTTCGTCAGTAGGGCTGGTTCGCTAAAGTTGCTTGGAGGAAGGTCAACCAGCCCGATCAAGGTAATCGCTGTCGCGATATCAAGCCGACCGATTTTGCCAATATGTTCAGCGGTTAGGTTTTTCCGATCGATGTTCTGAAAAGGTGCGAAGTTGTAATTTTACACTTCCACCTTTGACTTGCCCAATCCGCATTCTTGAAGTTTCTTGTGCAGCGTGTTGCGATTGATTCCCAGCAGCTGAGCGGCTTTGGTTTGTGTTTGGTTACAGTTATCCATCACCTGTTCGAGTAACTCACGTTCAACCGGCGCGACGATTTGTTTGTATAGATCGTCCGCGTCTTCTTTGGCCTTGGAGATGCGGTTGTAAACGAACTCGCGCACCAAAGAGGTTTCATCGGTGGGACGGAACACGGCAGCCTGGGCGTCGGCGCGATCACCGGTGATCGCGGTGGGCAGTAAATACGATTCCAGTTCGGTACCTTGGGCCAGCACGACGGCCCGTTCGATGTAGTTTTGCAGTTCTCGCACGTTTCCAGGCCAATTGTAATTCTTCATCGCCTCTAAAGCTTGAGGGGCGATAGAGGTCACGTTTCCGTTGTTTTTTTGGTTGTAAACGTTTAAGAAATATCGAGCCAATCGTTCGACGTCGCCGGCTCTTTTTCGTAGCGGTGGAAGATTGATCGGCAACACATTCAGCCTCCAGAGGAGGTCTTCGCGAAATTCACCTTGAGCGACCGTTTTGGCCAGATCACAGTTGCTGGCGGCGATAACTCGAACGTCAACGGAAACGGATTTAGTATCGCCGACGCGTTCGAATTCGCGCTCTTGGAGGACGCGCAGAAGTTTGACTTGCAACGTAGAAGAAGTTGAATTGATTTCGTCCAGAAAAATCGTTCCCCCGTGAGCGGCTTCAAAGCGTCCAGTGCGGTCTTTAACGGCGTCGGTAAAAGAACCTTTGACGTGTCCAAACAATTCACTCGCCAGCAGGCTTTCGGTCAATGCTCCGCAGTTGACTCGTACAAAGGGCCCACTGGCGCGGTCGCTGAGATGATGAAGGGCGCTGGCAAAAAGCTCTTTGCCGGTTCCCGTTTCACCCAATAGCAAAACCGAAGCATGGCTTTTGGCGGCCAATCGCGTCATGCGATAGGCTTCGACCATCGCGGGAGAATTCCCAATCAGGTTCGTCAGCGGCGAACCATCGACTGCATCGAAAGGAGATTTCATGGTAATTAGGTGGTTTCTTGGTGGTGCATGCCATCAAAAATGGCATTTTTTTGAATCGATAGCACCGACGATATTCAAGGGTGACACGATCCAAGCAGCGCTAAAATCCGCAGTGGCCATGTTGCCTAATTTATAAGCAATGCCGGTGGTTTCAAGCTCAAAAATGAGTTTGATAGCGCGAAAGATGCCCAAAAGTCGTCAGAAGAGCCGCTGGTAATGGTTAAACAGATCTCCCTCGTTTTGGCGGGATGGTTTAACCAAAACTTTATTTAACCAGAACGTTACGCCGATGGGATCAGGCTTGATTTGATTTATCGATAGAGGGCAGCGTCCGGAAATCTATTCGGGTAGACTGCGCCAGATCAACCCAGCGGATTGTCTTGTGTGAGATGGCGTGTTCGGTGGCTGATAGGCAGGTCGTTTGTTAAGCCACCAATCACCAAAGCCCGGGCGAGGGAAAAGTCGAAGCCGACCACCTAATCGGCTGATTGATTAATCGGCTGATTTTACTGGTGGCTGACCTTGGGCAGTTGATCCCGCAGGTCTTGGAGTATCGTTCGGAGAGTGTCGACCTCTTTCCCGCTCAGCCGAGCTGATTGAACCATGTAGGTCAGCATAGGAATCGGGCGTCCTTGGAAAACTGTGTGCAACAGTTGGTCGCTGACCTGATCGATGCATTGGGCTTCGGTGAAGTTGGACCGATAGAGATAGCGGTTGCCCTTGCGTTGGAAGTCGAGGATTCCTTTTTGCACTAACCGATGCAGCAGCGTTTTGATGGTGCCCGCGGTCCACTGCGTCGAGGAGGCTAACTGTGAGATGATTTCGCTGGAGGTGACTGGTTCGGATTGCCAGACTTCGTGCATCACGCGCCACTCAGCGTCGGAAATAGAAGGTTGGTCGTTCATACTATCAGCGTTACTAGGAGGGAGTTTCTCGAATGGAATTTCGGTATTAGAGAAACAGGGCAGGGGCGTCAAGAGAACTTTTTTTCACCCGTTTGCGTTTGATCCCAGAAAAGCGATTTAAAAAGGCTGAGACGTGACGGTGGGAACGTGCTTCTGTTGGGAGACTTTGACCCCACCGGGTTGTTCGGCGGTGATCGCGAATTGTACGGCTTTTTTAACGGGGCTGACTGGTGCGATCGGCACGACATGGTGGCCCGTTTTGGAAACATCAAATACGCCGCCGGTGACTGGTTCGGGCGCTTTGGTATCGGTGTCGTAAATCCAAACTTGATATTGTTTCTCCAGCGGATTGTTGATTTCTAAACCTTGGAACGTCATGAACCCGGTTTGGCGTTGATCGCTCCAAAAAACGTTGCCAGTAACATTTTTGCTGTCTACCGGGGTCCAAGAAAGCGACAATAGATCTTCCGGTGTCGAACTGAGGAACCTCTTCATCTGTTCATCGGTAGGCAGAATATCTTGCACCAGATCGATTGACGGCTCAAATTCTTCAATCGTTGGACGCTTGGTTAGAATGTGATCGACATCGGGGCTTTGACGGATAAACAGGGCTAAAGTCAGCAGACTCACGGCGGCGACAGTCCAAACGAAAATTTCTTTCAACGGCCGACGGCGACTGATAGGCCGAACATCGGTCAGAGGTTCAGACCGTGGTGTTGCCTTAGACAAAATGAGATCGTGCAGAGGATTGCCCGAGGCACCGCAAGTCTCGATGGATTCGGTAGCCTGTAAACGAATCTGTGCTTGCAAAGCCGGGCTTATAGATCCCTCTGGAGACGGAGTGTTTTTTTGCTGGGATAGTTCCAAAGCAGCAATCGAAAGTTCAAGCTGTAGCGATTCTTTTAAAACGGCGGCGGGGTCTGGGGATGATTGAATCAATCGATCAAGGTTGTCTTGATCCGATAGCGATAGGCCGTAGGTCGCGCGTTCGATGATCAGGTCGAGGATAGCGGGTTCGAGATTCATAGCAGTCTGTTCAGTTGGAACTTAGCCCGCCAAATGTATGGGCGGCGGTGGAGCGGTTTTTATTTGACAGCGAATATACTTTGGGTTCCGAGGAAGGTTTTTTGTCGTTGTTGATGGCGCGCGGCGTCATGTGTTCAGCATTGATGTTTCCAACGGCACAGTTTTCCGCGGCGGTGTTTTCCTTGAACAGGGATTCGCGGATTTTTGTGATCCCTCGGCGAATGTGTGTTTTCACGGTACCTAATTTCATTCCGGTACGGTCAGCGATTTTAGCGTGGGACAGCCCATCGAAAATGCTCAACCGAATCGCCGTTTGTTGGTCAGTCGGTAATTGACAGAGAAGCTTTTCAGCGCGAGCGGCTTCTTCGGAGATTTCAATCTGTCGCGCGGGGTCTGAGCCCTCCAATTCTAAATGGTCAAATTCGCAGTGAGTGAAGGTGCCCTTGGACATTCTTTTGCGTTGATAGTCGATCAGCCTCCGCCGAGCGACCATGGCGATGAACGTAGTTTCAGTGGCGATGTTTTCGTCAAAAGTCGCCGCGACTTTCCAGAGGTGCAGGAAAATGTTTTGAACGGCGTCTTCAGCCAACTGCACATCGGCGCACCGGCGGCGGGCAAGCGACCAGACTAAACCGCCGTATCGCTGCAAGCACTCATCAACCGCTGCGTTATCTCCGGCGGCTATTCTTGGTAGCACCGGTCTGGCGTTAGACAAAGAAACTCCTTGCTTCGAAAGATCTTTTTTAAATTGACCAGCAACAATGATCTCTTCGCTGACCGAACCGCTTTAGATTCAAACAGTTTAAGAATTGTTTGCCGAGATTGCAGATTCGCATAGGGCGTTTAGCCCTTTTGGGTAATGATTGGCCGTATTGAACCCGAATTTGTCACCCAAAGGCGGCGTTTTAGTTTTAGAAAACAAACCTGCACTAAAAAGGCGATTCCGGGAGCCGAACGCCTTGGACACCAAGGCAGATTTCCCGAAACTCCAGATTCATTTGTTGAAGAGAATTGAGGGAATTCCACGACACCGATAGCAACCGACAAACCACAGGCCGGGTTGGAGCTACTAAATTCTTCGCAGCCTCATAAAAAAAGCTTCTTCATCTTGCGACGAAGAAGCCCTAAAACAGCAAGCTTAAACGATATGCCCGTTAATATCCTCGGCAACCACCACCGTAATAACCACCGCTGTTATAGCGCGGCGTATAGTACTGCTGCTGCGGAGCGTAGTAGCGCGGTTGCGGTTGGTAGTAGGTTCGCGCGGGAGTGTAATACTGTTGCCGGGGAGCGTAGTTATAGGAGTTGGCCTGGACGCGGTTTCCGATCGCCCGCCCCGCAACGCCACCGACCAATCCACCGATCGCAACACCGGCCAACGTTTCATCGTTTTGATTGCCAACGATACCACCAATGATGGCTCCGGCGACTGCACCGCGGCGCGTGCCGAGTTGGCTGATGGTCTGTGCTGAAGACGTTTGGGAGCAAGTCGTGGCAATCAACACGACTGCCAGAAATGAACAAATTCGAGTCATGGTCATGGTTTTCTCCAAGGTTGATCTGATCGGTCTTCGTGAAAGACTCAGATGTAACAAGTTAATGTATTTAAATGATTTGTCTACATTTTTCCGCCGCTCCATTGATGGAGTGATGTGGCGTTTCTACTGACAATGCAATGGATAGGAAAGGCCAATTTGCCGCAAGACGAACCGAACCTTTCGAACCTTCCCTGCCAGTGCCGAAATGCCGAAATGCCGAGTTGCGGACTTGCCGACTTGCGTCGCTGTGGCGAAAAGAGGCCGGTAGCAGGCTAAATTTTTGCAGAAAGGGCTAACCAACCCTTTTCACGCTAGCAAAAAAAAATAGCGCAAACTCAAAGTCTGGTTTTCACGCCGCAATGGGCCACCAACGAATGAGTCATCAGAGTGAAAAATTATCAGAGTCTATGGTGGTTAAGGTCAGAATTTAGTCGCATCGAGTCGCCTTAAAATCTAAGGTAAGGGACACAGGGCTGAAGTTTGACAAAGATAGTCAAGGCGCTGTCTCAGTTACTTTGGGCGGCAATCCCAGCGGCGCAGACAGCAAAGTATCCTTATCAATCACGTAAAATCTGCAACGCGCACGCGCCCTGAGGGCAGATCCCGCAACCGTCACTTCCGAACCATCGAACTATAACGATACAACGGTCCCCGAACCTCTACCGGGCCGATTTCTGTTGAATCGAGCTGCGTTAAAAAAAGCGGTGACAAATCCCCAGAGGCCCAAAAGAATTAAATCTGCTAAACTGCGAAAAAATTCATTCTCTTCACAAGAGCCAGTTCATTGTCGCATTCTTCAGGGCCGATTCCGCCGGGTCAAATGATTCTCAGTTTTTTGTCTGTGGCGGTGGGTTATTTAATCAGCAATTTTTTCTGGTTTGGCAGTCTGTTACTGTTGGTTTCGATGCCCAATTTTTATCCTGAGGTCGCGGCTATTTGGGCACTACCCAAAGAAGAATTTCAACAGCAACTGACCAATGATGCTTCTAAAGTGCTGCCTCATACGGTTTTTTGGTGGGTGTTCGCGGTCGGAGGGGTGGGCAGTTTTTTGGCCGGTTTTGCCGTCGTGAAAATTGCTCCGTTCTCTCGTTTCGGGCATGTGATTTTCGTGGCCGTGGTGGTGTTTGTTAGTTGGCTTCAACAATTGCTTTCAGGGCAAAGCCCAGATGAGTTCCGTTGGATGGTTTTGCTGTCGATGATTTCGATGGCTTTGGCGACCGTGTTCGGCGGTAAAATGGGGTGGCGTGAAGGCGGCCAATCCGACGCTGATTTTGAAGAACAAATGATGTAGTTTTTGCCCGTCCTATCATTTTTGGAATTTTTGGGATGTCGTTAAATCAATACACCGGCAACCTTTTTGGCTCTTCCCGAATTTTAGTGGCAATCTTTGAAATCCCTCTACATTCATGGCAATGGCAATCTTTGGGCGCGCGGCGCCACAAAGCTCCGGGAAGAACCACTTTTTTAGGTTTGTGAACAGACTTTATGAACATTCGGCTTCTATCAAAATACTTAGGTATCCTTTCGGTGTTGATTGGCGCCGGGATGCTGTTCAGCTTGATTTGGGCTTGGCCACAGTTGGGCTGGCATACCGATGAAGTCGTCGCGGTCGATCACTGGGAGATCGGCGGAGTGATCGGTTTGATCGCGAGCGCCATGCTCAGCTGGATTGTCGGTGGCGGTTTGATGCTGTACGGCAGGTCTGCTCCAGGAAAATTGTTTCGTAAGGAGGCGATGGCGGTTGTCGGATTGAGTTGGGTTTTGGCGACCGTATTGGGGGCGCTGCCGTACGTGTTCAGCGGCACCGCACGGGGCCCTTCGATACGAACTTTCGAACAGCAAAAAGCCGTCATGGTGAATGAACCGGCCTATTTATTTTGGCGGTCGTGGCGGCGAGTGAGCATTCAGCCGCGTCAGTACGACGTGTTGAAATGTGTGGCTCAAGCCGATGCCCGAGGGATCGACCGTCGGACGTTGGTTCAACAATCGGGTGTTGGCAATGCGGTCGAAATTTTTCGTTGCCTACAAACACAGCCTGATTTTCGCCACCGGATTTTGGGGCCCGGCGATCTACCGGGTGCACCGGCCGATCGCGCGTCCCATTTTCGCCAATCGTGGGTGAAAATGAACTTCATCGATTCCATGTTCGAATCCCAGTCCGGATTCAGTACAACCGGCGCAACGGTGCTGTGTGATTTAGAAGATCCTTATTTGATACCGCATTGCATCTTGTTTTGGCGAGCAAGCACGCATTTTTTAGGCGGGTTGGGGATCATCGCGCTGTTTGTGGTGCTGTTGGGGCAGGGGGCGGCTGGCAAATCGCTAATGCGAAATGAAACCCCGGGGCCGTCTCAAGAAAGCGCCGTGGTGCGGATGCAGCACACCGCGTGGCTGTTTGCGGCAACCTATGCGGGGCTGAATGTGCTATTGGCTGTGATTTTGGCCTGTCTGGGGATGAATGCGTTCGATTCGATCTGTCATGCTTTCGCCACGATGGCGACCGGTGGGTTCAGCACCTACAACGCCAGTCTGGGACACTTCGTTAAAGACGGCGTTAACGGTGTCGCAATCGAATACACGGTGATCGTGTTTATGTTGTTGGCGGGAACCAATTTCACGTTGTTGTTTCTGTCCTTCACAGGCCATCCGATGGTAATGTTTAAGGATGTCGAATTTCGAACCTACGTTGGGATCATTGCCTTGGTGACGGTCTTTGTTTGCGTATTTGGATACTTCTACGGAGATGCCGACTTCGACACGCTGGAACACGGATTTCGCAATGGGCTGTTTCAGGTGATTTCGGTTATCACGACAACAGGCTACGGAACCGCCAATTTTGATGCGTGGAATAACTTTGGCCGAGGCGCGTTGCTGGTGCTGATGTTTGTTGGCGGATGTGCTGGCAGTACGGGCGGCGGGTTGAAAGTAATTCGCTACGTTTTGTTGGTCAAAATTCTTGGTTTAGAGATCGAGCACGCTTACCAGCCGCGCGTCGTGCGGTTGCTAAAGATGGGCGGTAAGCCGTTGGACGATCAGAATTTACGACACTCAATTATGGTGTATTTCAGTTTGGTCGCCACCTTATTTGCCTTCGGGTTCTTATTTGTGATCTTCTTTGAACCTGACACGACATGGGGCGTCGACAGCAGCAATAAGTTGATCGATTCGGCCAGCGCCGTCGCTTCGACGCTTAACAATATTGGTCCGGGATTGGGAACAGTCGGTGCGACTCAGAACTACGCAAGCTTCAGCCCATTGACCAAATCATTGTTTATCTGGCTGATGATGTTGGGACGTTTGGAGATATTTCCAATTTTGATTTTGCTGGCCCCCGGATTTTGGCGTGACCAGTAACGTGGAAGAGCAACGTGGAAGAGTAACGTACAGGAAATGGTGCTGGTGTGGTGGCAGTGTTTAATGGCAGTGCACTCAACAGCCGGGACGGCGACTGGACATTGTTCAACCGAGAATTTTAAAAAGGGTCTCGCTCTTGAGCACTGCACAAGAGTCGGGAAAGGTATGGAAGGCTCGGATTTTGACATGGTTGATAAAAGATTGCACGTCGACGTAGCTGACCGCTCCGAAATCCAAACGGCCGTTGGATTCGAATCGATACACCAAACCACTGGGTTGAGAGTGGTCCGTTTGACTGCCTAAATGCTGTTGAATTGTGACAAACGTTTTTGGATCGACGGTTTCGAACTGAACCTTTGACTGGTAGTGAACCTGACCGTCCAACAGCTGCAGATCGTTCTGACAGACCCCTTCGATGGGATGGGATACCAGCACCTGTGTCGCAGGCAGCGGGTGATGGGCACCGGCGCTGACCTCGGAAAAGATCGCGTCTTTGTGTTGGAAAGAAAGCCAGTGCCCGTCGGTCGTGATGTTGACGTTCAACAGATAGTTCGCACGCTGGTATTCACGCCCGTTGCCAGATTTGAACAGTTCCGGGTGGAGGGATCTGCCAAACAAGTGGAAACTGAGGTCGGTAATTTTTGGTCGAGCCGATAACACGCAAACGTCGTTTCAGTAAAGCTTAAAAAAGAAAACAGACTGCGCTGAACCAGATCGAATCGATTGAACAATCACAAAATCCTTTTTTGGGGGCAGCGATCTGCAACAACCACCCCATTATAAATACACTTCCATCGGCGCAGAAGATCAATGCCTTCAAAAGCTAATTTTTTGGATGCTGGCGTGGGTCGTTTTTCTTGAAATTTTTTTACGTGAAGCTTGACTTTCACACTTCCATCTCGAACAAAATCTGAGTGATCGTAGATCCGGTTTGGTCCGCAGTAGCGGCAATCGTCTCTTGTCGACACGATTTAAATTATGACTCCAGTAAGATTCGCAACATTCTGCGCAGAGGTTCGGCGGCACCCCACAGCAACTGATCACCTACGGTGAACGCGCCTAAGTATGCGCTGCCCATGTTCAACTTTCTTAAGCGCCCCACGGGCACCTTGAGTGTTCCGGTGACGGTGGTCGGGGTGAGGCGTTGAATTGACGCATCGCGATCGTTGGGGACCACTTCAACCCAATCATTGTGCGACGCCAAGATCGTTTCAATTTCTGAAATCGAAACGTCTTGATTAAGTTTAATCGTCAGCGCTTGGGCATGGCAGCGCATCGCTCCAATCCGCACACAGATGCCATCGATAGGAATGGATCCTGAGACCAGCCCTAAAATTTTGTTCGTTTCGGATTGCCCCTTCCATTCTTCTTTGGATTGTCCGTTTTCCAATTGTTTGTCGATATAGGGGATCAAACTTCCAGCTAATGGGACGCCAAAGTGTTCGGTGGGGAAGGTGTCGGCGCGCATCACTTCGGCCACGTTGCGGTCGATGTCCAAAATCGCAGACGACGGCGTTGCCAACGCGTCGGCGACCGCCGCGTGGGTCGATCCCATCTGGCTGATCAGTTCCCGCATGTTATTGGCACCGGCGCCCGAGGCGGCTTGATAAGTCATCGCCGTCATCCACTCGACCAAGCCGGCTTTGTACAGTCCACCCAATGCCATCAGCATCAAGCTGACGGTGCAGTTGCCGCCGATCCAGTTGCGGCAACCGTTTTCGATACCTTGGTCAATCAGTTTCCGGTTGACGGGGTCCAGCATAATGATTGCATCATCGGCCAACCGTAACGCCGAAGCGGCGTCGATCCAATGCCCCTCCCAACCGCTTTCTCGCAACCGTTGATGAACGCCATTGGTATAGTCGCCGCCCTGACAGGTGAGAATCACATCTTGGACACCTAGGACGTCGATATTGTTGGCATCCTCCAGACTGGTTGCCGATTGGCCGACATTGGGAGCATCGCCTCCGGCGTTGGAGGTGCTAAAAAAAGTCGGTTCGATCAACGCGAAATCATTTTCTTCACGCATACGCTGCATCAATACTGATCCCACCATGCCACGCCAACCCACCAATCCAACCTTCATCGTAGATCATGCCCTATGTTTAATTTTTAATTTTCGACTCGCAAATATCACAGGGCATCGTAATCAACAGAAGGGATTTACGGAACAGTCACAATCGCTGATTGGGCCATGATAATGGATCACGCAGATTCCAATGGCGTTCTTCCAGAGGGCGGTTAAACGACCTTTTCAAGGTAGGCGTTACGCGTTTGGTTGTGGTAGCGAAAGGGTTCCAGCATCGCGATTTCGTCCGGCGTGATACGACAGTCGAAAATTGCAGAGGCCACCAAAACGTGTTGGCAGCCGGCTGAAAGGAAGGCCTGGCAGTCGCGATGGTCACTGATGCCGCCGCCAGATATCAGCCGAACATCGGGCAGTTCATTGGCAAGAGCGCTGATGAGAGCTTTGCGATCGAAGGTCGAGCTTTTGAGTTCGATCCCCGCTCCGGTGCCAACGGTTTCTAAATTCAGGACAATGAAATTCCGGACGCCTTGCCGGTAGGCGGCGTGGACTAAGGCAATCGCACCGATCGCGGCGACCTCAGAGGATTTGGCGATGACGTGTGCCCCTTGTAAGTCGACGCTGAAGCACACATCGATGCCAGCGGTTAGCAATCTTTTGAGCACTTTCAAATCCGAAGGATCCGCGATTGTTTCGGTTGAGATGATCAGTTTCACATTCTCAGAATTAGGCTGGGCGAACTTTGAAATCGCCGCATCGAGGCGATCATCGGTGATCCAGTCGGCGTCGATCAACAGTTTGAAACCCGCATCAATCAGCAGTTGGTAAATTGACCAGTTTGGATTGGCGCCCGCGAAACTATCGATGTCCGCCACGTACAGCCACCGGCAACCGGTTTGATTGAAAATCGCGCGAGCCACACTTACCGGATCGCTGGCTTGGGTCAATTTTGAATCGACGGGACGGTAAGCGTGCCGCTGGCCGCCTTTGGCCCAAACGACTTGCCCGATCATGATGTCTAATACGGGGATAACCGGACAGAGGATATCGCTCATGGAGTTGCTGCTTAAGTTTTTGTTATTGCGGAGTCTCTTTAAGACCGAACAAAGGACTGTATCGATAGTACACTTCTAATGTCATTACGGCCATTGTCGTGGTGTATAACCGACCGCCCACATTTCCATGTTGATGTTTGAAATGCCAGCTACCGGCCTCATGTCCGCGTGTCGCTTGGGTGCCAATAAGCCGCTCTCGCACGGACTTGTTCCAGTAATCCCAGCTCGGATGTTGCAAGTGATGCAGCAACAATGTGGTGTAGAAATTAAAATATATGTCGTCCTTGGACACTCTTCTGTCCACTAGGTTACTGGCACCCCGGTTTAATCCATGGTGGTCTTTAGGCCATTGTAAATACATCTGATTCAACAGTCCCACCGCTGTCGGAACGTCGCGCGGGCGGGGTTCGGTGTGGTAGTAGAGAAATTCCGATCCGTCGCTGCGTTGGAGTGATTCGACGAATGCGATCACCGAATCGTAGACATCAGTAGGTGTCTCGATGCCGCATCGCTCAAGCGATTTCAACGCCAGCACCTGCCAGCCAGTAACCAACATGTCGCCACGACTGTTGGGGCGATACCGCCATCCCCCGGCGCTGTGCTGCGCATTGAGAATGTATTGATGAGCCAACTCTAAAGGTTTTTCGAGGGCGCGGTCTTGCGTCATCGCGAACGCGTCGGCTACCGCGATCGTGGCGATCGCGTGGGTGTACATTCCAGCGCCAGAGACATCAACAAACGGTCCACCGAATTCGCTTTTGCGTTTGTCTTGATAACGTAAGAGCGCATCTAAACCCATTTGCACTGACTCTTGATAGGGGCCGCTGCGGTGCGTGTATCCAGCGCCCAGCAACGCCATCAAAGACAATCCCGTCGCGGCGTTGTTCGATTGAGAGCTTCCGTCGTGGCGACACTTTTGGCATTGCTGTTGAAAGCTCCAGCCTCCATCATAGCGGTTTTGATGTTCGACGATCCATCGCAGCCCGGCTTCGACAGCCGCTTCACTTTCCGGCGTCCCGCCACGGGCAGCAGCAATCGCGGCTCGCGCGGTAGGGGCCCGTCCTTCGATTCCGCCACCGGTGACGCGCCGAAGTGGCGGTTTGTTGGCTGCGTTCGAATCGGTCGGCGCGCTGGTCGGCAGCACCGGTTCAATGGCGACCGTGGGTGAAGGAACCGTCTCCGGGAGGTCAGCCATCGCTTCGATCGCATCGGCAAGGCTTTGCTCCTTATCTTCTAACGGCGATTCAAAGGGATCAATAATTTTGGTGATGATCGGGGCCGGGGTGAAAGCTTCGACCGGATTGTCGACCAACACAGATTCGATGCTGGCGGTGATTGAAATGGGTTTGGGGGTGTCGGTAACCGGCGACGTCAAAAACAGCAGCAACCCAATCCAAAGAAGGTGGAAGGCAAAACTGGCCAACACCGAACCGATAGACTTTCGATTACGCCTTAACTGTTGAGCCAACCGAGGGCCGGACGCATCCCCCGAAGTATCGATTTTAAATACGGGATTGGATTGAGATACGGGATTGGATTGAGCGTTTTGGGATTGCTTTGGCCGAACAGGACGGGGCAGATCGACCTTCAGCCGGGGCGTTCCGGTCCCGACGTTTTTGGAAAAGGAATCGGAATCCGGGGAAGCGTTCATAAATATCGTCTGCGAAGCCACAACCAAAGGACCCAACACTGGCCTTATTTTAATTCGGTTTTGTGCGGGTGACACGTGAAAACGATTTGCATAACCGCTACATTCAGAACGGCACCTCAAAGTGCCAGTTTGGTTCCCCGGGTGCCGATAAGTGATAAAAGAGTCGTTCCCCAAGTTTTGATTTTAGGGCAGCTGGGTTGTCCAGAGTTTAAGCCAGTGACTATCAAGCAAGTCGAAAACCGGCCGCTTACCTGATGCATCCTTCACCCCAATTTCAAACCTTGGCGACAAACCACTAGCAGATGCGAGCCCTTTTCCATCATTGTCGCCCCCGAGCCTTCCCCATGTCACTGAGAGCCAGAAAATTAAGTCCGCCGTCGGATTCCAAATTGAACACCGTTTTGCAGCGGTTAGGCGTGACGCGTATTGATCATGATTTCGAAGCTGCAGCCGATGAAGATTTTGCTGCATCCGGTGCCGACGCATCGTCGCCGGGCATCGCCATGCCGGCGCTGAAGCTCCACCGACCGGACGACGAAACGGCGATCAAATTTACAGATGCGAAGCAGCTTCAGCAGATGGGGCGGCATCTGATTCGGTGGCGAACGGAACTGCAACGCCAACAGACGCAGCTACAATCTGAGCAACGTCATTGGACACAGCAGATGCAGTTAGAACACAAACTGATCGCCGACCATAAAACGCGACTGGATAGTCGTCAACGGCACATCAAATCCACGGAGTTCCAATTGATGCAACTGCAGAACGACGTCATCGATGCTCAGGTGGCGTTGCAGCGTACGGTTGAGTCATTGACCCGGTGCCAGTCGGGCGACGATCGTGACGGGAACATCGTCGCGGAATTAACGACACTTCGGTTCGAACTTTATCAGCGGTTTGATTATGTGGTAACGCGGTGGGCGCAACTGCGTTCCCAAATCCAATCGACGAACTGAAACGTAGCGGCGTCGACTACGTTTTTCGGATCAGGTGCATGCCGTCGCGGCCGCGATAGGTCAACAGCAGGGCGTTGGTTGCGGCTCCGGCTTGGAAGACGGCTTCAAAAAAATGATGCTCCCCGGGCCAAGGAAAAGCGAAGAACAAATCGAAATCTTCGAGTGCCAATCCAATCTCTTGGTACACATCGCCCTGATGAGTGTCGACATGTTCCATGTCTTTGGCCAGTTCCAGTATCCCGTGGGTGTTGCGCGGTATGAAACTGCCGCAGTAAAAGTTTGCCGTTAGATCGACCGATTCTGTCGAACCCACCGCGTGGCATAAATCGATGGATTGATCGACCAAATCGGAATCAATTTCGATTCCCACAGAATCCATTTGTTGAACTGCAGCTAAAAGAGTCGCGACACCAAAACCGCTCCCGAATTCGCAAAACCGGCGACCGGTCAGCAAATTGTTTTGCGTAATCCACGTCAGCGATTGATCCAATAAATGGAAGTCGCAGGGGACGAAATTTTCAGTGACCCTGTCGTTCGCCAACATGAAGGTTTCGATTCTATCGTTGGCCAAATCGATTAAACCGGCCGCCTCACGCGCGTGTGGAAGGTCTTTAATGGAATCAGGAATGTCGATCGTTTGTAGAGTCATTGTTGGATCGCGCGTTTCTATTAAGTTTCCTGGTTTGGTGGGTAAGCCCGAAGCGGATGGTCCAATATCGATCAAACCCAATATCGGTCAAAACCAATATCGGTCAAAACCAATAGGGCTTAACTTGGGTGTGGGTTGGGTCATGTCGCGATTAAGTCCAACGCGATGCCAAGTGGCCTCACCGATTAGCCGCCTCACCGATTAGCCAACCCACCGGTTAACGCGATTAACAAAACTGATATATAGTAGCGTTATTCAGCCGATCGGTGGGGCGCGACGATGAGTCCTTGTTTGGCCTTTATTTACAATTCTCGAGCAACTGATGACACCACCTGTAGCGTGTTTGGGTACCGATGCTCCTTCGGTGATTGGTAGATTTTTTGGCGTTTTCGGTTACAGCAAGGAAGCATTAACGCTCGTTTGGTCCACCGATAAACGATTGACGTTGCTGTTGGCGGGTCTTACGGTTTTTGCTGGTGTTGTTCCTGGTGCCATTGCCTACACGGGAAAGCTGGTCGTTGACGCGGTTGTGTTGGCGGTAGAAACCGACCTTCCAAGCGATCGTTGGATGGTGCTGAAGTGGATTGGTGTCGAGGCGCTTTTGATCGTCTTCATGGCAGCGGTTCAGCGCACGCTGATGGTCGCTGAATCCTTATTAAGGGCGCTTTTGGGTCAGCGCGTCAACGTGATGATCCTCGAAAAGGCTCAAACGTTGGAGCTTTCGCATTTCGAAGATTCGGAGTTCTACGACAAGATGACCCGGGCACGGCGTGAGGCTTCCGCGCGACCGTTGAGCTTGGTGACGCGCACTTTTGGTTTAGTGCAAAACGGGATCACGCTGCTGACTTACGGGTGGTTGTTGATTCAGTTTTCTTGGTTGGCCGTAGCGGGCCTGTTGGTCGCGGCGTTGCCCGCATTTTTTGTCGAAACGTATTTCTCAGGTGCTGCGTTCCGGCTTTTTCGATGGCAGGTACCCGAAACGCGCGTCCGTAATTATCTCGAATGGCTGCTGGCGCGGGAAGACTACGTCAAGGAAGTCAAACTTTTTGGCACCGGCGAACTTTTTCTATCGCGCTACCGCGCGATTTTTGAAAAACTGTACGCCGAAGACAAAGCACTCACGTTGCAACGTGGCGTTTGGGGCTTTTTACTCGGTGCCCTCAGTAGCATTGCCTTCTATGGAGCCTACGGGTGGATCGGTTGGTCTGCGGCGATGGGTTGGATCACCCTCGGCGGGATGACGATGTACTTGCTAATTTTCAAACAAGGCCAATCGTCGATCGCCGCGAGCCTCACGGCGATCGGCAAGATGTACGAAGACAACCTCTACCTCTCCAACCTGTATGAGTTTCTTGAAGAGGAAATAAACACCCAAGACGGGACCGAAGTAACCGGACCGATTCCCGGCGATGGTGTTCGGTTTGAAAATGTGTCGTTTACTTATCCGGGGCAGACGACACCTGCGCTCGATCGAATCAGCCTCCACCTTCGTCCGGGCCAAAAACTGGCCTTGGTCGGTGAAAATGGGTCTGGGAAAACGACGTTAATAAAGTTGCTGACGCGTTTGTATCTGCCCTCCGGTGGTCGTGTCACGCTCGACGGAAGAGATTTAAATCAGTGGCAACTGGAGGTTTTGCGAGATCGAATCGGTGTGATCTTTCAGGATTTTGTTCGTTATCAACTCGAGGTCGGCGAAAATATCGGGGTCGGTGACGTCGCCAACGTCGACGCGCGCGACCAACAACAAACCGCCGCTGAAAAAGGAATGGCTCATCCATTTATCAGCGAAATGGCGGATGGCTACGATACGCAGTTAGGCCGATGGTTCAAAGATGGACGTGAACTGTCGGGTGGGCAGTGGCAAAAAATCGCTCTCTCACGCGCCTTCATGCGTAAACGAGCCGACATCTTGGTGCTCGACGAGCCGACCTCGGCGATGGACGCTGAAGCCGAATCACGCATCTTTGATCATTTTCACGAGGTGACCCAACAACAGATGGCCATTTTGATTTCCCATCGCTTCTCCACAGTTCGCATGGCCGACGAAATTGTCGTTTTAGCCAAAGGCAAAATCATCGAACGCGGCTCTCACGAAGCGCTGATGCAGGAAAACGGTCACTATGCCCACCTGTTTGCGATTCAGGCGAAAGGCTACCAATAATTGCTATCAATAAGGTTCTTCTCCGAACTTTGTGGTACCGACTGCGTTTAAAGCCTGCCACTAAAATCCAAGAAAAGCCATCAATCGCGGCGCCCGATGGCGAATCTCAATGGCGAATCTCAATTGCAGGGCGGTGATTGGACTTCGCCGTCGCATTAAACTAAACGGCGACTGACCGCATAGGTCAGCCTACGGCGTGTCGGCAACAGGGAACACAACAGCAACAACCCCAGTCCGATCACAACAACCGAAATCACGTTCCGTTCCAGCAGCAATACCATCAAGTTGAGGAAGATACCGCCTTCGATGATCACCGATCGAATGATGTGCGAATTTAAAACTTGCTGAATCGCTTTTTTTACCTGGGGCTCGGTCGGCACCTCCTCCGCGGCGATTGCATGGTGGAATATCGCGGCAACGACAAAGGATAGACCGTAGGAAACCAGCGCAGTAAAAGCGCCCAACATCACCAGCATATTCGCCGCCATGTTTAGCGATTCGGGCGCCTGACCGATCACAACGGTCAGCCCAATGATCACGGCAAAGATCATCGACGCGGACACCGCCTGCAGAATCCTCGTCGGTCCACGAAGCAACTGCTGAGAGGCTTGAGAGAGGGGCTTCATGGTGTTATTTGCGTTCGCTGGGAAGTGGTGCGCGATAGCAATCACGACAGGGAATGGAGATTAAGATCCTTCTTTGCTCAACCGTTCGACCAACTTGGCAACTAACTGCGGATCGTCTTGAGATTTGAGGTGGTCAATGGTCTGCTGTTTTACCTCCAATTTTAGCAGATGACTCTCGATTCTATCCCAGTTCTTTTGGCGTTTCTTGCCCTCAGAGAGGTAGAGTTCGGTTACCAATTCTTGACATCTCTGAATCGCGATGTTTTCGCGATTGTCGTAGTAGTTCTTGATGATGTTTTGTTGGTATTTTGAATGCTCAGCCACAGGATTCTCGATTTTCACAGGAAATTGATTCAGCACACTGACCTAACCAGCGTTCGCGGTGGAATAGGAGGAAATTCGACTTTCGAAGGTTTTGCTCCCGACCAAATTTCTTCAACGGACAAATATACCGATTATACAGCTCGATAGCGCGGTCAAATTCATCTGGGCTTGAGAAGGTAACTTCCCTAAACTCGCCGCTATGTATTACTTACGACTATACGTCCGCTGCGTTTTGTTGTTCGGCTGCATTATCTTCGCACCTGCAGCGGCGATCGCTCAAGGGCTGATCGATGAACCGCTGCCCGCGGCGTGGCAAAAAGAAGCCGCCCTGCGCGATGTTCATTTTGTCGATGCCCGGCACGGTTGGGCGGTCGGTGATCATGGCGTGATTTTGAAAACGATCGATGGTGGCGAACACTGGAACGCGGTCGCCGATGTGAACCGGTCGATGGTAGATTGGGACCATGCCGCCGGGCAATTGTCGTTGCGAGAAAAACTGCGGGGCGTACAGGATCGCCAGATCCAATCCGCTACTTTCACGTCCAAATCACGGTCGTCCAAGGTCAGCTGCCAGCTCAATTCGGTTTTCTTTCTCAACGCGCGACTGGGTTGGGCCGCCGGGGGGTATGCTGTGCCATTACTCAACCGCACAAGGTCAGTCATCCTGAAGACGGTTGACGGGGGCATTCATTGGAAAGTTATCGCCAACACGCTGCCGCCTGCAATTCAACAGATAGAATTTTCCGATCCTAATACAGGTTGGGCGATCGGAGATGCCAGCGCCTCTTTTACAGCGGGGATTTTTTTCACACACGACGGCGGACAGACATGGCAATCACGACCGCTGGCCAATCGACAGCATCGACATCGCTGGGTCGCGGCCAGCGGTATCAAGAAACCGGGGCAGCGATTGATCGGGATTTCCACCAGCGGCCAGTTGAAGTTTTCCGAAGGCAACCAGGTCGATAATGCGGCAGTCCTTGCCCAGAGTAAACAACATTTTTACGACCTCGTCATGACCGATGCATTAAATGGTTGGGCGGTGGGAGCATTGGGGGCGATCTTTCAAACGCGCGACCAAGGATTGTCGTGGCAGGCACCGGCGCGGCTGCAAAATGACCCTTTACCAATCGATCAAATTGATTTTCTTTCGATCACCGCAACCAAGACCAAAGTATGGGCTGCCGGCAGACCTGGTGGTTGTCTCGTTTCGGTCGACAAACGGACCGGCGAAACGCACCTTCACAAAACGCCGATAACCTCAGCGATCCATCGCATCTTCTTTCTCGATGAAAACCGTGGTTGGGCGGTGGGTGACTTAGGAATGGTGATTGCGACCGTTGACCGAGGGGAAAGCTGGCAGATTCAACGCGGCACACAAACACGCATCGGGTTGTTGAGCGTTTGTTTTGATGAATCGGAATTGCCTTTGGAGCTGTTGGCCCAGTATGCCTGTGAAGACGATGTGCTGTGCGGGGCGATCGGAATGTCCGAGATCAGTACGCATTTACATCAATCTGCCGGTCGCTGCGGCAACGCGCTTTTTCACCAATTAAATCTTCCCGATCTCGCTAAAGATGCTGATGCTTGGTTGCAGCAAGCCGCTGTGGTACGCCGTTTGGTGACCGTGTTGCGGACCATTCGTCCGTCTTGCGTTGTGCTCAATCCGTCAATCGAACAATCAGTAGCGCAGATTTTGGATCGAGAAAAATTGTTGCAAATTGCTATCCACCGGGCCGCGGATGCAGATTTTGAAGCCGACCGATACGGTGCGATCGAACTCAAACCCTGGCAGGTTGACCGCATGGCGATCGCTGATATCGCTGGTTCGATGTCCGTGGGGGGGGATAAGTTTCTTCCCCAGCTGGCCGCTACGGTCAACGATCGCATCTTCACCAGCCGGTGCCTGTTGGGGCTGGATCTGCCCAACTCCCGCCGATCGACCTTCCGCGTAGTGCGTTTTCTGGGTCGCGGGGCAGGGGGGCAGTCGACGACGGTGGTGCCGTTGGATTCAGATTTGATGACCGGATTGCACGCGGTGCCGCGCCGAACGAAAGCCCAACATCCACCGGGGGATCTGACGGTTCTCGGACGTCGCAATGAAAAACGAGAAGCCTTCAAACGAATTTTGCAGGCCGATGTGAACGATGCCGCATCCATGTCCAATTGGAAAAACGAAATGCTTAGCCTGATGTTGCTGGTTGATCGGCGCACCGCAGGAAATTGGTTGTTGGAATTGGCCGACCGGTCTTTCGCGCAGAACAAACCAGAATTAGCCGCTAAAACGATGGATTTTTTCGCCCAACGAATCCCAGAACATGCCTTCGCTCCTGCAGCCCTGTTATGGTTGGCCGCCTATCATGCCTCAGATGATTATTCGCGCCGCGCTTTTTCAAAATCGATCCAGAGAAAGGCATTTACCCCCACCGCGACCGTCGCCGCGGCCACCAGCGCGGTGGAAACAACCGCACCGGTGCCGCCACTGACGGCCTTACAAATCGATCGACAACAAAGTGGCGATCAGCGACTGACGTGGTCGGTCCCTGATGAAAACTCACTCAAACGGCAGATCGACGACACCAGAAAACGCCGTTTGTCTAACGATCAGGTCGCGTACAACGAAGCAGAGAAGAAACTATTTGAGCTAGGCGATGCGTTGGCAGGGAAGGTTCGGTCTGCCGCGGACGCTGTCCCCGCAGCGGCCCAAAACGACAATCAGCGGTCACAAGTCCTTCAGGCAACATCGGTTCAAGCGATCTCTGCGGTTCAGGTGCCGATCGCGTGGACCCCATTTATTAGTGGTCGCCGCCAGCGCGCGGCGCGCGATCTTGCTCGTCTGCGTGGCCGCGACCCTGATCTTGCGCTTGATGAACAAACGGTGGCCGTTGAACTGGCGCTGTTGAAAAACTCACAGCAAAAAGAACAGTCGTTAGCGCGTTTAAACCAGCTGTTAAAGTCAACACCGGAACTAAAATCCGAGATCCAAAACACGATCGCTTGGTTGGGTAATGATCCACCGCAAATCACCGCAGAGGACGTCCTTTGTTCGATCGCGACCAAAAAACCAAAATTGGATGGAAAATTCGATGACGATCTTTGGCGGTCGGCGTTTAAGAAAAAAGCTTTTCGACAGATGGAAAATACGGATGTTGTTTTCCTGGCGCGTGATCACGAGTTCCTTTATCTGATCGCGCGGATCAATAAACAGGTCCGATACAATTACGTTCATCAGCCAAAACCAAGGGTGCGAGATGCAAATTTGAGCAACCGCGACCGAATTGAGATCCTATTAGATTGTGACCGGGATGGGCGATCGCAATTCAAGTTAGTCCTCGATCATCGAGGGTGGGTCAACGAATCCTTTGACGCGCTGACCGATTGGAACCCACAATGGTACGTCAGTCGATCCCAAGACGAAGCCAGTTGGACCGTCGAAGCGGCGATGCCATTATCGGATTTGCGGTTTGGTGGGGGTGCCGAATCAGACAGAACGACAATCGAATTTTCGAAGCCTTGGTCGATTAAATTGAACCGTTTTATCTACGAAAAATCTGTCTGGAATGATGCCGCCGCCCCCTCCGATGGCCGTAGCATGTTGGATCTGATCACCGCGCGTTTCAACGGTACGCTGTTGGTTTTTGAATGAACGGGCGCCTCAAGGATCCTCGGAAGAACAAGTGGCAGTCATATCTAAATGGGAGTTGCAGTTTAGTTCTATTTTAGCAGCAGCTTATCGAATTTGATTCTTAGTGCTGCCCCGATTTCATCGGTTGTCTTTTGTCCGAGTCCGTAAATTCGGCGCACGACGTTGACGGTCGTCTTGAGTCCGGTCCGAGTTTTGGCTGCTCGCATCAGTTCTGCAACGGTCTCGATGGAGTCAAACAGTATTCCCGAGCACGCCCGACCGACGTGAGGAAAGAAGCGTCGCTCTATCGGATTGTACTTCGAGCAGTAGCTTGGATATCAAGGCACCGCTACAAACTCACCTGATGGGGAAGCGCCGGTAGACATGGAACTGTTTTTGGAGCACGAATCGGGAGAAACTGGACAAGAGGTTCGCCTACCTGTGTGTCTCCTAGAAAAGCGACCATCGACAAACAATAGTCGCTGTGCCGGTCGGATCACTTGCAATACGAAAGTGCTAAAAGGCTGTAGCTGGTTACGAGATTGGGATCTCCTTCGTACCATCGATCTGCGGGATTGGTCCACGACCCATCAGCATTTTGTTTTTCGGCCAGCACGTTCACGAGTTCAGACCGCCAATTGTGTGCTTCACCGTCGGACGTTTTGATGATGGGTTGATCGTAGGCGTCTAACGCTTTTGCAAACACGTGATAGTAGTAGTATAAGCCTTGTTGGCCCACACCGGGGTTCGAATTTAGGTCGTAGTGTCGTCCGATCCAATCCAATGCCGCTTTGACACGAATATCGTCTTTGTCGATGCCAGCGTAGAGAAAGCTTTTGAGTCCCGCATAGGTCATCGATGCGTAACTTCGTAGGCCGCCGATGGGGGTATCGCTGGTTGATTCGGCTTTCGTTTCACCTTCACCGACGGCAGAGTAAATAAAACCGCCGCGGTCGTCTTCCCCGACCACTTGAGCGAATTGAGCATCGTTATGTGGCGTCGGCAGATTCTGGCAGCGTGACATAAATGTAATCGCTTTGGCCATCGCAACACTGTTAGATTCGGTTTTGACTTCCTTGAGAGCGTCTAAAAAGAAAGAAGTGTTCGAAGCATCGGGTCTTTTGTGGCTGCCGTAGCCTTGCCCGCCGTAGTGACGGCTGACCGGTTGGTGGCCTTCTCCTTGGTCCCATTGAATGCCTTTGAGAAACCTAGCCGCGCTGGAGATCACTTCGTCGTACCGCGCATCGCCGAAGGCTTCGTTGGCCTGGGCCAAGCACATAATGCCGACGCTGGTTTCGTAGTTGCGTAGGTTGCTGCCGGGCGCGTAAATGCCACCATCGGACTGCACCATAGATTCGATGAAGGCCAAGGCTTGTTTGATTTGCGGATTTTCAACAGACACGCCGTTGCGAATCAAGGCCGAAGTACACATCGAAGTGACTGCCGGGCTGAGCTGTTTGCTGAAGCTGCCGTCGGTGCGATTTTGTCCCTGTTGCAGTAGAAACGCGACCCCTTTGGTGACCGTTGCGCGATGCTGTTGGGCGTTAGTAAGGGCACCGACTTCGGCGTCCCGCGGAGACTGAGCCAATATGTCAGTAGATTGAGCGGTAAAAACCAAAAGCACCAAGCCGAACACGATCGGGCCAAGGTTCGGCTTCATTGAATTGCGACAGATCATAAAACGTTTCTCCTTTTTACGCCAACCTTTAAACGCCGCCAAACTTCAACGCATAAAAGGTTTAATTGGAATCTGATTAACCCATCACGGCTAAAATGTCAGCTTCGGTCATAATCAGCAAAATCCCATCGTCGACCGTTATCTCGGTGCCGGCGTAACTGGTGAATAAGACGCGGTCGCCCTCTTTGACTTGGAATGCGGCGCGGGTACCGTCGGGCAGCATGCGACCGTTACCAAGAGACAAAACTTTTCCCTGCTGTGGTTTTTCTCTAGCGCTATCGGGCAGTAAAATTCCTCCGGACGTGGTCTCTTCAGCGTCCATCCGTTTGACGACAATTTTTTCGCCAAGTGGTTCGATTCTCATGTTGGTCCCGTGAAAGATTAGTTGGCCCATGAAAAACAAATAGCGGCTGCGATTTCTCCCGACCGCCTGTCATGAGCAACCCTATTGTTTCATGCGACCGCCCGTCATTCAAGCCGCAGGTTTGCCCCGAAAGTCCGCAATGGCCAAAACACTTCGAGTGAAAATGTCGATAATGACGATAAACGAAGCCAAAAGTCCTGATTTGGCTTTGGGATTCATTAACGGTTCCTCCGTTTTTGGGCGATTGGCGCGATTCTTAATTGAAATGGTAGCGCCGGCGCTGATTTAGATCTCACTTGGAGATGCGGCCTTCAAAACATCACAGTTGCCGGGGTTTGCCCTCAGGGCCGCTGTGAGCATAGATTCCCCGTTGGACCGATCCATTGGAGCTCAGTCGGTCAAGAACCAAAACGTTAAGGATCTGATCGCCCATACGTCCGTGCCGATGCCCACAGTGCCCAACGCAAAGTGCAACCAATCGATTGGGTGTGTGTAGAAATCGAGCAAGGTTCAGCGGCGGAGGTGGAATTGCAAATCCAGAATCAACGATGGCAGCCTATTCATTTTCGTTACCGATAATATCTCTGGAAGCCAAGCCTATCGTTTGGGCCAGTTTTTCAGCTTCATTTTTTTCTTCACGTTTTCGGTGTGCTGGTGATAGTGACGATTCATTTGTTCCAGCAGCCCGCGCGGCGACCACATTTTACTACCGCGTGTTTTTTCGTCCAAAGGAAGGTCTGCCATCAGGTAAGCAAATCGTCTTGAAAACGCTTCGACTTGTAACGTAAGCAACGCTTCTTCGTGTCCTGTCCAGTCGCGATGCGCGGCGATGTAGTTTTTGGGCATCTGTTTTGGGTTCAAGTTCATCACGGGAATCGAAGGGTCGATGCTGTGATAGATTTGCGAAAAGAACAGAAGCTCGCGTCCCATCATGTGTTCGGTGTTCCAGCGCGGCGTGTGCGAGCCATCGTCTGGAACGAAGTTCATTTGTTCGATCGAAAGGCTGGAAAAAACGGCTCGTGATTGGGCGCAAGATTTTTCTTTTTGCTCAAACAGCGCCCCCAGTTCATCGCTTGGCATTTTCCACCGCTGGTCTGAAAGTTTAATCCACTGTGTGGCCCCCTTTTCTTCTTTGGCCGCAACAGCGATAACGTTTCGATTCTTGACCGTAACGATTTCAGGGCCGTCGATCGCATTGGTGTTGTCGGCGATCAAAACGAATTGGGGGGTTAGTTTTTCGGACAACCGTTTGACCAATTCTCCATCTGTGGACGCGCACTGTGTCGCGACAATAACATCACATGGTGTGTCGTCGGCCACAATCGTGTCTTCGCGCCAGTCACTGCCAAGGTCCAAAATGACGACGCCATCGATTTGGATCCATGTTGCCAGTTGGCCTTGGTCGCCGAATTTACGTCGATGCAAAAGCACTGCGTTGCCGGAAATCGGTTCCGAGAACACGCCTTGTTCGCAAGTCGATTGCATTTGGTTATGTTGACGGTGGACCAGCCAAGAGGTTTCCTGTTCGGCCCCCGGGGAGAGTTGATGCGTTTTTCGGAAGGCGTTCGTTTGCACGTCCGAGAGTTCTCCAATGGTGATCTTGGGGGTGTCGTTGGAATCGATCGCGACGCGCAATCCTCCCATCGTTTCGATCGTCCAGCCATTGGGTTCGACGGACACCGCAACCGGATGGCCTCGATCGGCAAAACTAACACCTGCCCAGGGCAGTAGGCATAGCGTTACGAAGAGATGGCGAAAGGTGAATGTTCGGATCATGTCCATTTACTTTTTATGGTTTTTTAACGGTGATGTGTCGGTTCGATGTGTAGATAGATTCTATCGGATCAATTTTTGAAATTGAGCGTCTTAAAAGAAACGTTGCGGCGCGTCGTGTTAGTTCGATGCATGTTGCGATCCGCACAGTGGTTAGCGGAAAATGGAAAACAAGTTGAAATCGATTTCAAATCTTGAGGTGCCATTAGGCTGGTTTAATGCTTCCGAATATACCCGAACCGTGATCGTTTCTATGCGATGTTGTACTGGTTCCAGTGATCTAAGTACTTTAGGAGAGGGAATGTGTTACTATTTTCTCATTGCATGTAAGCGAACTTTTAAAAGGCTTTGAGCGTTGACGATTTTTGTAACCAGCAATCCCCGAGGGGAGATCAATTGAAGTCAAAAAAAGCAACCATCGACGACATCGCTAAACGTGCCAACGTGTCCAAGAGCACCGTTTCGCGAGTACTCAACGATACTACTCCCGTCCATGAAGCCAAACGCGTCGCGGTCGAAGCGGCAATGAAAGAGCTGGACTTTAAGCCCAATGTTTTCGCGCGGTCACTGGCCGGCGGGCAATCGAAAACAATCGGTGTCCTGACACAGCATCTTGGAAGTCCGTTTTACGACACCATTTCTCAGGGCGTTATCGCACATCTTTCGGGAACCAGCTATTGGCCACTGTTTGCCGACGGGAATGATGAACCGGAAACCGCAGCCGAAGCGGTAGAGAATTTGCTGGGACGGAGAATCGACGGGCTGATTTTCATCGGGGGTATGTTGACCGAGCAAAAACTTATCGAGTTCAACAATCGTGTCCCGACGTTTGTGGTGGGGTTGGAACTTTTGACGATGACCGACCACTGCATCAGTGTGAACAACGAACTGGCCGCATTCAACGCCACGAAGCATCTGATCGACCTCGGTCACAGGTCCATTGTCCACATCACCGGTATCAGCAACCACATTGACGCGGTGCGTCGTTTAGAAGGCTATCAAAGAGCCCTTACAGAATCGGGAATAAAGATCGATCCGGAACTGATTTGCGAAGGTATGTTCGATGGTCAGTCGGGGCATGATGCGGTGATGAAATTGTTGGATCGTGGCAAGCAGTTCACCGCCGTGTTCGCCGCCAATGATGTCTGTGCGATGGGCGCTAAACTCGCCTTGAGCCGGAGATCGCTTTCGGTGCCTGATGATGTTTCGGTGATCGGATTTGACGACCAACATGAAGCCTCGTTCACGGTGCCACCGATGACAACGGTGAGGCAGCCGGCCTTCGAAATGGGCGTTGCGGCGGCTACCGCGATGGTGGCGATGATCAACAAGAAAAGTTTCACATTGCCCCAGCTTCCGGCCGAAGTCACCGTCCGCGAGTCTACGGCGAAAGCGCATTAGCGCGTACGCCGCGCGTAGAAGAGTTGGGCAATTCGGCGTTTTTCCCAAGCATCATGTCGTAGCGGCGAATCGTAGACGCCACAATTGAGCGGAATGAGTTTCGGTGATGATCGGCGACGGCCGCAAAGTCCCCCGATGAAACGTTGAGAGTTGGGGAATTGGACCGGGGCTATGAATTTTCCACTTGACAGTTTTTACCCTATCGAACATATTTCGCGGTTCCAAAAACCGAGGAAAAACAATGAAAATACACGCTGGCGATACAATTCAGGTTATTAGCGGTCGCGACAAGACCGTTACGGGTAAGGTAATTTCGGTCAATCACAAGACCGATACGTTGTTGGTGGAAGGTGTAAACATGGTTTATCGCCACGTCAAACCCAGCCAACGCAATCCTCAAGGCGGTCGTCTGCATAAAGAGATGCCGATCCGCTCTTGCAAAGTCATGGCGGTCTGCCCCAAGACCAGCAAACCTACCCGCATCGGCTACCGTTATTTAGACAACGGCAGCAAGGAGCGATTTGCTCGGGTAAGTGGCGCCTCAATGGGCGAAATTTCGCCCGCTAAAGCCAGCTACGCGAAGAAGTAGGCGCTTCGAGGGGAACTCAGAACATCAATCGATGCAGCTTGTATAGATTTGTTTGGCTCGGTTCCGATTCGACTTGCTGGAAAATTTTTTTGAAACACGCAGAGGCCAATCTGATTGCAGATGTGGCCTTGTTTCTTTTGTGCAAACGGCGGTCAGTGCCCAAATGCCCGTGCGTAATTTAGTCAGCACCCGGTCACTGCGTTTTCACGCAAACGCGCCGTTATCTGACCGGTGGCCTTACCGGCAGAGCGAAACGACAAAGCGAAACCGCGGATCTAAAGTGTCCTCCGACGCGGTGGGGAATCGGGAGAAGCCCGTGATTGCTTGTTTTGTCCTCCGCTGAACGGCTTTGAGGTGTTGTTTCTTTCACCATACGCCCGTCAAACCCGCGATAGGACATTGCGGTTAACCAGCCAACTACTAGTATAAGAAACCGGTTTCTTACTCGTTTTCTGGAGCTCTTGATGCAATTCCCGCGTTTTCAATTTGTGCTGGTCGCGTTTTTTGCGCAAATTCTTTTCTTTCCCAACCTGAGCAAAGGATTCCAAACCCAAGTGGAATTGCCGTCTGGGACTCAGCCGACACAAACCTCTGAATACGTCAAAGGCGCGATCAACCCGGAAATTTGGCGGGAAACCCAAGGCCCTATCGCTCCCGATCCAACCCTCGAACTGCGTATCGATAGTTTGCTGGAGAAGATGACGTTGCGTCAGAAAGTCGGTCAGATCATTCAGGGCGATATCAGTACGGTATCGCCAGCAGACATTAAAAAGTACCCGCTAGGTTCGATTCTCAACGGGGGGAACTCAGCTCCCGGAGGAGACAATCGAGCGCCGGCCGAAAAATGGTTGGCGTTGGCTGACGACTATTACGAAGCCAGTAAGCAGTGTGATTTAGAAGGCGGCCCTTTCATTCCGATGATCTGGGGAACCGACGCCGTTCATGGGCATAACAATATTGTGGGCGCGACGTTTTTCCCCCATAACATCGGACTAGGGTGTGCCCGCAATCCGCAGCTCCTTGGGAAGATCGGCGCGATCACGGCACTCGAAACGCGTGTGACCGGTTTAGAGTGGACTTTCGCGCCGACCGTCGCCATTGTGCGGGACGATCGTTGGGGCCGAACTTACGAAGGTTACTCCGAAGCCCCCGAAGTCACCGTCAGCTACGTCGCCGAACTGGTGAAGGGAATTCAAGGCGAAGCCGGGTCCAGCGCCTTTCTCAAAGGACCCCATGTGATTTCCACCGCCAAACATTTTTGCGGCGATGGCGGCACTGCCGGAGGCAAAGACCAAGGCGACAATCTAATGTCGGAGTACGACTTGATGAACCTTCAGGCGGCGCCCTATCCGGTGGCTGTTGAGGCCGGCGTGCAGTGCGTGATGGCATCGTTTTCTAGCTGGCAAGGGAAAAAACTACATGGCCATAAAGGTCTGCTGACCGACGTTTTGAAAGGGCGCATGAACTTTGATGGTTTCGTCGTCGGCGATTGGGAAGGCCATGGGCAACTGCCAGGTTGCACCAACACCGATTGCTTGGCCGGCCTCAATGCGGGTTTAGATATGTATATGGCTTCGGGGAGTTGGAAGGGTCTGTTTGAGACGACTTTAAAACAAGCCGAAAACGGCGAAGTGGATATGGATCGTCTCAACGATGCAGTCCGCCGAATCCTGCGAGTCAAGCTCCGATCGGGTTTGATGGAAGCCGGGAAACCCTCAAACCGTCCTTTCGCCGGTCAATTCGATCAGCTTGGAAAACCTGAACACCGGGCCGTGGCGAGGCAAGCGGTGCGCGAGTCCTTAGTGTTGTTGAAGAATAATGGCAATTGCTTGCCGTTGTCGCCGTCGTCAACCATTTTGGTCGCCGGCGATGGTGCGGATGACATCGGGAAACAAAGCGGCGGTTGGTCGTTGACGTGGCAGGGAACGGGGAACACAAAACAAGACTTTCCCGGCGGCTCGTCAGTATATGACGGCATTAAACAGAAGGTAAAAACCGCCGGTGGAAAAGCCATTTTAGCGGTCGATGGCCAAACCGAGGAAAAGATTGATGCGGCGGTCGTGGTATTTGGGGAAGACCCCTACGCCGAATTCCAAGGCGACCTCAAATCGCTGGCATACAGTCCCAGCGATGATGCCGATTACCAATTGCTGAAGAAATTCAAGGACGCAGGGATTCCAACGGTCGCCGTGTTTATTAGCGGTCGACCGATGTGGGTCAACCGCGAACTTAACGCCTGTGATGCGTTTGTGGCCGCTTGGTTGCCAGGATCTGAAGGCGTTGGGATCGCTGACGTGATTATGAAATCTTCTGACCCAAACAACCAGCATGACTTCAAAGGCAAACTGTCTTATTCATGGCCAAAGTTGCCCAACCAAACACCGCTGAACATCGGCAGCCGAGATTATGATCCGTTATTTGAATATGGATTTGGTTTGACATACGCCGACAATACGGAACTGGCTGTTCTTTCGGAGGACCCCGGTGCAGCTTTGGTCGGTGCGAGTTCGGCGACTTTTTTCGCCAACGGGAAAGCGATCGCGCCATGGCGAATGTATCTGGTCGACGGTGATGAGATAACCGAAGTCCAACAGAATCGGCAAACCTCGGTTCACCAGAATCTTGAAGTGTTTTCCGAAGATGATTCGGCCCAAGAAGACGTCAAGACTTTGCAGTTCAGGGGCCCTGCCTCGTTCCGAGTTTCTGCCCCGGCGGTTGATCTTTCGGGCCAATCGACCGGAGACATGGCGTTGTACCTGCGATACCGAATCAATGAAAAACCCGAAGGCGATTTAAGACTCGCCATCCAAGGGCCTGCTGAATTGGGTATCCAATCCTTTGCTGGCGAGATCACTGACGCCGAAATTGGTCAGTGGAAGGAGCTGTCTGTGAAGTTGTCTTGCTTCTGCGTTTCGGAGAAACTGACCAAAGTAACGTCGCCCTTGGTAATCAAATCCACCGGAAAGGCGTCGGTGAGCATCTCCGATGTGCGTTTGGTTGCCAACGAAGGGCAAGCCAAATGTTTGCAACCTTGAATCGTGGTTGGTAATCCTTCGGCGGTCAGAAACCGCGGCGCACTGGGCGGGCCGACCGAAATTTCTTGGAGGATGCCACGCCCAATGATTGAGTTGCATGGGTCAGTGATGACGACCGGGCTGTTGGGCACCATACCAGCAGATTTCCGGATCGGTCAAAATCAGTGAAGCCCATCACAGCCAAGCAACAAAGGTCTATCATGTCCGCATTTACTGGTTAGATTTAGGCAATCGAACGCATCGATAGTGAGGTTCTTTCGCCTTGATTTTCCAGGAGACATTAAATGTCATGTTCGTCACGTTTCTATAGTATTACGATCTGTCTTGTCGGCTGTATGATTGCAGGGCACATGTGCGTCTCCAGCGGTGAAGCGATCGCTCAAAGCGCGCGGCGGACCGCTGGCAGTAGTTCAAGAGGCAGTGTTGCACCACGTCCCGCCGTTCGCCGACCCCAAACCGGCAGCAGTACCCGCGGTGCGACTGCGGGTTCAAGTTACCGAGGTGGCGGAAGTAGCAGCAAAAACCAAGAAGTCCAAACCCGCGGATTTGCGTTGGTTGAATTGTTTACCTCAGAAGGTTATCGAAACTTTGTCAGAGCTCAACGACACGTCGAATGGGTCGAAAAAACTGGCATGTCGCGTAACCTTCCGGTCTACACGCTGGCTTTTCACGTTGATCGTTTGAACGATGAAACATTCAAAGACCCCTATTCAACGAAGGACGCCACCGCTCGGCAGGAAACCTACGCCAATGCTTATGCCAGAGGCTCAGTTGTTGCGCCGCTGACGATCATCAACGGAGAAGCGAAGCTGCCAGGTTCGCGCACCACGGCCAAAGACTTTATCAATGCGGCCCTCGGTTCGAATCCGACAACCGAGAACTCAGGTATCCTCATCGAAGCTCGACATTCTCAAGGTACTGTTGCGGTTAATTGTGCAATGGCTGGTTGGCAGAACGACGACCGCGTGAACGTCGCTTTGGTTCAAAAAGAAGCGACCCACGAAATCACTACTGGAGAATTCGCGGGCCAGTCGGTCACTCACACCAACGTTGTGCGCGACTACAAAGTTGTCGATGGTCCCAATGCACAAGGCGTTATCGCGACAACACTAATGCTACCTCAAGACGTCGACGCGGATCAGTTCCACGTCGTCGTTTACGCTCAATCAAGCACCACTGGTATGATTCGGTCGGCTTCTATCGCGGCGTTGCAACCGGCGGTTGAATCATCCGAACCGGTTGCCTCAGTTGCCGCCAATGGTGAAAATGTAGATCGCGATTCTGGATCTAATTCAGCAAACAACACCCCTGGTTTATAAGGGCTGTCGACTATCGTGGCGTGATGTATTAACGCCGCGGCGGAAGGGGGGCGATCGGTGTTAACCGGTCGTAACTGGCCCGCCGGTGCGTCGGGGCGTCGTAAGATTCAGCGGAGTCGGCCCCAGCCGATAGGTCCGCGATTAAACGTTCTGCTTTTCGAAGTCGGAGTTCTAGAATTTTAAAATCAACTGGGGTGATGCGGTCTTCTTCTGCGGCCACGGTTTTGCGAACGAATTGGTTGGACACTTTTCGTACCGTAGAACGGGGTGGGATCGGGAGCGGTTTAGGCTGGTCACGTCGGGTAACGATCAATTGATTTTTCTCATCGGTCGCGTGGTTTTCATTGATCTGTGTTTGAATGATGCTCAAGCAGTGCTTCAACTCAGTGGAACTTTCGGTCATCTTTTCAATTTGCTGAAAGTTTCGGTTCACGTTGTTGTAAATCGGGTTTAGCCACTGAAACAATTTTCGTTGATTGGATTCGATGTAGCTGTATTGGAGTAAACGACCACGCATGACTGCCAGTTCCGATTCATGAGCGGATTTGATCTGCACGATTTTGGCTTCGGCGGCGATCTGTGCGTTTACAACAGCCAGTTGCATTGCCGATTTGATGGCGGCGGCTTTTTGTGTGTGGCTCAAATCGTTGGATGCTAAGGCATCACTGAGCAACGTTGCCATTTGGTCGCAGTAATTCTCAATACCCTTTTCCATCGTAACTTCATCGGATTGAAGTTTGTTGATCATGTCTTCGTCAACAAATTCATCGGGGGTTGCGTAGTCTTCGATATTGGGCACCGGTGGAATCGCATCGGTGCTGCGAACGTCGTAAGAACAGGCCAGCGGATGGTTGGTTTCGCAGTCATCTGAAACGCCGATCGGAATTTCGGGATGGGCCAGATGGGTGCAGACTTTTTCGGTCAGGTCGCAGTGTTGGCATTGAACCGACTTCGAAGCATTGCCGCAATGATTCAGCTTGCAATCGTTGGATTGATCGCATGACAGAAATGGTTTTGTAAAAGCAACTTCTTTCATCTTCTGGAGATCTGAGAGCACCTCAGAAAAAATATCAGAAGTTAGATTGTGATCGGGGAGAAGAGCGTTTTGGGCAATCGCTGCGTGCGGAAGAATAAACACGCTCAACACGTACGCGGCGGTTACCGAGGCTGCGGTCAATACACGGGCCGTAAGGCCTGCTGATTTCTGTGTTCCAGACATCGTTAAATCCTTTAACTTGATAAATCTGCGATCCTGCAATTCCATTGTGATAACCGCGAACGTTTTTCAAAACAATACGAATCTGATTTCTTTTCTAGGGTCAAAAGACACCAATAAAAGTGCTGGCAGCGCACCGATACCACCGGCGTACTTGGTGCCGAAGTGGTAATCTCAATTATTGATTCAGATCCGTCTTTGTGAAAACGTGGTTGCCGTCATATAATTCATTGACACATTCAGCCGATTGAAAAGGTCGGAAAATTGGGAAAAGGAGTTTCCACGATGCGCACAATCGCCGTAATCAACCAGAAGGGTGGAGTCGGAAAGACAACCACCGCTGTCAACCTTAGTGCCGCGTTGGCTGAACAGGGGCAACGTGTTTGGCTGATCGACCTCGACCCGCAGGCCCATGCTTCTTTGCATTTGGGATTCGGGATGCAAGAAGATTATCTTTCGGTTTATGATGTCCTGACCGATGACACGCCCTTGGCGGACGTCTGTCATCAGGTGGAAGAGAATCTTTGGCTGACCCCGTCACACATTGATTTGGCTGCCGCCGAAATGGAGCTTTCCGGTGCCGTCGGTCGAGAGATTATCTTGCGGGATAAGATGTCTGATATGGCCACGAATTTCGACTATATTATCTTCGACTGCCCGCCATCGTTAGGCGTGTTGACGCTCAATGCACTAACCACCGCCGACGAAATTTTCTTGCCGCTGCAACCGCACTTTTTGGCGCTGCACGGGTTGAGCAAACTTCTTCGGACGATCGAACTGGTGGCGCGGCGATTGAATCCAGCACTGACATTGACGAGTCTGGTGTATTGTTTGTTTGATTCGGGAACGCGGTTGGCCAATGAGGTGGTCGGTGATGTCGAATTCTTTTTTGCAGAACAGCGATTGTCGAATTCGATTTGGTCAGAGGTGTCCAGTTTCGATACCAGGATTCGCCGCAACATTCGTTTAGCCGAAGCACCCAGTTATGGCCAATCTATTTTTCAGTACGCCAATGATTCAAACGGTGCACAAGATTATCGTTGCTTGGCCATGGAAGTGATGAACCAAACGGACCAAATGGTAATTAAACCCCGGCAAAAAATTGTGACCGCGGAAGCCAATCCGACCCAAGCGCGTTAGAATCATTCGACATGAGCGAATCAGATATTATGACGGTGTTGGGCGAAGTTGGGATCGCAAACTTGGTGGCGGCATTTTATCGCCGTGTCCGCGCGGATGATTTGATCGGACCGATGTACCCCGATGACGATTGGGATGGTGCCGAAAAACGGTTGGCCGGTTTTTTGGTCTATCGATTCGGCGGTAGCGACGACTACATTCAACAGCGCGGCCACCCGAGATTGCGGATGCGCCACGCCCCGTTTTCGATCGGCGTGGCCGAACGCGATCGTTGGTTAGAAATCATGGGCAAATCGATGGATGAGGTGGCAGTCCCCAAAGAGATCCGACTGAATTTGAAGACGTTTTTCGAACAGGTGGCAGATTTCATGCGTAACCAAAAAGAGTAAGGCTCTTCCCAAAACTTTGCGGCGCCGCGTGCGCCCTAAGGTTACCTTTTCCTGTGATTGGAGTGTGATTTGCCCGAATGCTCGTAAACACAGTCGTCGGGCAATTCCGGCCGATCCCACTGAAATCCGGGAAAAGCCATGAGTCAAGGCCTTCCAACGCAGGTTAGCGAAAAACGAATGCCGCAAGTATGAGTCGTTCAAAAGCTTGTCGTTCAAAGACGGGTGCTAAACCGTGCTTTTCTCAAGCTCGGGTTTTTGTTCCACCGGCAACCGGATCCAGAATGTCGTGCCGCGGTCGACATCCGATTCAAACGTTAACGCTCCTCGGTGGAGTTCAACAATGATCCGGTAACTGATCGATAGCCCCTGACCGGTTCCCTCACCCACGCCCTTGGTCGTAAAAAATGGGTCGAACACGCGGTGTTGAATCTCCGGAGGGATACCGCAACCCGTGTCCGATATCTGTATCAGCACAGTATCTCCCTGCAACGAGGTCCCCACAGTCAGTACGCCCGCGTTCGTCGGGCCCCGGGTGCCGATCGCGCTGGCGGCGTTGACGATCAAATTTAAAAATGCTTGGCCTAACTCGCCCGGCAAGCAGCTTACCGGCGGCAACGAATCGCTAAATTCAGTTTCCAGTTCGGCGTGGTATTTCCATTTCGCGCGCGAAACGGTCAACGTGGAGCGCAACAGTTGATTGACGCATACCGGTTCGAACGATTCCGTGCCCGGGTGCGAAAATACATTCATCGCTTTGACAATCCGCGCTAACGTTTGACTCCCCTCGATCGCTTGGCTGGCCGCCAGTGGGGCTTCGGTGCGAACGAAATCTAAGTCGATTGCTTCCGCAACCGTGTCGATGGCCGCGATTTGCTTTGGTAACATTCCCTGATTCCGGCACCGCAGTACCAGTGAATCGACGGCCGCCAAAAGTTGTTCGATGTCTTCAAAACTGGTTTTTAAAAAGTTTAAGTTGTCGTTCACAAATTGAATTGGCGTGTTGAGTTCATGCGCTACGCCAGCCGCCGATTGTCCGACCGATTCCATCTTTTGGGCCAGAATCAACTGATTCTCCAAAGCTTTCTGCCGGGCAAGTTCTGCTTTAGTGCGTTTGACTTCGACATGCAGGTCGTTGGTCAGGTCGGCCAGTTTTTGATTCGACAGGTGCAGGGCGCGACTTTTAATCTCCAGATGTTGTTCGGCCTCTTTTCGCGCACGCCGCTCACGTTCGAACAACCGGCGATACATTGCGGCTTCGCAACAGACAGAACATTCGGTGGTTTGAATTTCGGTGGACACTTCAGATGACGCGGTTGGGTTTGCGAAAGGTGTTGATGACGCTGCTCGGGCCAGTGTTCGTACTGGAAGTGGTTTTGCGCTTACGCGCCCCAACGAAGTCCAGCACCAAGCTACGGGCGTAATTAACCATCTCACCGCAAGCTTAGCTTACATCTATAGATTGGAGGTGTGATGACCAGGTTCCACCGCCGAACTGCCATGCCAGAGAAACATTTACAGCGTAACAGGTTCAGCGTACCGTAAAATGTCCAGAGGCTGGAGTCGTTTTGTTCGTTACGACCGTTGCTACCGCGCCGAATTCCAGTAACAAGTACAGGGTCTGGCTTTGGCATGGCCGGTGCGTTTGGAATTGAAAAAGTGATCTCTGCTCACAACATCATCCATTCACAAGGACCGCAACGATGAACGCTACCAACCGCAACTTAGTTAACACAAAAATCAACACTAACATCGCCGTTGACCGTTCGACGCCATTGCCACGTCCCAAAAGCGACCACGAACACGACCACTTGCCACAGCTTTCGTTCGTCATCCCGGCGATGAATGAGCAGGATTCGCTTTCGACGCTCGTTCAACGGGTTTCCGAAGCCGCATCTGAGTACAGTTTTGAGATCATCTTGATCGACGACGGCAGTACCGACAACACGTGGAATGAGATTCAGGCTCTGGCGAACGCTCGGCCCGACATTCGGGGTTTGCGCTTTCGCAGTAATCGTGGCAAGGCCGCCGGCCTTCAGGCTGGTTTCGAAATTGCCAAAGGCGATTTGATTTTCACAATGGACGCCGATCTGCAGGACGACCCCAAGGAGATTCCTCGTTTCATCGACAAAATCAACGAAGGTTACGATTTGGTTAGCGGTTGGAAAGCAATACGGCACGACCCATGGCACAAAGTGTTGCCCAGTCGTGTGTTCAACCGACTGCTCAGCTACGTCAGCCAAGTCGAACTTCACGATCATAATTGTGGATTTAAGTGCTATCGGAAAGAGGTCGCCCAATCGATCGCCCTGTTCGGTGAACTACATCGTATGGTTCCATCGCTTGCTGGGATGCAGGGGTTCAAGGTTACCGAAATCGTGGTTGAACATCATGCCCGGCAACATGGTGTTTCTAAGTATGGCGTCGAACGATTTATTCGTGGTTTCAGCGACATGCTTACTATGGGGTTTCTGCGAGTCTACCGCGAACGCCCGTCGCATTTTGCCAACTTCTGTGCCGTGATCTACGGCGTCGTCGCCCTCGTATTACTGGTCGTCGGCGGGACGATCGGATTGTCAACATTAGCGGGCGTCGCCACGGTGTTGACCGGTCTGGCGTTTGTTGGGCTCGGCGGAGCCTGCGTGTTGGCGGGCCTGTTTTGCGAACTGATGATCCACCAAAACCGCCCCACGTCAACCACGCCCGTCGTATTTGACACCGACGATGTTCGAGCCGCCACGTTCTTCGAAGATTTGCGGCTGACCAAAGAACGGCGTTTTGAATTACTGAACGTTTAATCGACGCCGGCGTTCAACCGGCGCGCTCACTTCTTTTTTTACCCAGCAATTCTACCCAGAGACTGCGGCCTGAACTTTCAATCGCAATCGAACAAATGCGCCACAACGGGGGCAACACCATGAACGACAATAACAAACAACGTATCTTAGTCATCACATCCACTTACCCACGGCACGCAACCGATTATGCCGTTCCATGGATGCGAGAAATTCACCGGCAACTAAAAGATCAAGGCCACGATATTACGGTGATGGCACCGTCCTTCAAAGGGCTTAAATCTCACCAGTTGGACGGCATTGATGTCAAACGATTTCGTTATGCTCCGGCCTGTGTTGAAACCTTGACCCACGAAGAAGGAGCGACCTATAAAGTTCGCAAATCCTACATACAGCTGTTGGCCATTCCTTACATTTTGATCGGTTGTTTTTACGCGGCCTGGCTGGCGATGCGAAACAAGTTTGACGTGATCCATGTTCACTGGCCATTCCCGCATGGTCTGATGGGGCAAGTTGCTCGATTCGTCAGTGGCAAGCCACTGGTGATGATGTCTCACGGCGCAGAATTTTCACTTGCCCGTCGCAAAAGGTGGGTGACACCGTTTCTGCAACAGTCGCTTAAATCAGCCGACATGTGTATTGCCAACAGCTCCGACACGGCTTCGAAGGTCACCGCGATGAGCGGCCGGCCGTGCCACGTGTTGCCTTACGGCACAACTGTCAGCGCCGCCGACGTCCAGGCCGCTCCGTCCTGCAAGCCGCGTGTGTTGTTCACCGGTCGCCTGATCGAAAGGAAGGGGATTGAATACCTGTTACAGGCCGTGCCGATGGTATTGTCCCATGTTCCCGATGCTGATTTCATTATCACCGGTGACGGAGACCAGCGTGAGCGACTCGAGCGTTTGTGTACAGAGATGGGACTGGATGACACCGTGAATTTTTTAGGCTTTGTCTCTCGTGAGGAACTGGCCCAAGAGTACGCCAAGTGTAACGTTTGGGTGAATCCTGGCATCATCGACAGCTGGGGCGACGCCGAAGGTCTAGGTGTCGGTTCGATCGAGGCGTACAGTTACTTCAAGCCCGTCGTCGCCAGTCGCGTCGGCGGAATCCCTGATACCATTCGCGACGGCGAAACCGGGTATTTGGTCCCGCAGAAAGACCCCACGGCTTTAGCCAATGCGATTTCGGAATTGCTGCGTAATCCTGAAAAAAGTCGTGCCTTCGGCTATGCCGGGTTTAAATTTGCCAGTGAAACGTTTTCTTGGAAACGTATCGTCGGGGAGCTAGAACGGCTGTACGTAAAGGCTGCCGCCTAAGAACGGCCCGCGCTGGTAATCAATCAACTCCAACCGTTTTATTTTCACCGCCGGCCAATCACGACCGCTTCCAGAGAACCAATGATGCATAAGCCCGAATTAACCTGTGCCCTGCCTAACCACCACCTAACGTCTGAAGAATCGGGGACGGCCACACAAGCGCCGGTGTTCAGTCGATCTCTACTACGGACGGCTTTAACAACGATTCTGTCCTTGTTCGTTATCGCCACTATTGGCTTCACCGCCTGGAAATTGAATGCGGATTACCAACTGACGGCGCCCTTGAGTAGCTCGGCTTTTATGTTTGCTGTCGTTCTGGCGGTCGCTTATCGGATTGCTAATCCCTTCGGCTGGGTATTGGTGTTGCGAGGGATCGGGCATGCCGTCGGGCCGGTCCAAGCGACGAAAATATGGTTGCTGGCTGAATCGCGCCGTTGGTTGCCTGGAGGTATTTGGGGATACACATCGCGCGCAGTGGCTGCTAAACAAATGGGTGTGTCCAAAACCAGTGCCTCTGCCTCGATGGCGATAGAGCTGCTGGTAACGATTGTGGCTGCGGCGATTGTCGGGTTCATTGGAGTCGCAATTTATCAACAAGAGTTACTTTCAACGGTCGCTGGATTAATCCCCCAAAGCGATCAACATGGTTACGCCATGGTGGCAGCGGTCGTTGCGGTCGGCAGTTGCCTCATGGCGGTCATGGTTGTTTTGGCGGGAGGGAAACTGAAACGCAAAATCAAGTCGCTGACACAGCAAATAGCTGCCGTCAGACAATTAAAACTTAGTCCCAGTTGGTTGGGTCTTTCGATTGGATACATGACTTTGATGGCGGTGTTGAATGGATCTATCAATCAAGCATTATTACAGACAATAGACGGAGCTTCCGTTCCACTGGTGGCGATGATAGCAGTGACTGCAACGGCATGGGTGATTGGTTTTTTTGCGTTCTTTTCGCCGGGAGGAATTTTAGTACGTGAAGCGGCGTTGGCAGCATTGTTGTTGCCGTGGCTGCCGTACGAAACGGGATTCACCATCGCCGCCCTTTCGCGTTTGGCTCAGCTGATCGCTGAAGTTATCGGCATGTTATTAACCATCAAAAAGTAGCGGTGTCGCCCTGTCAACGGTGCGGGGCTACGGTAACCACCGATCGCCGACACTCATGTCGGTGCCGCGTTCCGTTCTGGGGTGAATTCCAATGCACCCCCATCCAATGCGCTCTATAGGCACCCAACCGATCACCCGGTGCGGACCAGTACAAATTTTGCATGAGTGCCATCTTCTGGTGCGAGGTACTCGCGATCGAGCTCAATCGGGTCGCCAAAGTGAGCGATCGCCGAAGCTATCAAACCCTCGGCTAAGTCTGCAAAGGGCGGAGTAGATTGACAAATGTCCTTTGCTGTCGATTCATCGACGCGCGTAAATCGGATCGTCGGTAATTCTGCTTCGGGAAACAATTTTCGAACCCCGACATGGATTCGATTTTCGACTTGGCCCAGCAGTTCCACGGTCATTTTTACATTGCCAAGAGTGTCCGCGTGAGATTCAACGAAGTGATTGAATAAGTGGACACCGAACGACTTTGTTACCTCCGGCGCCGGTGTTCCGCAATGGGCGCCCAAGGCAACCACCATCGCGACCAATTCGCCG
>CALDYR010000143.1 GCA_937944405.1 uncultured Pirellulaceae bacterium
CGCATCGTCAGCCAACCCAGTATCGACGACGATGTGTGGTGGGGCGCCGTCAACCGCGCGTTACCCGAAACCTCCTTCGATCTTCTGCGCCGCGCCGCGATTGACTACTTGGACGGGAGTGAGCATTTTTACGTATTGGACGCGTTTGCCGGTTGGGATCCGGCGTGTCGTTTGAAGATCCGCGTTATCTGTTCGCGCGCCTATCACGCGCTTTTCATGCACAACATGCTGATCCGTCCCACTCTCCAGGAACTCGAAGAGTTCGGGGAACCTGACTACGTCATTTATAACGCGGGCAGCCAAAACGCCGACACATCGATCCCCGGAGTGGACACCAAAACCTCAATCGCGCTGAACTTTGACCGCCGCGAAATGGTGATTCTGGGCACAGAGTATGCCGGCGAGATGAAAAAAGGTGTGTTCACGATCATGAATTACCTCATGCCAAAACGCGGCGTACTTTCGATGCACTGCTCTTGTAATGTCGGCAAACAACATGACGTTACTTTGTTTTTTGGACTTTCGGGGACGGGGAAAACGACGTTGTCTGCGGACGTCAACCGCGCTCTGATTGGGGATGACGAGCATTGCTGGAACGACGATCACGTTTTCAACATCGAAGGCGGTTGTTATGCCAAATGCATCAATCTGTCAGCGGAAAACGAACCTGAGATTTACAATGCGATTCGTTTTGGCGCGGTTTTGGAAAACACCGTACAAGACCCGCTGACCCATGCTGTTGATTTTACCGACACATCGATCACTCAAAACACGCGCTGCTCTTACCCGATCGAGTTCATTGAAAACGCGCTAGTTCCGTGCATCACCGATTCACCCAAGAACATTATTTTTCTTACCTGCGATGCCTTTGGCGTCCTTCCACCGGTCAGCAAACTGACTCCCGAACAAGCGATGTACCACTTCATCAGCGGGTACACGGCAAAAGTCGCCGGCACCGAGGTCGGCGTTTCGGAACCCGAAGCCACTTTTTCGGCCTGTTTCGGAGCCGCGTTTCTTGTCTGGCATCCTACCAAGTACGCTCAATTGCTGGCCGAAAAGATGACGGTTCACAACTCAACGGCGTGGCTGGTCAACACCGGTTGGAGCGGAGGCGCGTGCGGCGTCGGATCGCGCATCAGCCTCAAATACACACGATCGATAATTGATGCGATCCACAACGGAACGCTGTTACAAGCCGACTATGTGAAGGATGACCATTTCAATCTCTCCATCCCTAAAGCTTGCCAAGGGGTACCGGGAAAGATTTTGCGTCCCAAAGGCACTTGGGCCGACGGAGATCAATATGACCAAATGGCCCGAAAATTGGCGCTGGCGTTTCAGCAAAACTTTTCCGAGTACGCCGAAAAAGCCAGTGACGCCGTTGTCGCAGCCGGTCCAAACGTCTAGCCCTCCTGAGTAGCCCGGATGCGTTTTGGCGTTAGGGCGGTCATCGTCTGCAACGCACAAATAGCGCAACGCACAATTAGCGCAACACGCGTTTAACAGCACCAAAACAATCCGCCAACAATTGGAAGCCGCTTGGTTCCGATACGCTGGTTCCGGTACGCTGGTTGCGACCGGTGTCACAGCGCCCGTTGCCAATGACGGACAGAGCGGCAAATCAGCGTCTGCCAATCACGCGGAGTGGAAATAACGCCAAACGGTGAAAACGACGAAAGTCGCCGCGGCCTCACTCCTCGAAATACGTGTAACCTTGCAAACTGGCGCGAAACAGTTGGATCATTTGCTGCCGGGTTTGCACACTGATTCGCTGTTCACGGACGGCCATTTCGGCTTTGTCGCGAAACCGAGCCAACATCTTCGCCGGATCGTGTTCAACGTAACTGAGCACCTCGGCGATGGTGTCACCGCAGACCTCTTCGACGAATTCGACATCTCCAGTTTCAGTCACGCGGATGCTGGCGACATTGTTGTCGCCAAAAAGATTATGGAGATCCCCTAGGGTCTCTTGGTAGGCCCCCACCAAAAACACGCCCATATAATACGGCTGGCCAGATTTGAGGCGATGCAGCTGCAACGTCCGTTCGATTTCGCCTTCTGCACCGATAAAACGGTCTAATTTGCCGTCACAGTCGCACGTCAGATCCGCAATGATGGCTTTGCGTTGCGGTTTTTCGTCCAACCGGTGAAGCGGCATTACGGGAAAAACTTGTTCGATCGCCCAAGCGTCAGGGAGCGATTGAAAAACACTGAAATTCCCGTAATAAATATCCGAAAGCGACTCACTGAGTTCGACCAATTCACTCGGCACGCGTTCTAGCGTTTGACTTCTGGCGACAATTTCACTGACGATCTTAAGGTAAAGATTTTCCCCCAACGCGCGCTCGCGCAGGGTCACTTTCCCTGCCTTGAATAGGTCTCGAACTTGAGTGCGGTAATAAAGCACATCATTATAGCTTTCCTGCAGTCTGCGTTTGCCCAGATCATTTAACGTTTTGACCATTTCCAGCACCGGGTCGCATAGATCGTGGGGCAGGGGATTCGGAAGTTCGTCAGGATCGAAATTGGTGACAGCTAAGATATTAAAAATCAGCACCGACATCGGCGCCGCGGTCCAGCGTCCTGATTCGGTCACCAACACCGGGTGGTCGATCCCGTTAGCGTCCAGTGACTCCATCACCGTTTCGACAATATCGCAAGCGTATTCACGCAGTTCGTAATTTCGGCTGTGCGGTTGGGTGCTGGCGGTCCCGTCGTAGTCGACCGCTAAACCACCGCCAAGATCTAAATACCCCAGCGGGACGCCGTCTTGTACTAAACCGATGTAAAAACGGCAGGCTTCTTTCAACCCGTCGCGCACATTTCGAATGTTGGTCAGTTGCGAACCAAGATGAAAGTGTAACATTTGGAAACAGTCAAGCATATCGCTTGCTTGCAGGGCGTCGACAGCGCTGATTAGTTCGACCGTCGTCAATCCAAAGAGGCTACGGTCACCGCTGTCACCTGCCCAATGCCCTTCGACCTTGGTCATCAGTTTCACTCGGGCTCCGATCAGCGGTCTGATTTCAAAATGCTTTGACCGCCGAATGATTAAATCCAGTTCATCCAACGTTTCGAGCACAAAGAAACATTTATAGCCCAACTGACAGGCGGTGAACCCGAGGTCGACGAACTCCTCGTCCTTATACCCGTTGCAAACGATCAGGCTTTCCTTGGAACGCACCGAAGAAATCGCCACCAACAGTTCCGCTTTACTCCCCGCTTCAAGCCCATGATTGAAACGCTGACCTGAGCGACCGATGGAATCGATGACGTGGTGTTGTTGGTTGACTTTGATTGGGAATACCGAGCGATAGGCGCCTCGGTACTCCAATTGAGCGATCGCTTCTGCGAAAGCGCTGTTCAGTTGCACGACGCGGTCATCGATTAAATTTTCAATCCGCAGCATCACCGGCATATTAAGCTCGCGCTGATGCAGTCCGTCGATGATCGCGGCCATTGAAACCGACCGATGGCCCGCCGGCGTCGGGGCGGTGACCGAAAGATTGCCGCGGGGATCGATATCGAAATACCCTAGCCCCCAGCGTCCTACACCGTAAAGCTCACGCGATTGCTCGATCGACCAATCGTGCTGTGCGGTTAAGCCGGCGGAAGTGGAAGCATCGGAAACCGAAGCGGAATCCAGAGGGCCTTGTTCAAATTGCCGCGGTATTGCTGTCACTCAACTTGTTCCTGTAGCAAAAGGGCCAGATCGACATCAA
>CALDYR010000144.1 GCA_937944405.1 uncultured Pirellulaceae bacterium
CTGGCAACTCGACGTGACCTTTGGAGAAGACCAATGCAGAATTCGAAAAGGCCATGGTGACGCCAACTTCAGCACACTACGAAGAACCGCTTTGAGCCTTCTGAAAAAAGAAATGTCAGCAAAGTGCGGGGTCAAAAACAAGCGATTGTCTGCAGGATGGGACGATCAATACATGGAAAAAATTGTTTTTGGAAAATAGGTAGCCATGCAATCGCCCCGGTTGCCGGTGCTTGAGTCCTACGAATCGACGAACGAAAAAATGGACAACTCATCTGCCGGACGACTTTTCTCGTAAGTGCTCTCGTAAGTGCTTTTCTCAACGCTTAACAATTGATATCTCGGGCAAATGGCAGCTATTGGATACGCCGCCTTCAAAAACAAACAACACTAGGTTTCGGGTCGGCGGATCTGGAAAACACCGTCAATTACCGTGAAAAACCGCATAATACTTCCGTAAGCTGTCTTTCGTTTTCGCAGATCCACTTATTTTTTCCTTGCATCTCAGTGGTTTGGCGTAAGATAATGGAAACGAGAGACCCCTTTTTTGACTCTTCAACTGCACCTTCTCATGATGCTCCCGAAACGAAATGCTTTTACGCTGGTTGAGTTACTTGTCGCTATCGCCATCATCGGTGTCTTGGTCAGCATGCTGCTGCCGGCGGTCCAAAACGTCCGAGAAGCAGCACGACGGTCGCGGTGCTTGAATAACTTACGCCAGATTGGACTCGCGACGCATCACTATGAGGGCGCGATCTCTCGTTTTCCGCCGTCACGCCCAGCAGATGGATTTCTAACTTGGCCAGTGTTGCTGATGCAGTACACCGAACAAGAAAATCTGTTTCGGAGGTTTGATTTGAAGCGTCTCTACGCCGCACAAAATCCTGACGTGTTGGCCGAAAGTTCGCCGCTGATGTTGTGCCCATCACGTCGATCGGGCCCGATGCTCAGCATTGATGAACGTAACGGCCGGTTAACGGGGGCGGTCGGCGATTACGCCGGAAATGCCGGCACCCATTTACACTTCGCAAAATTCCGATGGGCGTTGTTCGAAGACCAAGTCGATGGCGTTTTCAACAGCGGATTCCGCCGCGACAACCCGGTCTTTAACGAACGCCTGACCGAACCGATCAAAGGCCGCTACGGATTCCAAAACATCACCGATGGTTCCTCCAACACAATTTTCATTGGCGAAAAATTTGTGAACTCGAATTCTTTAGGACGCCCCGGCGGACTGGGGGACGGCAGCATCTATAACGGGGACGAACCCGGCACGTTCATGCGGCTGGGAGGCGGATTCATCCCGTTGGCCAAATCGCCTAATGAAGAGTTAACGGTCGGAATTTCACCGAGGTTTGGTAGCGCCCACCCCCAGACCGTCAATTTTCTTTTGGGCGACGCCAGCGTGCAAACTTATTCAGTTGATCTTGATGTTGGGACGTTGTTTCAGTTGTGTTCGCGCAACGACGGTTCGGTCATCGATGCCAGTGCTTTTTAACGGTTGACTGGACCTAAACACATGCGAACTTCGCGCGTATTTTTTGTTGGCACGCCAGCCGAAGTAGAACACCATGCTCAACCGGTGGCCGAAGCATTAAAAGTAGAAATCATCTGCCCCCACCGAATCGTTCGCCAAGCGAAACCGGGTGACGTGGCGATCTTTTTTTCCGAACACTTCGACCGCTTTCGACAGGCGATCATTGAACTAAAACAAAAAAACGTCGCCACCATCTACATGATTGACGGCATTCTCGAATGGAGAAACGCTTGGGAGAATCGCCCGGACGAAGTCGCGTGTCCATTTGCGATGCGCCCCGTCCTTTCCCATAAAGCCGCGTGCATCGGAGAAAACCAAGCCCGCATTCTCAACGGTTGGGCCAACGCTGCTAAAACTGAGATCGTGGGTATACCCCGTTTTGACCGATATCGCGGCTCCATTGAGCCTTCAGATTCTTCGGAGCATCCTAGGTCTGATCGTGATCGGTTTCGTTTGCTGGTGATGACCGCCAAAACTCCCGCCTTCACCACCGATCAGTGGTCAGCGGTTCGGCGGGCGGTCGCCGACTGCAAATCATTCGCCGACCGCCACGCCGATTCAGTTGAAGTTCTGTGGCGTTTAACAGGTGGGCTGGATTCCACAATCGGAGTAGAGAACTCGACAAACGACCGTCTTGGAGTCGAGCTTTGCGATGCACTGGACAACGTCGACGCGGTTATTTCCACACCATCAACGGCGATTGTCGAATCGATGTTGATGGGAAAACCGACGGCGTTGCTCAACTATTTCGACTGCCCTAGCTATATCAATTTGGCTTGGACGATCGTTCACGATTCACAGATCCAACGGGTCGTATCGCAACTCCAACGTCCCGATACGAAGAAGATGCACTTTCAAAACCAGCAACTGCAAAGTTTGCTGTACCGTGAATCACCAGCGAAGAATCGGATGATCGAATTAGTCGTAAAAATGCAAGAGGAAGCCGAATCGCAGATTGCAGACCAAAAGATGCTCAGTTTTGAACCGAATTTGCTGTCGATGCCTAAGTTGTCGCCGGTTGCCTTCAAAGCGGAAGCTATATTTCCAGAGTCTAATGAGTTCGCAGAAACCGACTTGGAAGAAATCCAGTCGCAATTGGCTCACTCTAGGCGACACATTGACCATTTAAACCGACAAATCGAACAATTAAAAACTGAGCTCGGCCAGGCCCATCGGATCTTTGACGAAATTCACCAGCATCCAATCGCTGGCCCTATCGTGAGGATTCGTGAACGACTGTTGGCGACCCTGAAAACTGTAAAACGGAAATCCCACCCTGACAAATCGCATTAAAATGGTTTCGGTCTTTAACACCTTGGTGATCCATCCGATTGCTGGTTCGTCTCAATCCTTTCATGGTTCAACGGCTCAACCAAGATAACACGTATAAAATTTCTGACTTCAGAGAAACCCCTGTATAATAACTAAACCGCTTTAGTGCCAATCGCCTTACACAGCCCATCGCACCGATCATTGGGGGAAAGGATTGGCCCAAATTCATGATTCACATAACGTCACAACATCGAAAGCTGCAATTGGATGTCACCTCGACATCACCGATTGTGTTGTGCGCCGCGGACGAAAACTATGTGAAACCGTTGGCAGTGACCCTGCACTCGGCCGCTTCGAATCTCGCCGACGGGCACCAGTTACAGGTTGTTTTGTTGGATGGCGGCATCTCGGAAACGAGTTGGGGGGGACTGCGGGAAACGTTGATTGGGCTTCCGGTCACCGTTCAAGTCATCCGGCCAGACCTGACGCAGGTCTCCGATTTGATGACCTCGCACCACATCAGCCATGCGGCGTATTTGAGATTGCTGGCCGCGAAAATACTGCCCGACGACATCGACAAAGTGATCTACTTGGATTCCGATGTGTTGGTATTGGACAATGTGACTAAACTCTGGCAGATTGAATTGGGCGCCGCGTACTGCGCCGCGGCGGTGGACATTGCCTGTCCGTTTATTGACGCGGAAGAGCATTTTGCGTCCGCCGAATCGTCGGAATCCAGCTTTAACGCCGTGCCGTACGTTGCCGCCGTATCGCCAATTCCCAACTGGAGACAATTGGGCATCGACGGGAAGGGCAGGTACTTCAACAGCGGTGTCATGGTGTTGAACTTGAAGCGTTGGCGGCAAGACGACATCTGCCGGAAGCTGTTGAAATGTCTTCGGGACAATTCCGCACATGTCTGGTGTTGGGATCAGTATGCCCTCAACGTTGTGTTCGCCGGCCAATGGAAACCGTTGGATCCAAGATGGAATCAAGGGACGCATGTCTACGAATATCCCAGCGAAGACGTCTGTCCAATCGCCCCCGAGCAATTTGTTGCGATGCGTGACCGCCCCGCGATCGTCCATTACACAACCGAGTATAAGCCTTGGTTGTATCGCAAGTTTCACCCGCAACGGGATCTTTTCTTTCAGCATTTGGACCAAACGGCATTCGTTGGGTGGCGTCCAGAAAATCCAGGATTTCGTTTCAGCGAATGGTGGACTTTCAATCTTGTCCAACTCATCCGTCGTGGCGTGGTGAATTATCGCCGGTGGGTTTCGTTTCGCAGACCGGCGGTGTCATGAAGGTTATCCCCGCAACAGAAAATCGTACCCCTTGCCCGCCCGATGGCCGGTGGCCCACGTTTGCCATTTTTACTTTGCCCAAACCATTTCTCGATCCTCATATCGAGTGCATTCAGCGCAACGCAATTGCATCATGGCGGAACCTTGGCAGTGCGTTTGATGTGATTCTTATCGGGGACGACGCTGGCGTGGCGGAGGCCGCGACTGAACTTGAAGTCCGGCATGCCGGTTCTGTCGACCGCAATTCACAGGGAACGCCGTTGCTGAATTCGGCTTTTGAAATTGCCCGATCGGCCTCCGATGCCGATGTCCTCATCTATTGCAACGCCGATGTGATTTTGCTCAATGACTTCAAAATTGCGTTGAAACAAATCTTGCAAAGCGGCGAGAAACATAATTTTATGGCAATCGGACGACGTACCAACTTGGACGTAGATCAACCGATTGATTTTTCTGACCGGATAGCGGTAAAAAGGCTGTTAGAAAAAACCAAACACCGGGGAAAACTAGCGCCGGTTGTCTGTAAAGAGTATTTTGCGTTTGGGCGCGATTTGTTCAATCAGATTCCACCCTTCGCCGTCGGACGAGGGAATTGGGACAACTGGATGGTGGCTGATACCAAACGCCGGGGAGTTCCTGTTATCGATTTGTCGCAATGTGTGACCGCAATCCACCAAAATCATGACTACCACCATGTCGATGCCAATCAAATTGATCGCAACGGCAAAGATAACCGGCGCCGCAAACGCTGTTACCTTGCCGGGGCCGAAGCGCGTGAAAATCAACGATTGGCTGGTGGAAAACATATCGTTTCGGGTTCAACCACCAGCCACCGTCTGACCTATAACGGGGTAGAGAAACTTTTCTGCTCAAGATTGAACCTGCGATTCTGGGCGGATCTGCCGCGTTTCGCGCGACTGGTGTACCGGCTGTTCTTGGGCTAGAACCACTGCGATCGACTGTGCCCATTTGTTGTCTTGCTCTCTCATTTTCCTGTTGCGAATCGAATTGAATCCGCATGACGTTTCTCCTTTTAGCAATCTTGTTTGGTTGTGCAATCAATTTAGTGTTTGCCGCGCGGTTCTATTTTTCGATCCGGTTCGGCCCCTCGCCGAGTCTTCCGGTGGATCAACAGGAGGATGCCGTTGTGATTCTGTCGGTTCGTGGATGCGATCCGTCACTGAGAAAGACCGTCACGAGTTTATTGCACCAGAACTTTTACGATTACCGAGTGATTGTTGTTGTCGACAGTCGTAGCGACCCAGCGTGGAACCTGCTTCAGCAAATTAAATTCGAATCGGACCAAGAGGATCGGTTGCAGATCCAACCGATGGACGCGCCACGTCCCAACTGCAGTTTGAAATGCAGTTCCATCATCGGAGCGGTGGAATCTTTACCGGCGACCACGCGTTGGCTGGCGTTTGTGGACGCAGATGTGAATGTTTATCCCAATTGGCTGTCCGATTTGCTCGGGCCGCTGGCCAATCCGAGCAACTGTGTGACAACAGGACATCAATGGTTTGAACCTCAAAACAAATCTTTGGGAGCCACCGCGCGGTCGATCTGGAATGCGGGCGCGATTGTGCCGTCGGCGCTATTGAGGCATCCTTGGGCCGGTTCGATGGGGGTAAAATACGAAGATGTCGTCGTCAGCACTTTGATTGACGACTGGAAAACCGCGGTCGTCGACGACGGGCCAGTAACGGAATTTGCCAAACAGATGAACGCCAACGTGTTCGTGGTGCCCAAATTGATGATGGTCAACCGCGAAGACTGCACGAACTCCTTCTGCATCGCGTGGATCAGCCGAATGTTGACCTGGTCGAAGCGTTATGAATCAACGTTTTGGATCACCATGGTTCATGCCACTGTCAGCGCGATGCTGGTGGTCGGATTGTTCATTTCCGCGTTTTTTTCAGTTCTAACATTGGGGCTGATTTCGTTGATCAACAGTCTGTTGTTGTTGGCGTTGGCTTCGGGACTGCTGACCTTGGGATATTGGCTGGTTCGTTGCACGGTTTCGGCCAGTTTAAGACGCCGTAGCATGGCGGAATTACCGCCACTGGAAAAAAAACACTGGTTGCGACTGGGGCTGTTGATGGCACCTATGCAATTGTTGTATCTCTATTGTTGTATCAAAGCTGGCCGAGCCCAATCAGTTGTTTGGCGTGGTGTCGAATATAAGCTAAATGATGATGGCGTCGAACTTGTCCAGTACCTCCCCTACCAGACGCATGTCGAGCAAAAGGATTCGGCAAGGTCGTTGTGAAACGAATTGTTTTGGTGCCCTAAAACAGAGTGGTTTGAAACTCGCAATTATTCTTCGCATCGCCATCGCCATCGCCATCGGTTTCGCATCGCCAGCGCCAGTGGTGGCGAATGCGCGGCCGCCACGTTTTCGAAAACCGTTGGGGAGTTCTTGATCCCCTCACAACGAATCAGCCAACGCTTGTTTTTCAGTATCGGTTGACAACCGAGTTGTTAAAGATTGAAATTTCAGCTGTGCGATTCTGTCATTTGCGTTCTGCAATCTTCTGAATCGCTTGCCATTTTTGACAGAATTCTGTTCGGTTTGCTATGTCGGTCGCCATTTACATCAATCAAGCCAGTGAAGCACATGCGTTGGTGTCGTGGGGGATTCGTTTCGCGCGAGCCGATTTTACCAACCTGATCGTAGTGGTGCCTAAGCGGCAGAAGCAGGCGGAACCGAAATTCGATCCCCTGTTACTCAACGCCCGCGATCAGACGGAACTGAATAAGGCCGTTTTCGCGTCGCTTGAAAGCCACTCGCGTGAAAACATTGTGTTGAAAGAGTTGGTCTCGGCGGGGATCGCTTCGTCGGACCACGACCGGGTATTGATTGAGACCATTGAACTGATCGCCCAGCAACCTGAAGACGCCTTTGTCGAAGAGATCGGCAAAATGGATATTACTAAACTTGTACTCCCAGTTGCCGACGCGATCAAAACGACGCCTGAACAGCGCGGGTGGTCGCAACGTTTGTACGAAACTGCTCCTTGTGAAACGATGATGGTACGTGGCGCACCGCCGGAGCAGGGATTGAACGTGTTGGTCGTTTGCCACCAAGAAAACTTAGCTGAAGCGGCGCTCCGACGTGCCCGTAGTTTAGTCAAATCAGACGGCGATGGCAGTGTCACCTTGATGTTCGTCCGCCCCAACGACGATGAAGTCGCCGAATCGATCGCGGAAGCACACACGCAACGTATTCTTTCAAAATTGGGCAGTGATCGTAAAAACGTTCAAACCGATATTGTGCTCAACGATAACTTCAGTGACGCTTTGGATGGAAAAGACTTCTCCCCTTTCGATGTCGTATTGATGGCGACGCGTCATCTGAAAACGATGAAAACCTTTTTCCGTCTTGACGTTACCAGCGATCTTAAGACTGACGCAAACGGGACGCAAACAACGATTGCTTTGGCGACGATGCGCCCCGCGGTGCCGCTGGGGAATCGTTTCCGGCGCAGTTTTCAAGTGTGGGTCCGGCGAGTGGTACCGCAATTGGATAAATCCGACCGTGTCCAACTGGTCGACCGGTTGCAATCGGGGGCGGCGTTCGATTTCGATTTCCTGTCGTTGATCGCGCTTTCGACAATCATTGCAGCGTTGGGCTTGTTAGACGATTCGGCGGCGGTTGTGATTGGAGCGATGTTGGTTGCTCCGCTGATGACGCCGCTGGTGGGCATGGGGTTTGCGTTAATCCAAGCCAACGAACGTTTGATGAAAACTTCGATTCGATCGGTGTTGTTGGGATTCGCGGTTGCATTTAGTATCGGCGCGGTGCTGGGGTTGACGGTGTCCACGTTTACCTCGTTGCCGGTGAGCGCGCAAATGGCCAGTCGCGATTCTCCCAGTATTGTCGATTTGTTTGTGGCATTATTCAGCGGCGTTGCCGGAGCGTACGCAATGAGCCGCCCGAATTTGATTTCCGCCCTGCCTGGGGTCGCGATTGCCGCGGCCCTGGTGCCCCCGATCGCGACATCAGGAATGGCGTTGACGATGGGAGATTTCACGCTCAGTTTCGGTGCCCTTTTATTATTTTTCACCAACATCGTTGCGATAGTGTTGGGGACCGCGGTGACGTTTTGGGGCGTAGGGATTAGTACCCGGCTGATCAAGTCCCGCGATGGTAACGGGGGGCGACCGCCCAAGATGTGGCCCAGATATTGGTTCATAGGCTTCGTGATTTTGTCGTTCCTTTTGGCAATCGAAATGCAAGTTTACAACCCGCTTTATAAATCGCCGCCCCAACAACCGGTACCGTCCGACGTGCAGCGACGGTGACTCTTTATCGTTGCCACCACAATCGACAGCAGAAACGTGTTGCCAAAAGACGACATGATGCGAATCGGCAACCGGTTACTGTATCGTACGTTACTTTTGGAAACCCATTTTGCTGAAACATCTCGTTTTCGCAGCAAGAAGCTTAACGAAGTGATTGTTCCAATCATTCTGGGGTCTGTCATTCTTATTTCCGACAGAGCCCACCATGAGAACTCAGAAAAAAGTCGCGCGTCCTACAGCCGGCCCATCACTGGGATACGCTGAACTCGAAACACGAAATTTATTGGCCAGCATCAGCCTTCAGGGCGGCACGTTAACGATTGAGGGCAGCGGCGGTGATGACGTTATCCGCGTTAATCGCGTCAATTCATCAACCGTGGTGGCGCGTATTGAAACGCCATTCGAAACGCTGTTTGAATCCTTTAACTCACGAAGTGTCCGCGCGATTGAAGTCACCGGTCGCAACGGAAATGACTTTTTTAATAACGGAACCAACCTCAGGTCAACCTTTTACGGACAGAATGGAAATGATCGGGCATTCGGTGGCACTGCTGCTGACATTTTCTTCGGTGGCACCGGCGACGATTTCTTCTACGGACGTGCGGGCAACGATCAAGCGTTTGGGGGGAGTGGAAATGACCGTTTGTTTGGCGCTCAAGGCGATGACATTTTGCATGGCCAGGACGGAAACGATTTTATCTTTGGTGGATCGGGAAATGATCAAATTGAAGGGAACCAAGGACGCGACCGAATCTTTGGGCTTGACGGTGATGACGAACTGTCGGGCGGAGCGGGTGACGACTTCGTCGCCGGAGGGACCGGAGACGATAGAATTTATGGGGATGCAGGAAACGATGTGTTGCGCGGTGGTGATGACGCGGACGAACTTTTCGGAGGCGAA
>CALDYR010000145.1 GCA_937944405.1 uncultured Pirellulaceae bacterium
TAGATTTTTTCGGCCAGCTCCCACGGCACCAGCGTGGCCAGCTTGACCCATCGGTTATCGGGATTCAGCTGACCGCTGAAAGGCAGGTAAAAATCAGGGAACTCAAGCTGTTGACGATGGCTGTGGTACATCCGGTCACCGGGGCGCTAGAGGGTCAAACCTCACGACCAATCGAGCGATGGCCGTGTCTCAGCCGCAAGGTTGTTCAACAAAATCAAACAGAAAACATGCGGCTCAAACGAACAATTAACCGCGTTCACCCTTCAAAACCAAGCCAAATCAATTTCTCACCAAGCCCTATTTACGGGAATTCGAGCCAATCCCACTGCGTTCACTGGAAAAGGCCAGCTTTGTGTGCCTCGGTGCCACAATGTTCCAGGAAACACCAGCCTCCGAAGCGCGGAATTCCCCCCCGTTTAAAAAAATACTCGGCCTTGCCCGTCTTCTTTCCGTCGTGCCCGTGAAGGCTGAGAATAATTTGATATATTGGTTGCTATGAAAGAATCCCCTTTGGTACCAGCGGCTAATAACGTTCACGTTTCACTCAATGAACGCAGCTACGAAATCGAGATCGCTTGCGGGCGTTTGCGTTCATTATCCAATGCGCTGGCTGATTTGATCAAAGGCAACAGCGCCGTGGTGGTAACCGACACCAATGTCGGCCCGATTTATCTCGACCATGTCCGCCAACAACTCTCGGTAAACGCAACAAAGGTTGAAACACTAACCGTCGAAGCCGGCGAACAATCAAAATCAGTGAACGTTTGCGATTCACTGTGGCAGCAATTAGACGAACTGGGCACCGACCGAAACACGACGATCGTCGCCTTGGGTGGCGGTGTTGTAGGAGACCTCGCAGGATTCATCGCCGCTACGTATGCGCGGGGATTGGACTTCATACAGGTCCCAACCAGCCTGCTGGCCCAAGTCGACAGCAGCGTTGGCGGCAAAGTCGGAATCAATCTACCACATTCTAAAAACATGGTAGGAGCCTTCTGGCAACCCAAACGCGTGGTTATCGACCCTGAAGTCTTAGACACCCTTGACGAATCTAATTACATCGCCGGCATGGCGGAGGTCGTCAAATACGGTCTGATTATGGATGCTGAACTCTTTGAGTTCATCGAACAAAATGTAGCCCGGATCCTTGCGCGGGATCACGACATCTTAGGAAGATTGATCGCTTGGTGTTGCCGCTGTAAAGCCGCGATTGTCAAAGAAGATGAACGCGAGTCTTCAGGCGCAAGAGCGACTCTCAATTACGGGCACACCTATGGCCATGCGATCGAATCGGTTTTCGGTTACGGAGAATTTTTACATGGACAGGCCATTTCGATCGGGATGGTCTGCGCGGCAAGATTAGGCAAGCAATTGGGGATGGTGGACCAAAGTTTTTGCGATCGTCAACGCGCGTTGTTCCAATCGCTGGGCCTTCCGGTGCGATGTCCGGAAACTCGTCATGACGAACTTATCGCCGCAATGCAGCGCGACAAAAAAGTGGTCAGTGGCCAACTCAAATTGATTCTCCCCAAGGGTATTGGCACCGTGGCGTTTCTTCGCGCCCCTGCCGATTCCGAAATCTTCAAAAGCTTAATCAACGATTGAACTGATACCCCCGTTTAACAGAAGGTCGTTGCCGTGACTCAGGAGCATAAAACAACTACCGATCCCACTTCTTCTGCTGTCCCCACCTCTGGCCCACCGTCAATCGCAAGTTCCCTGCGTCTTCAACTGGTTCCCGGCATCGGCCCGCGCGTCTATGGGGAGTTGATCCGACGTTTTGGTTCTGCGGACAATGTTTTATCCGCATCCCCTCAAGCCCTACGCGCGGTACCGGGCGTAGGAGCGAAACTGATGCAGGCCATCGTCAATGCCGAAGCGACGACCGACGTTTCGACCGTTTTGGAAATTTGTCGATCCAACAACATCAAAATTTTAGAACGAAACAACTCGCGCTACCCAAGACTGCTGGCGGAAATTCACGATCCGCCCAACATCCTCTTCTATCAGGGCGCGATCGAACCGGTTGACCAATTGGCAATCGCGATCGTCGGGACACGCCACAGTTCGAACTACGGAGACACAATCGCGCGGCGATTGGCGCATGGATTGAGCATGGCCGGACTGACTATCGTTTCCGGATTGGCCCGAGGCATTGACGCCCAAGCCCATCAAGCCGCGTTGGCTGCCCAAGGCCGTACTTTAGCGGTCCTGGGCGGCGGGTTGTTGAAAATGTACCCACCCGAACATAAGAAATTGGCCGCCCAAATCGCCGCCAACGGCGCTGTGATCAGCGAAGCGCTGCCTGAACAATCTCCCCAATCCGGCTGCTTCCCGCGACGAAACCGAATCGTCACCGGATTGTCTTTGGGCGTTATTGTCGTCGAAGCCGGCGACCGTAGCGGCGCCGCTATTTCCGCCCGTTTAGCGATGGAACAGGGACGCGATGTTTTCGCCGTCCCCGGCCGCATCGACAGCCAAAATTCGCGCGGTTGCCATCAATTGATTCGCGACGGTGCTACGCTGGTGCGTTCGGTGGACGATGTCCTGGAACAACTTGGGCCTCTGGTTTCTCCGGTCGCGCTTTCCCGCCACACCAACGATGGGCAACCAGCCACCCAACTCATCAAACACCCAGCGGAACTAAAGTTGAGCGACCAAGAAACCGCCGTACTTCAAGCCATCAGTAACGAACCGACGGGATTCGATGACATCATGGTGCAAACCGGCATTCCGGCGGCGCGTGTCCTATCAACGATCAGTGTTTTAGAAGTCCGGCGGTTGATTCGTCGCCTTTCTAGTTCATCGTTTGTAAGAGCCTAAAAAGTTTTGGCGGAATCAACCATTTGATCGCGGTTATAAGCCAATTTTTCCATTTGCTAAATTTAGAAAGTGTTTCGCTGGAGAACCACTGCCGCATCAGACGTTCTCGTGAGTAGTAGTCATTGCGCCGGCGTGATACCCTCCTGTCAGAACTTGGGAGGCGGTGTCCCTCCCTATACGTCAGTTCACAAAAATCTTGTCGTTCACGCAAGGAACCAAGTTTAGGATCGCCCCACATCGGCAGTCCGGTAAACTTACCGACATCTATATATTCATAAAGATAATCCATCGCTTGGTCTCTCTGACCAATAAAACAACTGATTGCAGCCAAATCACGCAACGCTTCTCCTCGATAACGGTCAAACTTCAAAAGTCGTTTTTGAATCTCAATACAACGGGCCGCATGTTGAAGAAGTCGGTCGCGGCCGGAGTCGGCTTCTTCGTCTGAATAGACCTTATTCCTTGATTTTTCAAAGTATTCGCTTGCCTGTTCATAAAGGTCGGAGATTTCTGCATCGCCGAGGTTTTTAAAAGCAAACGCGTTGTATTTGTCCTTCTCTATCAGCCGCACGAAGTGAACGATGGCTTTTTCCCAATTACCTTCGCTCATCATGCGATCGCCCTGTATACGATCGTTCGAAAAATTCGAAGCCGTTGACGCTTTGGTTGACGTGCCACGCACAAAAATCACTAATAAGAAAAAAGCGCCGCAAAACGCAATCAAAATGGCAAGGTCACGAACAATTTTTGGCATCAGGTTATAAACCGGTATAACGAAAGGTCGAGAAAACGGAAAAAACACTCATACAGGATATCAGACTCCACTCCCACCGTTGCAGTGCTACTGTCCCTCTCGCAGCGATTGAAAGTATTGCCGCGCGTGATCGCGTTGGGATTTGGGCAACACTTGGTTTTCCAATGGATCCGTTTGGCTGCTCATTGCGGCTTTGACAATCGCGCGAGCCTCGCTAGTGGTGCGGCCGGTAAGATTTTCACCGTCAGCTTTACCGGTGATTACCATCTGCCCTTTTTGCAGTTTTCCCCGAACGCGCGATTTGTAGTTGCCAGTACGTCCAGGTTCCTGAGGTCGATCCCCAAAACCGCGGCCTTCTCCCATCCCACTACCGGGTTTGCCATTAGGTTTCCCACCGGGGCACATCCCGTTCTTACACGCTTCGATCGCGTCTTGCAAATCCTTCAGGTCCTCTAGGTCGTCCATTTCTTGTTGCATTTTCTGAAGCTGCTTCGCCAAATCTTCTAACTCATCGCCGACGTCTTGCATCTGAGCCTGCGCGTCCTGATTGTCTCCCGGTTTGGGTTGTCGCTGTTGGCCCTGGCCCGTGGGATTCTGATTGCCTTGGCCGGGTTTCATACAATTAGCACACTTCTGCAATTTTTCCGCGAGGTCTTTCATCTTTTGTTGTTGAGGGGCTTGTTTCTGCAACTGCTCCAGTTTTTCCTGCAGTTTAGCCGCTTTGTCGAGATCGCCTTTTTGAACCGCTTGTTCGATTTGCTTTTCCAGTTCTCGTTTTTTCTCCGCCTGCTGATCAGCGACGTTCTGCAGTTGCTTCGCCATTTGTTTTAGGTCTTTTGCCAATCGCTCCTTTTCAACTTTGGTCATTTCGCCGTTGTTGAGTTTTTTCGCAAGATCTTTGATCGCCGCTTGGGCCGTTTTCATGTCGCCTTGCTGCATCGCATCGGCCAATTTCTTCGCGGGGCCTTGGCCAATGTCTTTCAACTTATTGAGCGCTGCTTTGAAGTCCTGGGAAGACCCGAGTTTCTTTTGCTGCTCGGTGATCTGTTTTTTGATGTTGTTCAGTTTCACCAACGTCTCTTTGTGGACCGCCTCGTTTTTCCTATCCGTGGAATTTCCCAAGCTCTTATGTAGTTTGTCCAAATCAAGATCGATATTATTCAGCCCTTTGGACAGGTGTTTCGCGCGGACTTTTTCCTTCAGCACTTCCACGGCCGATTTCACTTGCGCGCGGTCGCTGGTTTTAGATGTCGCTGTTGGTTGGGCGATGGTCTGATCAAGACTAGCGTTGGCCAGCATTAACAACGTCCCAATAAACACCATCGGAATCAGCGGTAAAGCCATCGACCACCGCGTTTCGATTTTGAATTCTGCCCCTACATCAAGAACTTCCGCTTGGTATTTTGCGTCTTCGACTAACGCAATTCCGGCAGCCGTTTTGCGCTGCCGCGGGGTCAGCGCCACGGCGCTCGAAAGCCGCGCCTTCAGTCTGAACCGACGATCAACTTCCACCGCAACGTCGGTAAAGTTTTTCCGCCGCGCGATGGTAAGCCCTGCGGCGATCACAAAGGTAAGTACCGCCCCACTGATCATCCACCCCGCATTCCAAAAATTGGCCGCCTCCGCAGTGCTCAGGCCCGGCAAATGCCAAACCTTGGGAACAGCGATACCGACCGCGATCACCAACATACCAATAAACACCGCCCAAGCAGCGATCTGCAAAAACTGGTTAACCATCATACGTCGACTGGCAACTGCGATTTTTTGGTTGATTTCGTCCACAGCCAAACTCGATCAGCGAAAGAGGAAAGAGGTTGATGATGTCTTAAACTCACCGAGACAACGCAATACATTCATCTTATCATCTTAACGGTGTACAATTCGAAATGTACTACAGAAGTCACCAGAACATTAAGCTTAATTGACTAAATCGAGCTATCCCT
>CALDYR010000146.1 GCA_937944405.1 uncultured Pirellulaceae bacterium
CGTTTCAAAATCGACGAACACCCAATTGGTTTCTGCGTCGGCCAACCGCCTGCTGTCAGACGATCGAATGATTTGATACTTGCGAATGGAGGAAACTTTATTCAATTCTTTAATCCATGTTTTGATGGTAACGCGATCTCCCAACAGCGCGGGCAATCGATACTTAATGTCGTGGGAACGCACGATAAAACCTGCCCCGATAGCGCGGAACCGGTCTGCGGGCCATCCAACAAATCGGCGGTGAGCATGAGCGGCATGAAGGGTCCACCGTAGATATTGGAGGTTATTCACGTGGTTCATGGCATCGATGTCGGATTCCACGACGTCGTAGTGAAACTCGAAAACAGAGCTCAGGGGTTGCTGTATTTCGCTCATCGGTGATTAAGTTCCACGTTTGTTGCCGTACCAGAAGATGTGAGCGCGCTGGCAAAACGTGAACCCCTCTTGTTGGCAGATTTGTTCCAACCACGACGCCCGTTGGGTCAGCGTTTTACGATCCACGCCTTCGGGCATCAACATCACGCGCCCGGGGGAGTAATCATTAAGATCGGCCAGATAAACCTTGATCTCATGCAGGTCGCTAGGTTCAGCGACCACGAACTTCAATTGGTAGTCGTATTCGGCGATCATCTGGCTAACGATCTTGGGGCGGTATCTTTGCTGTTCGTGTTTTTGCCGCCACCGCCCTGCCCTCTCTGCGGTCGGGGTTGAATTGGAGAGTTTGGGACTGATGGACATCAGATCACAATTTAATCTGCGGTAAATTGTCCCAGCAGTCTCCATGGTGATGTGGAAATCGGCCGCACCAAGCCGTTCGCAAAGCAAATTTATTTCGTCTGGCAGCATTGGTTCGCCACCGGTGATCACGACGTGCCGAATGCCATTGGCAATTTGGATTAACTGGTCCAGAATCGCATCGATCCCTAACATTTGGCCTTCGGGGTGCCATGACGCGAACGGCGTATCACAGAATCCACATCGCAGATTACACCCGCTGGTACGCAGAAATACGCTGGGGGTTCCGGTCAGTTGACCTTCGCCTTGATTTGATTGGTAAATTTCGGAAATGAACATCCGGGCTGGTCAGTATAAAACGATCGATTATCTTTGTGTGTGGGGTGGTCGGATCGATAGTCCAATCAGCCTCTCAGATAGTCGACCGGCCAATTTCTCCAACCCCACCAACCCATTGTAATAATGAGCGACAAATTCCGCGATAAGCTTGAATCTTTTGAGAACCAGTTTCCCAACCGTGATTATGAAATCGAAATCGTGTGCCCTGAGTTCACTTCGGTTTGTCCCAAAACAGGCCAACCGGATTTTGGTACGCTGACCTTTCAATACATTCCTGGCAAGCTTTGCGTTGAATTGAAGTCCTTGAAGATGTATCTGCAGGCCTTCCGAAACGAAGGCATCTTCTACGAGAACGTCACCAACTCGATTTTGAACGACTTTGTCGCAGTGATCGATCCTAAATGGGTGCTCTTGACCGCGCGGTTTACCCCACGTGGTGGGATCTCATCGATTATCCGCGTCGAACACAAAGCGGCAGATTAAACATTGCGTTTGCCCGTTTTAAAGTAAATTGACTTGTTCAACCCTTCTTTTTTGATCGGCCGCACACATGAGTTCAACCGCGCCTTTATTGTTGTCTGGTTTCGCTGATGAAGCCGCAAATCAGAAAACAATCGACCAACAATTTTCAGTGCTTGCGGCGTTGGGGATGCGTTATTTCTCTATCCGTTTCATCGATGCCGGCAACGGCGTCAAAAACGTGATGACCCTGAACAAGGACGAAATCGATTTGATCAAAGAGAAATTGGTCGAATATGGTTTAACGGTGTCGTCCATCGGATCGCCAATCGGAAAAACAAAGCTTTGCGATGTCGACGACGGAACGTCGTTGACCTATCGGCCATTTGAAACCTACGTGAAAGAGGACGTCGTCCGGGCGTGTGAATTGGCCAATTCGTTCGGCACCAAACTGCTCCGTGGGTTTTCGTTTTACCATCCTAAAGGGTCTGACATCCAACACCACCTCGCTCAGGCCGTCGATCAAGTGGGAACGATCACTGACGTCTGTGACTCGCATGGGTTAACTTACGGTTTAGAAGTTGAAGCCAATCTGGTCGGCCAAACTGGACAGTTGTTGGCAGAAATGCACCAACAGATTGCTCGTGACGCCCTGGTGACGATTTTCGACGGGGGAAACTTGGTCATGCAAGGGTTCTCCGCGGAAGAGGTCTACCAACAGTATCTGGCGATGAAACCGGGGTTAGGTTGGATCCACATCAAAGACTTTAAAGATCCCGACGGTTCCGAACGGGTCACCCACGTCGATGAAGAATCTATCAAACATTTTGTGCCGTCGGACATCGGGCAATCCGGACATGCGGCGATCATGAAAGATTTTGCCAATTTCCTGCCGGAGCTTCATCAGCGCATCACCGCGCGAGGCGTGCCAGGTGTTTTCGCCGATATGGAACCGCATGTAAAAGGCGGCGGTCAGTTCGGTGGATTCAGCGGCCCTGATGGGTTCGGTGTCGCGCTGCGAGCGTTCTGCAGAGTCTGTGACGATGTTGGAATCCCATACCGCTTGAGAGATTTTAGCGATATTCGAGCCGACCGCGGATTTTAAACTTGGTCCGATATCGTGACCGACCGACGAATCCCAACAAGGATGCATCCTGCCCTGCCGTGACAGGAACGCAATCGGACTAATCGGAGATGATCGATTCATCCAGTTTTTGTTCGTTCAGGTAGGTTCGCGCGGTTATAATCCCGAAAATTAAGAAGCCGAATCCACACACCACGCCCCAAAAGTTGATTCTTTCCTGCATCAGGTAGGACATCCCAAAGGACAACACGGCGAATGCTAAACTGATCAAAGCAATTTTCAGCTTTGTTTGTGTACTGACGGTGCGTTCGCGCGCTACGCTGTTGTGAAACGCCTCACGGGCGCTTGAGTTGGCGATCTCGCGTAACGAATCCAACGATTGCATCCGGATTGCTTTTTGTTTGGGAACAAATTCTTCGGGAGTCAGTGTGCCGTTGCGAGTTTCTTCTTCCACCGCGTTAGAGGCGGCGTAGGGCACTGATTTTCCGGCGACACCTTTCTGTATCGCATCGTCCTGTTTTTCGGCGGCAATTTTTCCGGTGGTCGGTTCGTCATCGCCCCGCATCCGGTTAAGCAGTTGTGACATGTAATCTTCGACAGATCCGTCATCGACGTCGCTGAAAGTCGGTTCGTTTGTTTCAACTGGCGCCCTTTGTTGGACCGGTGGTGGCGTAGAGGCGACAGGTTGAACGGTCTCAGACGCCATCGCTGCCGCATCATCGGCTTTGAAATCTTGAAATGATCCCGACGATTGCATCCGCGCTAAAACATCAGCAACACTTTCAACGTTTGCTGGTTCAGTTTCCGGTTCCGGTCTAGGTTCCGCGTGAAGCGTGATAGGATCGTTGGACGGAATCAATTCCTCCGCAGCCCGTGGGGCGGCGAGCTCCTTTTTTATTTCTCCCAATCCCGAGGTGTCTAAACCGATCGATTGCAACAGCGCAAAGGACTTAAAATCACCGGTGTCGCCAGGTGTTGTGGGATCTGCGTTGGTATCGTCGCCAGCTGTGTCCGAAGACGTCAACGGAATTTCGTTGGCGACCACTGCGGTAGCGTGGGGAGTCGCAATCGATGGGTCGGCTGCGCCGGGAACAGGAGCCGATGGCGCAGGCGTGACGGCTTCTACAGCAGGCACATTAACGGCAGCCACATTAGCAGTCATCGGCGGTGTCGATTCAACGGCCGAAGTGCGTTGCAACAAACTGTCAAGGTCGATCGGGTCGGCCGATACCGCAGCGCCGTTGTTGGGTGTTGGGGATGGCGCTGCCGGCGCTACCCCCGGCGACGGTTTTGCTACACTGGACTCCAATTTTGCCAACACCGAATCGAGGTCAAGATCTTGCGCTGACGTGACGGTAGGAATGGCCTCAACCGGTTGTGGTTGGACGCTGGCTACCGACGTGGGATGAACAGGCAGTGGCGAAACAGAATTCGCCGCAGGTGAGCCCGTTTTGTGTTGAGGAGCCGTGCCGAATGCGGCAACGTCGCATTCGGCGACGTAATTTTCTGGCGTTGAACGGCAATTATTCGTCTGACCAACGGCAGGCGTTGGGCCCGCTGTTGCGGTTGCTGTTTCTGAATTTGCGACGATCGGCGCGGTAATGTTTGGAACCGCTACTTGCGGAACCGACGTTGCTTCGTGGGGCACCGCCGGCGCCGCTGGAGGTTGCAAGAGTTCTGGTGATTGCGTCAAGTGCGACTGTGAGCCAGATGCTTGTCCGGTCAAATGCTCGGCCGACTGCGAACCCACAATACCGTTTTGCGTCGCCGGGTCTCCTGATGCAACATCGACCGACTTTGAAAGACGGTCAGTCTGGGAGTCGATCGGTGAATCCATCGCCCCTTGGGGCGTCGGCGTTTTAGGGGCGCCGTCGCTGGGAGTGTTTTGTGAATCGCTTTGGCTTTGCAGGCCGATGGGATAGGGGCCGTTATCGGTGGGTGATAAACTTGCCGCCACGCCGGAGTCGACCGCTTGGTTGTGAACGGGAGGCTGAGCAGTCAATGGTGAAGTTTGCGGTTGGTGATTATCTAACGGCGCCATCACGTTTGGAGTGCGTAGGTTGTGAGTGGCAGGTTCAAATTTTGATGTTGCCGAAGCAGCCACAGGGACTGGAGATGGTGGCGCCGCAAACGGTTGAACTTCTTGACGCACCGGTGCGGGTGTGCCGACAGTCGGTGCCGATTTTTTGAAAACGCCTAATTGTACGACTTCAACGGAAACGTCGTCGGTTAGCTTGATCAAGTCGCCTTGTTTGAGCCACTGGTTAGAGACTTTGGCACCGTTGCAAAGCACGTGTTGGCTGTAGCTGTGGAATGCGACGCCCTTTTCGCTTCGGAAGATCGCACAGCGATACTGCTCCGCGTCCACCGCTGGGGAAAGCAAACCGCTGAGTAGACATTTCTCATTCTGGACCGTGAACAACTGGCCATTACATGCGCCGCCGAGCAAACGCAAAACAAGATCGTCGGAAGGTTGTGGAGCGTTTGAGGGAGTATTCATAACGAGGTCTTAATGTGGGATTGTCGAACAGCTGGTTGGGGATGCAGGGACTGGCCTCCCCTATAAGGATTTAGCTTCCGTTAGCGGGGGCGTCAAATTCTGTGATAAAAATTGCGTTACCTCCGCATCGTATTTCTGACAATCGGGGCTAAAACCGGAACAACTGTCTCAGTCGCAACGTAAACCTTCTGCGATCCATGCGATTGTTTGTTCTAAACACGCCATGAGGCAATTGATGGCAATAACTCATTTAACTCGGCAATTGGCGGGCTGCAGCATGCCGTGTCCGGCACAATACGACCTGTTAATTTCATTTCCATTGCCTTAATGTCGACCGAAACGCCAGCCAACGCGGATGTGCGTTGCAGTGTACTGGATTCAAAAAAATCGAACTTGTCGGCAGAATTGGGTGCGACGGCCAGATCGGTTCAACCGCATATGCGCTAGGACTGGCTATGTTTCCTGAAACACAAAACTATAAAATGCTGCGTAGGCGTTATCGGCAAACTATAGTTCTGCGGAATGCCCCCTTGTTGGCCCGCTGATGGGCTCGAGACAAGGATCAAGTCAAGTGTTCTTGAACTTAGATTTACAAAACGACTGAACATTGCGCTGTGAATCTTTCGTAATTCCTACCGCTGATCCAATTTTTTAAAAAAACATTTACTTAGCACACGAATTAGAATGAATCGACCGGCTAATTCGTTACCATCGAAATATCAAGCACATCATTCCCTCAGTGATAAGATGCGAACATTGAACTCTTCAACATCACGCGGCGCGGTCTGCGGAATTTTACTGTTTCGGTCATCTTTTTTAGTTGTCGCGGTGGTCAGCACGCTGGCCTTTAGCGCGATTACCGCCGCGCAAACCTCCCTCAGTTCACACCAAAGATCTGAAGTCCAACGCGATACAGAATTTAAAGAATTGACCAAACACGCGTCCTTCATCGAAGAACAATACCGGCAGGTCAAACGAATCGCGAGGTTTGTGCGCCCCACTGTTGTCCACATCGATGCCAAAAAACGCGAATCGGCCCCGCTGTCGCGGTCTAGTGGTTCTAAAAAAGATCTGCGGCCGGTGATCGTTGAAGAAGCCGGTTCCGGTGTGATTATGGAACGCGGTCGCCGCATGTTTGTACTGACCAATTATCACGTCATTGAGGATTCACAGCTCAACGATATCCGTTTAGAAGCCGATGGGCAAGTTTTTTATCCCACCAACGTGATGCACGATCGTCATACTGATATCGCGGTTTTGGAAATTGACGAATACGGCCTCGCGCCGGCCCAGTTTGGTGACAGTCGCGGCGTCGAAGTCGGTGACTTTGCCGTCGCCGTCGGCAGCCCTTTCGGTCTCAGTCATTCGTTCAGCTACGGGATCATCAGTGCATTGGGGCGACACAATCTAAAGCTGGGACCTCAGGGCGGCAAATATCAGAACTTTATTCAAACCGACGCCGCCATCAATCCAGGAAACAGCGGCGGACCACTGATCAATTTGCGTGGAGAGGTAATCGGTATCAACACCGCGATCGCCAGCAACAGCGGTGGCAGCGACGGGATTGGGTTTGCGATTCCCATCAACATGGTGATGCGGATTGCCAGTGACTTGATCGACGGGGGGGTCGTCCGGCGAGGCTTTTTAGGGGTTTCCCTGGATGTGATGTACAGTCCTGCTAAGGCGCGGGCGATCGGGCTGCGTCGCACTCACGGCGCGCTGATTGCTTCGATCACCGAAAACTCGCCTGCATCCAAAAGCGCCCTCCGTGTGGGCGATGTAATTTTAGAATTTGACAATCGCCACATTAACGACGACGCCCACTTGGTCACCACCGTCAGCCTGACTGATATCAATTCGTCGGTACCGGTGAAAGTTTTCCGACAAGGTGACATAAAAACCATTTATGTAACGATCGAAGAACGAAACTAGGTGATTTGATCCGGCGCGAAAATTGGCCTCTTCACTTCCCACGGTCAAAATCGAGAAAGCAAAACCTTGCGAAGACATATGCGCTAAAAAATCATGTCAGCCTAACAGTTAGCCCGCAGGCCCACTTTTTGCAGGTTCGAAACGCGTTCGCCTGACGGTTGAACACGATACCGTTAAATGAAGCACCACCACTGTCTGCTGCCCGTGGATTCAGGTCGTTCAAAAACTATCGCTTGTGAATACTGTTCTACTGCGGAAAGCTCCATTTAATGCCACAACCTTGCCACTAAATTCCGGGAAGAACCACAAGTTTTTTTGGGGGGGACAGCCCGGACCTTGGGCATTAAATTGCGTCACGCAGCTTCATCGCCGGCGGGCGAAAGTCTGACATGTCGCGTACCAATTGCCGCCAGTTCGTTGGGCTGCCGGGGGTGAGTTTCCCTAAAACCCGATGTTGGCGGGCACCAGTGATCGAAGGAATGTTGGCTTGCATTTGATCAACGTGCAACATGCCCAGCATCGCCGCGATCAACCCCCTCACATTATGGCTGTCGATTGATTCGAGGGTTCTGTCCAAAATTTCCTGCTGGGAAAAATCTTCACTCATCCTATTCACTACGCAGCGGCGCAAATCATCATCACCCAAAACATAAATTTGGCGCAGGTTATTAGACGTCGGTTGTGGCCCCAAATAAGCCAATCCGCGACCGCCGCGATTGATTTGATCCACGCACGACTGCGATATGAAGTCCAACGCCGTTTTCACAACGTCCGTTGGTGATAGCTTATGCCGAAGCGCATGTTCGATCCCAATTTTCACCAGCGCTTGTTCGTCGTCGCGACACTGATTCCATTGCTGTTGCAAGGATGGCGCGGTCAGGCCGGAGGTGAATATCTGAACCAGTTTTTGGCGGTCTTGTTGGGGCATTAGCGACGTCCAAAGTGCGCTTAGAAAGCGCGTGCCTGGGGCTTCGATAGTGCGGATTTCGGGAAGGTCGGCGTCCAATCCATCCGACGCCGGCAGCAGGTAACCTTCACACGTTTCATTCAGCAACAACACGACGCGATGCTGATCTGCCACTTTTGCGTTGCGGTCGCTGATCGCCAGCCACAGCGGCAGTCCAGAAAACGGACCGCCTCGACCGCCCGCAATAACGTCGTTGGCTGGATAGCCATCGATCACCGTCAAACCGGTCGCATCGGCGATACGGTGCGCATCGGCGAGGCTGCTGTAGATTTTGCTGCCGTCGAAATCTTTGAGCCAAAGGCCCGCGTCGTGGATCGACACGAATAGAATTCGGTCGACATATTTGCCGGCTTTGCTTTTGACCTGTTCGATGGCTTGGATTTGGATGTCCGCTAAATCGGAGGTGAATTGCCGATAGGCTACCAACGAAGGCAAAGGCGATTGGGTTAATTGATTCCAGGTATCGGTTAGGACCGTCGGTAATTCTATTTGGCTACCGACGACGTGGCCGATACGCAGATATTTTCCGTGGCCGCTGGTCATCACCAAAACGCACTGCATTGTTTGCATCAGTGCATCAACATCGACTCCAATCCCAAGACGGTAAGAACGATCGGTTAAGACCCGGTCGATGCGCTCCCCCGGATCGTCGATGGTTTTCCAAAATTCAGATGAGATAAACGGGAAACGGAGCATCGATAAATCGATCGAAGATTGTGTAGAGGGATAGGGAGATCTGGAATTCGAATTTCGTAGCACCATCAAGCGCCGCACGGAACGCTTGTGAAACCGAGGACGCACTTGATTAACTTTCTGCGGTAACGCCGATGCGTTTCATCTTTTACGATAAGCGCGCGAATTCGTCTATTGCGGCCTGTGAAGGCGATCGTTTGCTAGCGAGCATCACGCGCGCTGCAA
>CALDYR010000147.1 GCA_937944405.1 uncultured Pirellulaceae bacterium
ATCTGTGTCCTATCGGTGGTGCTGGTGGTGCCGGTTTGGGCCGAGCAACCAGAGAACTTGCGGAAGATACAACGGACTTTCACGCACACGATTCGCCCGTTGATCGCCCAACATTGTGGTGATTGCCATTGGGGCGATAACGCGGATGCGGACTTGAACCTCGAACCCTTTGAGTCGATCGATCAGTTGCTGACCGGGAGAAATAAATGGAAAAAAGTTCTCTTGCGTGTCGCAGCGAAAGAAATGCCTCCTGCTGATGTTGATCCCATTGCGGACGATCAACACCGGCAGTTGATGACTTGGTTAGACGAATTGTTGAATTCGGTCGACTGCACCAATATTACTCCCGGACGTGTCACCATTCGTCGGCTCAATCGGGTCGAATACCGTAACACGGTCAAAGATCTGGTTGGCGTTGATTACGAGCCCTCTCGGTCATTTCCAGGAGATGATGTGGGGTACGGGTTTGACAATATCGCTGATGTATTATCCCTGCCGCCAATTTTGATGGAGAAGTACCTCCAAGCCGCGGAAGAGATTTCCTTTGAAGCGATCAATGATCCATACCGCGAACGGGTCGCCGGTGGAATCTCGGCCGAGCAGTTCACCAGGTCTGGGAAAAAGGTTGCAGCCTTCGAAGGAGCCGTTACCGTGGCTTTCACCAGCACGATCCAAGGGCGCTTCGATTTTAAGGAGACGGGTAACTACGCGTGCTATGTAGAGGCTTGTGGAGATCAGGCCGGCGCTGAAGCCTGTCAGATGAAGGTAGAGTTGGGAAAAACGCAAGCCAAAACGGTCACCGTGAAGGAACAGCGCGGTGATTTCAAAGAATACCGATTTCAATTCGAGGTGCGCAAAACGGGAAAACAAAGTCTCAATATCTCATTCCTTAACGATTATTACAGAGACAGCGATAGCCGTACCCAAGACCGAAACTTGGTCATCGGCGGCATCAGAATCGTGGGGCCGATCGGAAAAAAATCGCCTTCCTACGACAAAATCATCGACGTTCCTCCGCCCAAGACCAAACCCCTAGCGCGCGTTGCGGCCAAACGCATTCTCAACCGGATCGCCTTGAGAGCCTACCGACGGCCGGTCACAGCGCGCGAACTGGGCCGGATACTTGAGTTGTTTCAAATCAGCCTCGACCGGGGCAACGCTTTTGATGCGTCGATTCGATTTGCGCTGCAGGCTATTTTGGTGTCGCCGCATTTTCTCTATAAGGTCGAAGCGCCTGTCGCCGAAGGTGAAACAAGAGCGCTTAATGACTTTGAACGCGCCACCAACCTTTCATACTTTCTTTGGAGCACGATGCCTGATGACGAACTGTTGCGGGCAGCATCGCAAGGAAAATTGAGTGATCCCGTAGCGTATCGAAAACAGGTCAAACGTATGATCGCCGATAGACGATCGCTGGCTTTGGTGCAGAACTTCGCCAGCCAATGGTTGCACCTGCGATCGTTGGATCGAATGCAACCGGATCCCGAACTATTCCCGGGCGTCGACAAACAACTGCGATCGGACATGGTTACCGAAACCAAATTGGTGGTTTCTGACTTGATCGCCAAGGACGCAAAAATTACAGATCTGTTGAGCGTCCCTTACACGTTTATCAACGGCCCGTTGGCCAAACACTACGGGATTGATGGCATTGACGGGCGGCGTTTTCGCAAGGTCAGCACCGTCAACAGCGGCCGCGCAGGTTTGTTGACCCATGCCAGTGTGCTGACGCTGACATCCAACCCCAATCGGACCTCGCCGGTCAAACGTGGCAAATGGATCATGGAGAATTTGTTGGGGGAAGAACCCCCGCCGCCGGATCCTGACGCGCAGCTTTTGGAGGATCAATCGGAATTGGTTGGAACCCTTCGGCAACGCATGGAGCAGCACCGCGCCGATCCCAATTGTGCGGTTTGTCATCGAGTCATGGACGAATTGGGGTTTGCGTTGGAGCACTACGATCCTGTCGGTCGTTATCGTCTGCGCGAAAACGGAAATGAAATTGATCCACGTGGCGAATTGCCTAACGGCACCAAATTCCTTGGGCCTGAAGGGCTGCAAAAGACCATACGCACAGAAATGCGCGAAAAATTTATCCGCTGCGTGACGGAAAAGATGATGATCTACGCGCTCGGCCGCGGTTTAGAGTATTACGATGACTGTGCGATCGACGAAGTCGTCCAAAAGATAAAAGAATCAAACTACAAATTCTCAAGCCTGATGATTGGGATCGCCGAAAGCGCCCCGTTTTTGTCGCGGTCCAATTGACATTTTTTTAAGGCGGTCTGCAGGTGGAGGGAACTTTTGGTTTCAACGCTCTGGTTTCAGCGCTTTGGTAACGCATTCGAACAGAGGCGGCGTCCGTATTTTTGTGGCAAGTTAGGAAATCACCGTGAGTTTGGCCGGCGTTGTGAGTTTGGACTGCGTAGTGAGATTGGCCTGCGTAGTGAGATTGGCCAAAATTTCCGTTGGCTGTATTTACGGGAATTCGGGCCGGTCCTCCGACCATTGACTGGAAACGGTAATCTCGGGTCGTGCTTGTTGCCACAACGTTCCGGGAAGAACCTAACTAAAAAAAGACGTTCAACGCAACGGGAATGAAAGTAAGTTCATGATGTCCAAAAAGATCTCTCGACGTACGATGCTGCGGGGCGCCGGAATTGCGGTCGCGTTGCCTTGGTTGGAAGCGATGGCTGTTTCCAGTCCGTTGATCGCGAACGTAGCACGGGCCAATCCGCTAGCCGCCGCAGCACCGGTGCGGATGGCATTTTTATATGTCCCCAACGGTATCCACATGCCCCATTGGAAACCCACGGGCCAAGATACGAACCAGTTTAAACTCAAATCAATTTTTAAACCGGTGGAAAAATTCCGCCACCAAATGAACATCATCAGCGGCCTCGCGCTCGACGGAGCTTTCGCTCACGGAGATGGCGGCGGCGACCATGCACGTAGCGTCGCTTCGTTTCTGACCGGTGCTCACCCGAAAAAGACGCACGGTTCAAACATCCGCAACGGCGTTTCTGTTGATCAAATTGCCGCTCAAAAAATCGGCCATTTAACTCGGCTGAAGTCGCTGGAGATCGGCGCCGAAGAAAGCTCGACCGGCGGTCAGTGCGACACCGGTTACAGCTGCCTTTATACTTCTAACATTTCGTGGCGGACCGACCGATCGCCGCTTGCTAAAGAGATCAACCCGGCTGCAATTTTTGAACGGTTATTCGCGACAGAGCAACGGAAAACTGCCGACCGCCGCACCTTAGCCACCAAAACGCAGAACCGAAAAAGCATTTTGGACTTCGTGAACCAAGAAGCAAAAATTTTACACCACGACTTGGGCCTCTCCGATCGTCGGAAGCTCGACGAGTACCTTTACGCGGTGCGGGAAATCGAAAGGCGGCTCGTTAGTACCGATAAACTAGACCAAAATGAAACCGACCATGCGTCGTTCCAGCGCCCCATCGGTGTCCCTCGGCAATATGACGAACACGTGAAATTGCTTTTAGACATGATGGTTTTGGCGTTTCAAAGCGATTCCACGCGCGTTGCCACTTTTATGTTTGCCAACGCCGGTAGCAATCGTGCTTACACCAATCTGGCGATCAAAGACGGGCACCACAACATCTCACATCACGGCAATTCGCGGAACAAACAACGGAAAATCAGCACCATCAACACTTTCCACATGACGTTAATGAGCCATCTGTTAGAGCGTTTGGAGGCGATCCCGGAAGGCAACGGAACGTTGCTGGACAACTGCATGGTGCTCTACGGCAGCGGTATCGCCGATGGTAATTCTCATTCTCACAAAGACCTGCCGATCGCGATGTTTGGTCGAGCCGGTGGCAGCATCACACCCGGTCGACATCTCCAACTGCGGTCAGGGACGCCATTGACGAATCTTTATCGATCAATGCTTAAGCGCGTCGGTGCCCCGGTTGAAAAGTTCTCTGATTCCAACGGCGAAGTCGAAGAGATCGCGTAAGCACCGCGGGCTGTGGAGACTAACCTGCGGTGCGTCGGCGAGAGGGCTATTTGCTCAGGACCATCAGTTCGATTTTGCGAAACTCAGTCGGGTGGCTTTCGGCTTGAATTGAAATCGTGCCTGATTCCAGTAGGGATCCATCGTCAAGCTGAGGCTGGGTGTATTCCATGATGACTTTGCCGTCGTGCAGGTGTTTGATCGAGTCACTGCCGCGTACTTCGACTTCGACGGTGACCCAGTCGTCACCGGGAAAGGTTGGCCCGTTGGAGGACGTGCAATGTTTTTTTATCAGTTTGCCGTCGATGACAATGTGAGTTCCTGGCGTGCAGACGCTCAGCGAGCTACGCGGGTCGGTGCCATTGCCGCCAAGCAGTTGAACTTCGATCGAATTGGGGAACTTCTGAGCCACCTCCATCGCTTGTGGCGTTTGCCCGTGAATCATCAATCCATTGTTACGTAACGCCCAAGCTTCGCCGCCGGGCACCTGTTGACCGACGAAACGATACTCAACCCGTAAGCGATAGTGTGAAAACGAATCTTTATAGAACAGGTGGCCGAACTCCTTGTTGAAGCCGTCCCAATTCTCGTAGCTGACTTTTAAAATGCCGTCTTGGACACGAAAAGTATCCTTGTAGTTCTCCCCCGCTGCCCGCGTGCAGAACTTCGGCGTCCAACCTTCCAAATCTTTGCCATTAAACAGCTGAATCCATTGGCCCGCGTTGGCCGCTTCGGTGTCCGCCGTTGCGGTGGAGGTGTCGCTTGCGGTGGCTGAATCGCTTGCGACCTGAGCCCAACTGCGATTCGAAACCGCGAATGCGGAAAAAAATAGGATGGTGGAGACGCAGAACCATGGATAAACGGTTTTCATAATAAGTTCCCTTGACGGTGAGTCAGCTGAAATTGGGCAAGTGTTTTTTTATTGATCCCCCCTATGGTAACAAAAGTGATAGCGTTTGTTTTCATTTAATCCTGAACTGGAAACGCGGCTGACCTTGCGGGTTTGGCAATCCGCATTGGACACGTGTTGTCTGACGAAATTACGGTCCCGCAAGATTAGCGTGATCCTGTTGGCGGAATTGATTTTTTGGCGAGCCTGCGGTGGCGTGTCGATTTAAACAAAACCCACACTATCCCACCACCACTATTTTGGACAATTATCATGGTCCGCTCTTTGAGAACTCTCCCGACAAGACCAAGCCTTGCTGTTTTGATTGCGTTGACCTTCGGGCTTAGCGGTGCTGACGCTCAACATGGGCAATTGCTACACAGCGATCCGGTGACCAACGGTCCGCAGGTTACATTTTCGGATGCCGTGCATCATCACATTTCCGACCACCAAATGCAGGAGGCTCAAGTTCAGGAGGCTCAAGTTCAGGGCGAAGTGTTGGACTATGGCGTGTATCAACCGGTTTCTGAGGATTCCGTTGACAGCCTTTATCGGTCAAATGCTACGCGGCCGCTCGGCGGATTGTTCGCCAAAGGATTTACTCGCACGCTCACGGTGCTCGGCGGTTGGAACTTTCTCAATAACTTCGATTCTGGAGTTGTGGGGACTGGGTTGGTGCCGGGGGGCGCTTTGCCGGCCGGCAATTTCGATGTCGATCAAACAGGCTACGCGATTAGTTTCGCTTTCGGGCGCCGTCACAATCACCGGCTTCGTTCTGAGATCGAACTGGCGATTCGCGAAAACGACATCGATGCACTTGGGCCCCCATTTGCGACCGCTGCGGGATCGGTCAGAAACACAGACGAAACGATTCGAGCCTACTCGGTCTTAAAGAACTTCCTTTTCGATTTTAAGAACGATTCTCGGCTGACCCCTTATGTAGGCGTCGGTTTGGGCTGGAGTTATTTAGAAGTCGAATCCCCCTCACGCAGCATCGATGAAGGCGCCGGAGCGTTCACCTACCAAGCCATTGGGGGCATCGCGACTAAATTAAACAAAGCCACTGACTTAATCGTCGAGTACCGTTTTTTGGGGACCAGCGCGGTTGAGTTGGATCGTGGGTCTGACGAAGTCGCCTATGATGCTCATAATTTGTTTCTGGGCGTGAAGTTTGAGTATTAGAAGGTCTGCGCATTCAGGTCACCCAGTCGGGCAATTTCAAAAGGGGAGGCGTTGCGAGTGATGGAACTGCAGGTAACACGTAACCCTTGATGGCAATCGTCGCGAAACGCCCCCGGATTTGAGTTCGAACGTAGGGTTAGATCTCGGTCGGAATGAAAAATCTATCGAGAGTTCGAACGTAATTAGAGTCCACTGACCATAATCTCGGAGAATTTTGCGGTACCTGAACGGAAGACCAACGATCAGTTCAGCTTAAATCCTGGACAACGGACTCGGTGTGTAAACCATTGGTTTTGCCGAGTGAAGTCCCGCTTTTGGTGACGCAAAATCGACCTTCTGGGAAGGCGACACGAGCCATTGATATCGCGGCTTTCGAAAAACACTTCAACTATTTGTCAAACAGTTGTTTTTCTCTGTTGACAGTAAAGCAACAAGCCATAGAATACGCCCTCACAAGTGACGACAAGAACGTTACTTTGATCTTTGACAATTTAGTAGAGACCTCTTGTAAATTCGTTTGAGGAGTCAAGTGTTGGGTTTTCCCGGCGTTTGATTTCGATCAAGCAAATAGTTTTTTAAGCACAAGATCATATGAACTAAGTCGGGTAGCAATTATTCCAGCTGCTCGACCCGGTCAAACATTGCCGTGATGAGCGGCGTTGGCAGGGTTGGTTTAGTAAGCGGTGTGAAAGCATTGTT
>CALDYR010000148.1 GCA_937944405.1 uncultured Pirellulaceae bacterium
ATACGAAGCCATCGCCGATGCGGCGGAAAGACTTGGCGGCATCGCAAGCATCAGAAAGCTTTTTATCGAATTCCAAAAATACTTGTACCAGAAGATTGCAGCTTAAAGCTTAGGGAAGCGAAAAGGGGAAATCGCAGTAAAGCACTGAACTTGTAGTAGTGCGATTGCCCTTTGAATTCTTTTTGAAATCTAATCGCTTCTCGATGAGTCGGAATCTAGCTGGTTTGCCGACGAACTTACGCCGATAATCAACACGTCGTCGCGTTGGTGGCTTGGGGGGGGGCGGACGCTCGATTCCGCCAAACCCAACATCGGTTTTATATCCGCTTGTTCCGAGACGCCCTCCGCACATGTTGCGCTTGCCTTGAATCCCCCGCCATACTTTAAGTGCTTCTTCCGAAACCAACTGGTGAAATACCACAGAGACAGTGGTAGCGTACACGCTTAGGGAAAACTCTCAGTGCGATGCGCGCGTAGCCGGATGGGCGAGTGTTTTTGATCTAGATGACCGTTCGGTCCGGCTTGATGCCGGGCTAAGTTCGCGTTGAATGATCACGTGCTGGCTCGCGCGTTGTAAATGCACTTTGAACAAATTGAGTTTCTACTTCGTTTGCTCAAGTGCCGCGAAGGAAATACTCATATTCCTTGCGTTTTAATCCGTCAGTTTGCAATCGAAAATGCCGATGCTCTACTGCGTTGGAAGCGACAAAAAACGAGTTGAAGTACTGATTTTAAATCTATTTTCAGGTGCCAGTGGGGGCAACCCCGTGGAGGTTCAAATCCTCTCATCCGCATTTGAGCATTTTTTACCCGCGATCGTAAATTTACTCGATAGAAATCCGCGTTGAGAAACAGTGGGTTTCATCTTTGCCCAAGGCAATCGCGCGATCGTTGGTGATCGCTGCCTCGATGCAGGCAAAGGCCAGATAATCATCGTTGGGAAGGTCGCTCAATGCCGCCGCCTTCGCGATCCACGGATTCCAAACGACCGTTGAGGGGCTGTCTTTTTTCTCGATCAAAATGGTCCGCTCTTTCAACGGGTCTTCCAGTCGCACCGCCCCGACACTGTTGTAGTACCGGTCCACCTCGCACTCAATATGAATCGCGCCGTTCTGATGACGGACCGTAGGATCTCCGACGGTGTCGAGATATTCCGTGTCTTCCAAGCCCTTAATGGTAATTTCCCGGACGTCTCCTACAGAAAAGTAACTGTGCAGCGCTCCGGAAACCATGAAGGGATGGTCCGCACGATTGGTGGATTGGAGCGCGACCTCCAAAGCACTTCCCATGAAAACGGTGACTGCCGCACTCCACTGCGCGTTGTCGCAACGAAGTTGCGCGACGACTCCTGCGTCGGTCACGTCAGTGGACTCGAGTCTCCAGAATTGGTTTCGCACAAGGCCATGCGAAGGAAGATCCGGGGCGCTGGGGTGAGCATTGAACCAAGGCCAACAGAGGGGAATCCCTCCGCGGACTGCTTTCCCCGACCGGTATACCGCGTTAGGGCTTAGGTAGAGTACTTCTTCGTTGCCCTCAGGACGCCACGACATGACGTGGGCCCCATGTAAAGCGATTTGTGCCGAACATTTTGGATGTTTGATCGTGAGTACGGGGTAGCCAGGAACAAGATCGTCAAGTCGCGCAATTGAGTTAGTATTCATATGCCGAATTCTATCAAAAGTCGCAAGGCGATCCGACCCATGTTGTGATTTTGACATCCGCCGTTTTGGAAAGATAAAGGACTTCATTTGAGGTGAGAAATAACATCAGAAATAACATCAAAGCCAGTCCTTTAACGTTGTGTTCTTTAACGCTGTGTTTGTCCGTTTAACAGTTGGCCGTTAGGCCCCCTTAGATGCGCGTTTTAAGGGGCAACACGAACGTACGCCTTATAGCTGTCGGCTAATCAGGTTGGACCTGATGCGTCCGGCCCGGTGCGTCGAGTGCCATCGCTGGGGAAGCAGTAGCTTCTGAGGGGGCGCGGTGGAGACGGACCGTTGGAAGATTGAAGAAATGTTCCGACGCGCCAGACCCGAGTTTGCTTCGGTGAGGTTCACATTTCGAGCAGGGCTGTTCTCTCGCAAAATCAAAGGCCCGTGTCGTTCAGCGGGAAAACCTTCGGTTCGCGCGGTGGCAAACCGGAAGTTGGATTCCTAACGCCCCACCGCGCATCGGGTTTGCACCGGGTTTAAAAAAGCAAACTCTGCTGGCAAGGTTCAGCAAGTGGGATCCTTTTCAGCATTCCCAGTACTCGGCCCGCCATCGCCATCCCGCTTAAGAACGCACCTTCAACGCGTGAACCGTAGGCCCAGTCTCCGCCCGCGATAACAGTCGCTGCATCGTCGCAGAAGCAACCTTCAGCCTGTTGTCGCTGAAGCGGGATTGCGTACCTCCAAAGATGCGGCTTTTGATCCGTCGCTACTTGCGCCGCAATTCCTGAAACTCGGAAAAATTCGGCCAGCATTTGTTCAGCAACTTCATTGGCATCGTCCTGCAGATGTTCTTTGGTCCAGTTAGGATTGGCGTGGATGACGACCTGTTCGACCGATCGATCGCGACCGGGTTTGGTGCTGTTTCGGGCCGCCCACGAAAGGAAGCTGTCGTGTAAAAAAGCGCCGGCCCACTGGTCGGTGACCGGATGTTCGAATTCCACCATCGTCGCCCAACAAGGGTTCATTTGCACTTGTGAGATTTTGTCGGCTACTGCTGGAAACGAAGCCAAAATTTCAGCGGCCTGCGGGGCAGGGGAGGTCACAATCAGGTGATCGAATTCTCCAAGCGATTGCTGGTCTCTGTCCGTCAAAGCGACTTGGCGGGCGTTTTGAATTCCGGTCGATTTCACCGCCGAAGCGACGTGCACCGGTTGTTGAATGTTGAGACCTTTGGCCAGGCTTTTTCCGATCGCGTTCATGGTCGGCACGCCAACAAAGCGCTCTTGGGAGTTGGATTCCGATTGAATCACACCGTTTGAAAGCACCACAATTTTTTGTGCGCTACCACGGTCTCCATCGGGCCACTTGGCTACCAGCCCTTGTTCGGTCCATGATTGAACGTACCGGAGAAAACGATCGTCGCGCGCGGTAAAGTATTGCGCTCCGTGGTCGAAGGATCCACGGTGGCTTCGGCGGGTCGACATTCGACCTCCCCGGCCGCTGCTTTTTTCGAATACGGTCACGGTGACGCCGTGGTCTTGTAACGTTCTGGCGGCAATCAATCCTGACATGCCTGCGCCGATGACCGCGACGTTGACATTTGCAAATCGTGGTTTGGTGACTTTCGCGGTGTATGTTTTTAAATCGATCCGGTTGGCGTGTTGCGATGTTGGGCGCGGCCGCACGGTTCCGATAATCTTTTGAGCGGGCTTAAAGGGACGATCGAATTGCCCAAGGCACCACAGTATTCCCCCGTATGAGGCGGGGTCGCGTCCATCCAACGCATAGCGATGGTTGAGATCGATGATGGTTCGGAGCGCCTGCTGTGGAGATTGCTGCCAGTTCAAAATTGCCTTGCCCCACGTCATGCGGACATTGTTGTGCAGCTCCCCTTGCATTAGCAACGACTTTTGAGCGGCGTTCCAGAGCGCGTCTTCCGTCTGACCGCGGGCGAGTTGCTCCCAAGAGTAAGCGCCGGTGCGCACGTCGGAGGCGTGTTCTGTCAGCGTCGCCCGGGCCCAGTCGGGAATCGCAGTCCATTGATCGTGGTCCTTATTGTAAAAGCAGAACCCGTACGCCAGTTCCCGCCAAATGAGTAGCTCGTCAAGGTATTTTTCTGCTCCGGCGTTGTTAATCGCGGCCGCCTCCCGCGCGATCCGCAGCGGCGACACCATCCCGTAGTGAAGGTAAGCCGACATCCGGCTGACCCCGTCGGTCAGAGGGTCGTTGCGACCTTTGGCGTAACGATTGAGCCTGTTTTCTTTAAACTGATTCCAACGTTGGTAACCTGCAGTTGAACCGCCGGGGGTGTCGATCACTGGGCCAACGGAATGGTCGATCGCACACTGCGCCACCAGTTTCCGAATGTCAGCGGTTTGCAAATCGACCGGTTCGAAGGGCAGGTCTAACTGGCTGGTTTCAGAAAAGCCGCCCCGGTCGGATGTTTCTAATGCTGGCCAAGGTCGTGACAACCGTTGGGCATAGAGTTCTTCTGTCGCATCGCGGAACTTAAACGCGCGTGTGTAGGGCCGGTCGATCAATTGCATAGGGATGACGCAGGCGGTATCGACGCACAGGATTGTGGCGTTTGTTTTTCGAACAAGCGCGTTGAGAAATCGGCGCGGTGGATCGACTGGCATTTCTTCGGTCACCACAACGGCGGATTGGTTTGCCAGTGTCACCAAGTGTTCGTTCGAATCGTTGGGCGTTGCCAAATGGAAGGCGTAATCGATGTTGTGTGTGCGCAATTGCGATTGAAGGTCACGGGCGCCTTGGAGCATGAAGGTGTGATGTCGATCCGATGCGTAACGGTAGTGCTGTGAAAGCGCGTGATAGACCAAAACCGGCAGACGCAACTGGCGCCCCAGCGACAGCGCCACGTCTAAGGCGGGGTTTTCGTCGGCGCGAACCGCCGTTCGCAACCAGTACAGTATAAATTGGCCGTCACGGGGCTCACCCCGAGCGTGAATTCGAACCCGCTCCCCAAGGTGTTCGGGCAATCCATTGTGCAGCCGTTGGTGGACGTCAGTCATTCGGTCAAGTCTTTCTTTTTGGGTTCTTCCCGAAACTTTGTGGCACGCGCGCGCTCAAAGGTTACCACTAAAATCTGGGAAGAGCCAATGAATTTAGCGGCACCACGCCGGCCGATGGATTGCCTGTGCCTACGATGGTAGTGCGATCCTCTGGGAATCGAGTTAAACGCTGTGGAAACTGCCGGTAAGGTGGTAACCGCATAAAAAACCGGGCTTAATCGCGATAATTGTACGTCTTATAGGCAATTGGCAATTGGCGGGCGACGAATGGATTCGTCTGTTTGGGAAAGGCGATCTGTGGATTTTTGTGAGTTTGCCAATCTGATGGGAGTGCAATAGTTCTGACACCAACCGCTTCTACTTTCTCCGTCAAATTCCAGAAGACCTGCAGTGCATTGTGAAAACGCAGCGACAATCCCTTCCCAAGAAGAGGCTGAGTAAATAAACAGGGCAAATCCACAGTTCGATTCCAGTAACGATTCAATAGATTCTATGAATGATGCAACATCTTCCAAAATCAAAAAGTTATCGCCCAAACAGGTAGATCGGATCGTCATGATGGCGTGGGAGGACCGCACCACTTTCGATGCGATTGATCAACAGTTTGGGCTAACGCCGGGCGCAGTGATCAAGCTGATGCGATCGGTTTTGAAACCAAGTTCGTTTAAACTGTGGAGAAAGCGCACGGCGGGGCGATCGACAAAACACTTGAAAAGACGTAGCGCTGAGGTGGTTCGGTTTCGTTGCAAAAACCAGCGCGGTTGAGGCGATGGTATTTGCCATCGTCGAATTTACAATAGCCGCCGTGCCCCGTTTCCAACACCAACCAACATCGGTAACAACTGCACCGCATGGATAGCGACTCCGTGTGGGAATTTCATCACGCCCGCTTTGCCAAAAGTTGTCGGGGGTAAACTTTTGGCTGGATCCAGCTATTAAAGATAGCAGGGGAAGACACTAGCCCTGTTGAAAATCCAAATAGAATGGGTTTTCGAATGGAGGCCGGTCCTTCCTAACCGCCGCCTCCGATACAAAAATGGGTCAGCGCGTGGAACAATCCGGAGGCGATCAAGCAGTTTCCAGTCAACAACAGCCAATAGTAAGGTTTCATGTTCTGTCACTGACATCGGTGAGGGAAAGTCGTCATCGGTCATTCGCCGCTGGTTAGCGGTTGGCTAAAAAAGCATCCCTTGGGTTTCGCGCGACGCATCGGCTGATTTCTTCTTTTTGCGTTTTTGAGTCGTCCTGCGATTGGAGTTAGGTCGTTTGCGTGAACCGTGTCTTTCCATCACCGCAGCGGCCAGTTGTTTCGTTTCTGGCAACTTTCGAATCGCGTAGTATTGCGTTCGCATTTCTGTGGTGCTGGATTTCCAATTTACCACCGGCGGTGTGTAACCCGCGACGGGCGAATCTTGATGGGCCACAATCTCACCGGCAGAGAAAGGCACCAGTTCTGGTACCCAGCGTTTAATGAATTTGGCGGCAGGGTCGTGGTCGACGATTTGTTTCGCGGGGTTGTAAGTGCGCAAGGTGTTGATCCCGACAACCCCGGCTTGCATTTGGATTTGTGAAAGATGAATACCAGGTTCGTAGTCGCCCCACCAGCGCGCCATCGGCCACATGATCTCTCGCCAATCGAGCCTCAGGGCGTGGCAGGCAACCGAAGTGATCATACTGCGCATGCGAAAGTTGGCAAAACCAGTCTGTTGTGCACATCGAATCACGGCGTCAACTAACGGAAAACCAGTGCGCCCTTGGACCCAAGCATTTAACCGATCCGGGCAGTGGCTAAAAGATAATTTTTCGTAAGCGCGATTGAGCGGGTAAAACTCCATTGTTGGTTCAGTTTCCAATCGCTGAGTGAAGTGATCCCGCCAACTGAGCCGCGCCGAAAAACTGCTGAGCGATCGCCGCCACGCTGGTGATCGTGGGTCGTCAGAAGATTTTAATGCTCGCATTCGTTCGGTCGTTGCGGCCAAAACGGTTCGTCCCGTGATCGTGCCCCACGCGAGATGAACCGACAGTCGCGATCCCGCCACCACTGCGGAGTTGGGCGAACTGATCCCTCCGCGGTAGGCGATGCCACGGTTGAACAGGAAGTCTTGCAGCGTCTGTTGAGCGTCGGTTTCGGTCACTCGTTGGCGCAAAGGTTGAACATCGCGATCCAATTCCAATCCCGGCGGTTTGATTTTAAATTGGCGTTCTAAATCGTCGCATAACCGGATCGCGGCTTCCGGAACATTGACCCGCCGTAAGTCTTCATCGGATGGGGTTGGAATGGGCCCTCGATTCATCCATTGCCGCCACAGCGCGGCGCGCTTGTTGCGATCACTTAATCGCCGAAACACCCCAGTTTGCAAAAGCTCCGTCCAGCGCACGTTTGATCGGTCGCACCAAGATTGAAAACGTTTGTCGCGTTCGAAGGTTCGGTTGGTTCCGACTTCCTGGTGGCTAACGACTTGGTCGAACGATACCACATTGGCCAGGGCTTTGAAAGCATCTTCTACTTCATCGTGTAGGACTAAAACGCTTCCGCCAAGAGGTGCCAATTTGCGTCGCAGATCCTGCAATCCCTCACGCCAAGCCGCGACGTGAAATGCGGATGTTTCCGCGGCCCGCAAAGCCGACGGTTCAAGCACGAAGACTGGCAGGATTTTAACTCCGGAACCGATCGCACGGTGTAGCGCAGCGTTGTCGTGGAGGCGAAAGTCCTTCTTCAGCCACCAGATGATGTGGGTCGGGTTAGAACTTTCTGGCATCGTCGAATTGTTCTGTTTGCCGAAATGTAGATTTTGTAGCTCTGGATTACCCGAAAAGGAAGCGGCCACATAACCAATCGGTGTTCAGACGCTGTTTTCGGTTGGGCCGGTGGGGGCTGTTGTCGTTTTGTTGATGGAGACGTCTGGTGATAAACGGGGCTGTTAAAGAGGCTGACGCCGCGTTAAATATGCGGACGTCGGGAGCCACCCCGCGTCGAAACTCCCGGCGAAGTTTGACGGTGGTCGGCAAGCCGATTTAAACCATTGGCTCAACGTTACCATTTTGCTGGAGACAGATGACTGGGCGCGATGACGCTGTCGTATTCGCTGGTGCCGGGTGCGACGACGCCGTAATCGTTTACGAAGATCGCGTCCTCGCCTAATGAACTGCCACGAATGAATTCGATATGGCCGTCGCCGAAGAGGCAATTTTGTCCCCATGATCCATGATTGATGCTGTGACGGCCGGGTTGGTTCAGCGATGGCATGTCGGCGACTAAAACGGTGTTGGTTAAACCACGATTGGTCAGTGGATGGTAACGGTCTTCCATTTGATAGCCCAAGGAGTAACCGTAATTGCCAGACATGGTGCGGCGGAGGTGTTCCAGCTGGCTGCCAGTGGCTAATTTAATCTGAGCGATGCTGGGAATATGAACCGGAGCCGACTGGCCAAGTCCGGCACAAGAGAAAACGCGGTCATCCTCAATCAGACCCGCGTTCATCAACGCCGGCGCAAAATATCCACTGGCCGAGAGTCGACCTTGGGAGGGGATTTCGACAAACTTACCGTCGTTAATGTCGCTGTATTTCAGCAATGCATTGCCGATCTGTTGCATGTTGTTTTGACAGGATAGTCGTCGGCTGTTGTAGCGTTGGTAGGAAATCGCGGGAAAAAGAATGCTGCTTACGATGGCCAGCATGGCCACGCCGGCCAACGCATCGGTCAATGACCAGGTGCTGGGGTGTAGCAATTGAAACTTCGCATCTTCGGAAAACTGAGGAGCGTGTGGAAGGATAACGCTTTCGACGTCAGTGGTAGATGATTTTTCAGTGGCAACGATGGGTGTGGCTTGTGAACCTGCAACGTCCCCGAAAAACGATTTGATATGATTGGTGTCTTCGATTTGGTAGGGTTCGGCAAGCCCGGGATCTTTATCAACTCCGGCCACCCATTCGCAGGTTCGACGCGCCATCCCCGGACGCATGCCGGTGGGAGTTTCCAGTGCTTCTAACGGCAATAAGCAATCTCGGATGCGCTGGACTTGATTCTGTAATTCAGAATCTTGTTCGATTTTCTGCTGAATGTCCCGTTCCTCGGTCGCATCCAATGCTCCCAGAACGTAACCAAGCAATTCTTCTTGCATGGGGTGATTCAAAACAAGTTCTCAACTATGTAACGCCGTTGAAGGGCACTGATAATCGGCCCAATGTCCACGACACTGTCGATGCGACATTAGCAGATTCGGTTCAGGTCAATCAATACGGCTGGTTTTCCAAGCGTCAGTAAGTTTCGCGATTGCCGAATGTATCCGGCTTTTTACGGTGCCCACAGGGATGTCTAACACTTCCGCGGCTTCACGATACTTGAGGCCTTGATAGTAAACCAGATGAATTAACGTACTCATTGATGCGGGCAGCCGGTTTAATGTCTCTCGGACTCGTTGTGCCCGTTCGGCCGACAGAGCGGATTCCGAAGGGTTGGGATCGCTACTTTCCAATAGGTTAACCAAACGACCAACGTCTTCGCTGTCTTGCTCTCGCGGCGTGTCTAAGCTGACCGTCTTATGGCGCTTGTTACGTCGTTTCGCATCAATCGCAGCGTTGGTCGCGATGGTGTACAACCAAGGTCTAAATCGACGACCGGCTTCAAACAAATCGCACTTTAAGTGAACCTGTAAAAACGCGGTTTGAAAGACGTCCTCAGCCATTTCTGCATTGCCCATGTAGCGTCTGAGATAGCTGAACAATTCGCGCTCGTACCGGTAGACCAACTGAGCATATAGCTCGCGGTCGCCGGACTGGCGGTAGTCCAGTAGCAATTCCTCGTCAGTCACCGGTTGCGTTTTGGCCTCGAATTGACGTTGTGCGTTAAAATAAAGATCGTGAATAGTACCTTGCATGGTTACTTACGCATCGTTTAGGACTTAAGTTCGATCGAAAGTCTTACCTTCGTAAAGAAGTTGCAACATTTTTTGCGACATCGATAGGTTTGGCTTTCCTTTGAAAAAAAGTCCCTGAAATGCGTGTCCTTTCTTGGGTTGATAGAAAATCAGAGGGCTCCGCCTCATCTGTTAGAACTATCGAAGAGGGGTGGGACTCGTTAGGTCCGCGGTCATCCCTTTGACAGCTGTTTTTTTCAGATTTACACTCAAACATTGATTTGCCCGCAATTTCACACGTTTTGGCTCCGTATTCGCCTTTGAAAACGTGGTGGGGCACAAACAAGTTCGATCTGAAATTTTTCACGATGGCCATCATTCGCAAGGCCCGTGCCACAGCTATTTTTGGAGGTCTATTTTGATTCAGCAAAGATACCAATGGGCTCGGCCAGGCGATGTAAATGCGTTCTTTGGCCTGATGTTAGATAATATCGCCGGATTAGTGCTGCTTGTGTCGATGCTGTCGACCGGCTACGGCTTCCCTGTAGAATTTGCTTTAGCTTACATGGTTCCCGGAACTGCTATCGGGGTGCTTGTGGGCGATCTGATTTTTTTTGCCATGGCGTTGATGCTCGCCAAACGGATGGGCCGCACAGACATTACCGCAATGCCACTTGGGTTGGACACACCCAGCACGATCGGCATGGTGTTGCTGGTACTGGGCCCGGCGTACAGTGCGGGTATTGATTTGGGATTGGAACCCGATGCGGCGGCAATGCGGACATGGCACATCGGCATGTGCGCGATTTTGATCACAGGTGTCATCAAAGCGATCGGGGCTGGGGCGGCGAATTGGATTCATCGTGTTTTTCCACGCGCCGGGTTGTTAGGATCGTTGGCCGCGATCGCACTGGTGCTGATTTCGTTTTCGCAAATGCCAAAAATTGGTGAAAGCCCCATCGTCGGATTGGCATCCTTGGTGGTCGTATTCATTACCTTGATTGGCCGCAAGCATCTTCCTGGAAAAATTCCCGGTGCGCTGGCGGCGGTCGGTGTGGGGTGTTTGATTTATTACTTGTTGATCGCGATTCAAAACAGCACTGGGCTTTCCTTGGTGCCGGTGGCCCATTCCTTGGGCGACAGTCCTGTTTGGTTTCCCCACCAGTGGACCGAGGCGTTGAAATTTGAGTGGTTGGGGGCGATGGGCCTCACCGTTGCATATCTCGGTTATATTGTGCCTTTCGCGGTGGTGACGATCATTGGCGGCGTCGATTGCGCCGAAAGCGCCGCATCGGTCGGCGACCCTTATAAAACCAGTCGCGTTGTCGGGGCCGAGGCGATCGCCACGATTGTCGCGGCACTCTGCGGCGGGGTGGTCCAAACGACGCCCTACATCGGCCACCCGGCGTACAAAGCGATGGGAGGACGGGCAGCCTACGTTTTGGCAACGGCGATGTTCATCGGCGGCGCTGGTTTAATGGGCTTCTTTAGTTACCTCTTTGTTTGGATTCCTGAAGCGGCGGTTTTGCCGATCCTGATTTTTATCGGCATCGAAATTACCGCCCAAAGCTTTCACGCCACTCCGCGCCGGCATGCTACCGCGATCGCGGTGGCATGCATCCCCGCCCTAGCGAAGTTGGTCGCGATACAGCTGAGTATGTTTATCGCCGTTATCGATTACACGCGCGTCCCTGAACCGGTCGCAGAATTTCTCCAAAACCATCTTCTGGTGATCAACGTAATGGCCGGTGGTTTTATCTTTACCAGTTTGATCTGGGCGTCGGCGGTCGCCAAAATTATCGACCGACGTTTCAACACCGCCGCGCTGTATCTGCTGGCAGCGGCGGGATTGGTTCTCTTTGGCGTGATGCACTCACCGTTGCCCGGTGATCGAATGTTCTGGCCCCACGATCTGGTGAAGATGCCGGCCGCGTACCGAAGTTACGTCATCGAGTATTGTGTGGCCTATTTAGTGATGGCTGGCATCTGCTTCGGTGCGTCGTTGACGACCCAAGAAGATGAATGGATCGATAACGACCAAGAGTTCGATAAACTCTAACCGCTGAACGAACTCAATCTCAATAAACGTAATCAATCTCAATAAACGTAAT
>CALDYR010000149.1 GCA_937944405.1 uncultured Pirellulaceae bacterium
CTCGGCACAAAACTCAACAGCTCCACGACCACGCAATTCTTTCACTTGGATAGTAAAAACGTTTTGGTTACCGACGCGCGTCCTGTTTTTGGGGCTGAAGGGGAACCTGTTGTTTTTGAGATGCGGATTCAAGAAACCCAGCGGCGTGGCGGCGAAGTCACTCTGTTCACCCCCTTTAAGATGGGAAAAGTTGAACGCACAAACTTTCATGGCCAGAGCGTCGAAACGTTGCACGATCAACAAGGGGCAGGGGTGAACCAAATTAAATTGCGATATGCGGCCGCAGAATTTTTCCAAATTCGAATCGTCATCGATCCAACCGGCCCGGGGGCTGTTTCGAAATAAACGCTTGCAACGATCTATACTTGCTTTCGCGCGTTGATTCGGCCATTATGGAGTTCCGCGGTAGAGTATCTTTACCTTATTTCGACCTCTTTGCAAAGCAATAAAATGCCTACTTGGTGTGATGCGACGATTACGAAAAAGAAAGTCTGGGCCGACGGATTATTCACGATCACTATCAAAGCTGATGGTGTCCAGCCCTTTGAAGAGGGGCAGTTCTTGCAATTGGGAGTCTATCCCAAGGACCAGATCGGGGTACAAGCCGCGATTATTAACCGTCCTTACTCAGTTGCGTCTCCCCACGGCGATGAGCTTGAGTTTTTCATCGTTTTGGTCCCAGACGGCGATCTGACTCCAAAATTATGGGCGCTCGAAGTGGGAGACGGGCTGGTGGTGAACGATCGCGGTGCCGGTCGTTTTACGCTCGCCCATACCCCTGACGCGGATCACCTTTGGTTGTTCGCGACCGGAACTGGATTGGCGCCCTACGTGGCGATGCTGAGAACCGAAACCCCGTGGGAACGTTACAAGAAAATCGTCATCGTGCACGGGGTGCGGCGTGAATCGGATCTGGCATACACCGAAGAACTTTCTAATTATCGCACAACCCGCCCGGGGCAGTTTGAACTGATCCAAAGCCTCACGCGCGAGCAGTCAAAAGTGGCGATGCGTGGTCGGATTCCGGCGTTGCTGGCCAGCGGACAACTGGAAACAGCGTCCCATTGCTTGTTAACCAAAGATTCGTCGGCGGTGATGTTATGCGGCAATCCGGCGATGCTCGATTCGATGGAAGAATTGCTCAACAGCCGAGGCATGGTGAAGCACCGCAGCAAGACGCCGGGGCAAATCGTGTTAGAGCGCTACTGGTAACGGTTACTGGGCCGTAAATCCAACGCTGAATTTCGTTGGGCATCTTTTGTCTTGCGGATAGGTTAAAGAGATGGGCAAAAAGTTTGGTGCCCCCCAACTCGCCAAGGTTGGTAAGGGGAGCGGCAGGGCGATTGCACGGTGTTTTAACCAGCGAAAAGCACTTTTTCCATGTAGTCGTTGTCCCATCTAGCATTTAGTCGTTTGTTCCTGATTGGTGTAAAGTGGGTTGATTGCCTTTGACTGACAGACTGTAGTCAGATCTCTCGGCGACAATCTTCGCAGCGCTCTTGGGTTGGCATCCCAGCGCGTCGATCGTTAACAACCCTTCATCGACATCGAGACATCGACGAGGATTGGTTTTGAGTCACTTCTGCGGTGGCAGCACCCGATTCACGGAGGCGTCAGCCCCAACGATTTTATTCCCATCGCCGAAGCCAAAGGATTGATTGGCGAAGTTGGCCAATGGGTTTTGATGAAGTCATGTGAGCAAATTTGCGTCCGGCTTCCGCAGCGATCGCCAAAACCATGTTGAACAAACCATGGAAAAACGAGAAGGCGGAAGACCAGTGACCAACTCCCAGTGAATCGCCGAAGAATCGCCGAAGCAGTTCAGAGTGTTGCATTACAAAAAAACCACCGTGTCAAACGGTGGCTTTGTAATATAATCAGGGCAGCGGTGGTTTTACGCTTTGGACTGACTCACGCGGAGCGCGATTCATGATCGAAACTTACATCACCATGTCTTTCAAACCCTTGAGTGGACGGATCTTGACGACTCGGCTGGCTGGTTTTGGCTTCGCCCAGACCATTTCGCCTGTTCCTGGATTGCGAACTTCACGCTTCGGCATGGCAGGTTTGTCACGCACGACGATCTTGCACAAGCCGGGGATTGTGAATTGGCCGCAACCGCCTTTACCGCCAACGTTCTTTTCGATTTCTGCAGTCAGCGCGTCGAAGAAGCTGGCAACTTCTTTCTTGGTCATGCCTGTCGACTCGGCCAAGTTGTTCATGATTTCTGATTTAGTAGGTGGCTTGGCAGCGGCTGCTTTTTTCGCCATGGAAGAATCCTCCGGGAAATTTGTAGGGGGGGTGTTTATTCGGTAAATTAAGGGTTTTATGTTCAACAACGCGAAAATTAGACAGCGTTGATTTAATTATTCAAGCCAGTCTGCATCAAAAATGCCTTCAAAACGCTGTTTTTACCCAAAAAACGCGATTCTACGCCCGTTTACAGGGAACGACGTACTGATTTTGCGGGAAAAGACGCCAAATCTGAGCGTGGGTCAACTCCGATTTCGGGACCTGCGGTTTAAATAGACGATCCAATTCCTTAAGGTTCTGCGATAATATAATAAGGCAGGTGGAATCGTGTTAAGCGGCGATAGTTTTACCCCTCGACGCCGCCACGAGTGTTGGGGTAGGGGGAGCGCGTTCCTGTTCGCAATTAAATTGCCGATTGAAAATCACCGTTGGTCAACATGCAGATAAAACAACGACTGCGCAGAATTGCTTTGAGGGGCATTATCTGTGTCCTATCGGTGGTGCTGGTGGTGCCGGTTTGGGCCGAGCAACCAGAGAACTTGCGGAAGATACAACGGACTTTCACGCACACGATTCGCCCGTTGATCGCCCAACATTGTGGTGATTGCCATTGGGGCGATAAC
>CALDYR010000150.1 GCA_937944405.1 uncultured Pirellulaceae bacterium
CTTAGGCTTTATGCGGACCGCCATCCCCGACAGCTAAATGACGTCTCGGCTTCGTTTCACGAGGGATCAAATCTTGCGTCTCGCCAGAGACGTCGAAAGACAGGAAATGGTGAGCGCTCACATTCGCTTTGGCGATATGACTGACAAACTTTCAACAGGTTTCCACATTGAGGCCTGCTCCGGTTTTGCACTGTTTTGCAAAAACTCGGATGCGTTCTTCGATGATTATGAAAACTTCAAACGAAATAAAATTTAGACGTTTGACAGGGCTGCTAGCACTCTTAAAATCGCCTCCTACTACGGTTAAGAACGCGTCTGCAATGAAGCCGGCGAGTTCCAGAGATTATAGGATACGATGAAAACGTCAGGATGCGACTTTGTCGATAACGGAACCCACGCCCACCACCACCGCTGTTGCCAGATCCCAATCTGGCATAGAAACAGCAGGCAGCAAAACCGATGCCGAGATCTCCAAAATCATTGCGAAGATGTTGGAACAGAAGATCGGCGACACGCGGTTCGAACTTTGGTTCTCCCAGCAATTGCCGGTTCGATTTTCTGAGAATCGGTTGAACGTTTTTGCCGACAGCAACTTTACCTCAAACCGGTTGCAAAACACTTTTGCTTCTGACATTCGTAGCGTCGTAGACCACGTGTGTGGCTCTCATGTTTGTATCGAGTTTGTCGTTCAATCGCCGCCGGTCAAAACCAAATCACACAAATCAACCACTCACGATCAGCCCGGCCTTTTCGATGCCGTGGACGATGCCGTGGAACAGACCTCGGTCGACCGGCAATCTATTCCGCAAACAACGCCAGACAACGGACCTAGGGTAAATTCCCCTCAACCCGCCAGAGTTGACCTAAAATCATTTTGGTTCGGTTCCAACAATCAGTTCGCCCAAGCCGGTGTCGAACAAATCATGCAACTGCCTGGACAGTTTTCACCGTTGCTGATTCATGGCCCGTCAGGGTCTGGGAAAAGCCATCTTTTGGAAGCGGCCGCGAATGAGTACCGGCGACAATTGCGTGTCAAACGGTGCATTTTCTTAACCGCCGAACAATTCACCAATCAGTTCGTGGCGTCTCTGAGAGACAATCGCGGGTTGCCGATGTTTCGACGTAAGTTTCGTGATCTTGATTTGTTGGCGATCGATGATATCCAGTTTCTTGCCGGCAAAAATGCGACCTTGAACGAATTCCAATTCACCCTAGACCACTTGGTTCGGCAGGGCAAGCAAATCATTGTCTCCTCCGACCGGCCGCCGATGGAACTGGATACCCTGGGCAGTGATTTGCTCAACCGATTGGCCAGTGGTTTGATGTGCCCTTTGATGTTTCCCAATCTCGAAGGCAGACAGTCCATCATTCGCAGGATGTGCCAGCAGCGGAACTTCCCTTTAGGCACCGAAATTGTTGAACTTATCGCCGGACAGATCACACGTGACGTTCGGCGTCTGTCAGGTGCAGTGAATCGGCTGCGCGCCGTTTCAATCTCCACTGGAGTGGAGAAAGTCACCGTTGAATTCGCGCGTGATGTTCTGCAAGATCTGATCGTGCTTTCTTCGGTCGGAACGTCGATGGTGACGATCGAAGAAGCCGTCTGTGACCTGACCGGGCTCAAGGCGACAGACCTCCGTTCCAACAGCCGCCGAAAATCAGTCAGCGCCGCTCGAATGCTGGCGATGTATTTGGCGCGCGAACACACCAACGCCGCCCTATCTGAAATCGGTGATTATTTCGGCGGTCGCAGTCACAGTACCGTCATCGCGGCAAAGAAAAAAATTGGTTCGCTGATCGACGATGATTCCGAAATTACTTTGGCGAATTCAAAAGTGAAAGTTAAAGTCGCGATCGACCGAATCCAATCGAAGCTCCGCATTGGGTAATGCCTACGGCAGATTGGGCCAACGCGGCAAAACCGAAGAAAACAGAACTGTTCTCTTGCTCGGCTTTTCTACTTGCCAGTGGTTCGTCAGGATCAAATCGCGGGGTTTACAAATCCTGCGATTGGGCGGTCGCCACGGTTGTCTGTGACCGGCGAGTTTCCGGCGAATCCAGCCAACCTGAAATTTCAAGTCGACGAAACATTAGCGATTCAGCTATCTATCACGACGATTCAGCTATCACAGCGATTCAGCTATCATCGACGCTGTCACCCAGAACGCAATGGGCCTCCGGTCGCTTGATTCTCATACAGTATTCTTTGCCTATCTTTCTAAATTGGAAAAACGGGTATTTTTGATACTGCAGATGTCGATAAGAGAACTGAACTTGACCCGGTAAGGCGCGATCTTCAAAGTACGCGCCTTGGGAGTCTACCGATTTGGCTTATTTCTTCCTAATCGCCCAGTTGCCCAACCACCCACAGAAGCTCGGATGAAGCCTTTTTTAAAAGCCATTATCTTGTCACTGCGTTACAAGTGGTCGATCATCGGCGCTGTCGGCTGCGCGGTGATGATCTCGTTGCTGTGGAGCATGTCGATCACCACGATTTTTCCGATCGTGAAGATCGTGGTGCAGGACGAAACGGCCATCAGTTGGGTTGCCTCAGAGATTGAGGACGGTCACAGTACCGTGGCCGCCGTCAATCGTGAAATTGCCGATCTGCAACTGGCAATCGACACTTCGCCGCCAGCGGAAGCCAAGAAGATGGGGCTCAAGCTGAACATGAAAATCGATCGCCTGAAAAGCGAGATCAAACGTGTCACCTACTATGAGAATTCAGTCCAACCGATCGTTAATAAATACGCTCCGACCTCTGCGTTTGAGACGCTGGTTTGGTCGATCACATTTCTATTAGTGGTGTCGGTTTTAAAGGGATTCTTTCTTGTCGGGTCGGCGTATTTGACGGCGCGGGTGGCCAGCAAAACGGTGATGGATCTCCGAAGAATCTATTACCGCAAAGCCCTCGAACTTGACCAACGCCGAATCGATCGAATTGGCACCTCTAACATTATGACCCATCTTTCGCACAACATGATGATGGTCAACGGCGGGTTGCGCATGTTTTACGGCAAGTGCATTCGCGAGCCGATGAAAATGATCACGTGCTTGATTTGCGCCGCTTGCATCTCGTTGCCGCTGCTGTTGATTTCGCTGATTATGGTGCCCGGTGGGGCGTGGTTAGTACGGTCCGTTTCGCGGCGAATGAAGAATTCGACCGAATCCGAGATGCGTGGAATGTCTGACGTTTTCCAGTCACTGATCGAAACGTTCCATGCTGTTAAAACGGTCCGCATCTTCAACCGCGAGCGCACCGAGCGCCGACGTTTTAAGAAATGTTCCGAACTGCTTTACCACATGTCGCTGCGTATTTCGTTGTACGATTCACTGTTGCGTCCGATCACCGAAGTCTTGGGGATTGTCTCGATTTCGATCGCGTTGTTGGCCGGTGCCTACTTGGTTCTCAATCAGCAGACGCACCTCTTTGGCGACTGGTTGAAAATCACCGACACGCCGCTAAAACCTGAACAGTTGATTTTGTTCTACGCATTGCTGGCCGGAGCAAGCGATCCGGCTCGCAAGATGACCGAAGTGGTCAACGTTTTAGTACGTGGCGGTTCAGCATGTGAGAATCTATTTAAAACCTACGATGTCGAACACAACGTTGATTACCCTCGGCCACCGACTCCGATGCCGCTGCATTCCCAATCGATCGAATTTGAACAAGTCATTTTCACGTACAAACCGCGCGAAGTGGTGCTTCGGAAAGTTGATTTGACGATCCCGTATCAACAGACCCTAGCAATCGTCGGCGGCAACGGTTGCGGTAAATCCACACTGATGCATCTGTTGGCTCGTTTTTATGATCCCAATCGGGGCACGGTAAAAATTGACGGCGTCGACCTGAAAGAAGTCAATCCGCGTAAACTGCGGAGGCAGATTGCTTGGGTAACCCAAGATTCACAGCTATTTCAGGGCACCCTTTGGGAGAATATCGCCTACGGTTCGCGGACCGCGACCGACCAGCAAATTATGGAAGCCGCTAAAATCGCGCGGTTGCCAGATTTCGTCGACCAATTTCAAGACGGTTACCAAACCGTCGTGGGAGACGATGGCGGGCAATTATCGGCCGGTCAAAGACAGCGCGTTGCGTTGGCGCGTGCGATCGTGGCCGATCCCCGCATCTTCATTTTGGATGAAGCGACCAGTCAAATCGATGGAAAAACCGAAGGGCTGATCCACGGCGAACTGGCCGAATTTATCAATTCGCGAACAACAATCATCATCACCCATCGGCGATCTTCGTTGGCCCTAGCCGACCGAGTGATTGTGATGCAGACCGGACGAATCGTCCATGACAGTTCAGTCGCCGAAGCGGACGCCGAATCGCCCCAATTCCAGCATCTATTTGCCAAGGCCGCCTAACGGTGACTGCGCGCAACGGGCGATAGCCCGGAATCGGGCTCGCGCCGCAGCACGCGCGATTGCGGGGCATAATTTGTCTATCACGCCGCTTATGGCTTCGTTTGGCTTCGTTCCGTTTGGCTTCGTTCCGTTTGGTTTCGTTTCGTATGGCTTCCAAGTAACGGCCCCATGCCCTCTAAACCGTACCCGATCAGAAAACGCGTGGTGCTAAGCGACTGCCAGATTCACGACCGACGGGGAATTCCGCGCGTCGCTGGACCTTCGTCGTCAACATTCACCGCTTCGCTAGCGTCTCAGCCGATTGCAGTCGGGTGTTGAACTGTTTCAAGACGGCAAACTTTGCTAACTTTCCCGCGGGTGTTCCAGTAAGTATCGCTGACCAATCTAATCATTCCCTACATGCGTCAAATTTTCGCCAACCCCAACTTATGCATCCATCCGATAAACCGACTATTGGACAGTCATCACGAATGTTTGATCTCGCCACGCTATTGAGTTCACGAACTACCTTTACAGGGCCAATTATGAGAATTTTCCGCAAATCAAAAAGGGTCAAGCACCCCCAAGGGCCCGCTCGTCGTCGAGTTTTGTTTGTGTCTCACGAGGCGACTCGCACCGGCGCTCCCAAGATCATTCTGAACATATTAAAGCACTTCTCGCAGAACTGCGATATTCAGTGCGAAACCATATTGCAAACCGGCGGGCATTTAGCAGGCGAATTCGAGTCACACTCGGAAGCCCTTGACTGCTTAAATGTGACCAAAGCCCAATCTAGTGAACTTAATAAACGGGTTGCCAAGTTCATTCATCGCGAAAAGGCCAATCTCCCCGTGCTTGCAATTTGCAACAGCATGGAATCGCGTTTCATCGCCAAAGAAATCGCAGGGGAAGACGTTCCCGTTATCATGCTGGTCCATGAACTTCCATCATCCTACAGCGAGGAAGATTACCAGTCAGTTTATGACATCGCCACCAAAGTTATCTTCCCTGTCCACCACGTTCGTGAAGCGGCCGATGCAAAAACACCGGTGCCGATTTCCAAATCGATCGTATTATCCCAAGGCTTATTAAGTCCCGAGTTTGGAACCGGCATCTCCCGTGATGTGGCTCATTCACAAATCCGCAGCGAATTAAACATTCCTGAAAACTCATTCGTTGTTTTAGGCTGCGGCACACTCGACCTTCGTAAAGGCATCGATCATTACGCGGCAATCGCCCGGCGCGTGACCGAACTGAACCGTTCCGAGATCCCGATTCATTTCGTTTGGGTCGGCGAAGGTCCTCGTTGGACCCATTCGACCTACCACTATGTTCAACTCGATCTTGATAAAACCCGTGCACGTGACCACGTTCACTTCATCGGCGAAAGAGCTAATGTTGAACCCTATTTCATGGGCGCCGACACATTTTTAATGTCGTCACGGGTGGACCCTTTCCCCTGCGTCATCCACGAAGCCATGGCTTCTTCATTACCGGTGATCACTTTCGATCAAGCCGGTGGGGCTCCTGAAGCGATCGACAACGGAGCGGGTTTTGTCGTTCCCTACGCCGACTACGACCAAACCTCCAACATCATCAGAATGCTGGCGACCCAGCCTGAAATCGCTGCAGGAATGCGGTTGAAATCGAAAGAGCGTGTCGAAGCGCGATACCGATTCGAGGATTACGGGGATAAAATCATCGATCTTTCGGAGACGATACTTAAATCCGAAATCCGTCACCCGGGAGCCACCATTCAACCGATCGGCATTCAACACACGATTCCGATGCCGCAGCGGTACGCGGCTTAATTCGTCGTAACACATTATGGCGACAGCCAAGCCCAACGATGGCACGTCGTCGCCCGTTTGAGCCACGTTTCCAAGTGAGTACCGTTTTCATTTCAGCATTTTTGGCAGATCGAAGCGCGAACACTTGGTAGTATTGGGTAGGGCCTTGTTTCCTAACTCCAGCGGGAGGTTCTTCTCGGAATTTAGTGGCACCGAGTGCGTGCAAAGATTGCCACTAAAATTCAGTAGGCCCATGTAAAGCAAGCAAAGCAATTTCGATGCTTCTGCCAGATTCGCCGCCCATGCACGATTGTAAATTGATTTTTCCGCCCCGCAGAATCTAAGAAGCCGTAGCCTCGTAAACGAAAGTGTTGGACAACAGCGGCGAATCTGGCGACGATTTCAATGAACAACAAATGGCACACCGTTAGCCTCCCACCGCCACCGATGGCCGACTTAATTGTGTCAAAACCAGCGCTCTGAACATGTCGAAATTTCGTATTCCGATTTGGTGGCCGACCCCGCGTCGGCGGTCGACGCAAGCATAGAGTTCTTAGGCACCAATTTTTGCCGACCGCAGAGAAAATGGGCGATTGCTACTGCGATTTGACAATGCCGGAGGTACCGACGACGTGTGAGTCCCCACGGCGATGAGCGCAATCGAGCGTTAATCAAACACTACCGGGCGACGGCTCTCTCTTGGCTTCATTCAAACTACTGGCTGAGTTCGAACTTGCGGATTGCAAATTGGCCAAATGAAAATCCAATTTTGGCGGTCTTCTTTTTCTGATCGATTTGGGGATGTTGGACTTCAATAACTTTATCGCCCATCTTCACGGTTGCTTTGTCACCGGTAACCGTCACCTCCAACCGACACCATTCGCCGTCAACCATCATCGGCAGTTCATCATTGAGTTCAATCAGTTCAGCTTTTTCGTCGCCTTGTTTGGGGGCGTAGGTGACGATCAGACTTTTGGGCGTCTTTTTCGCTGATGCTTTCCCCTTACCTTTTCCTTTAGGTTGGGTTCTGAGTTTAACGCGAAACGCATGTCCGCCATCGGTGGCGTCCATCGTAAAGACGACCGTTTTGCATCCTTGAGGTTTAAATTCGACAATGGCGGTGGCGTCGTCATGCGCCACGGCATAGTTGGCTATGGGACCATGATTCTTATGTCGTTTATACAGCTCGGCTTCCTGTTCTACAGAAGCCATGCCGTCGGCGATCTTCCAGTTGCCGCGCGCGAGATTGCGCGATTCATAGGTTTCCGAAGAGAAGTCATCATCGATGAGGTTCTCAGCACTTGCGACCCCGGCGAGCGGGATCAGCAAAACGGCACCGCACAAAATTCGTGTGGCAAAACGGGTTATAGAACGTTCGAAGCTAGGCATGGGTTGTTCTCATTGCAAGAAAAGAGATACGTCCCTGAGACGAAACATGTCGGCAGGGCAAAACAAACCTCCCTCAGCGATCTAAGGGGTTGAACTACGATATCCCCGGCCCTGCACAATCGCAATGTAGTAATCGCAAACATTTGGATTTCCAAACCAGGAAATTGACGATGAACGTGTCGCATTGCTGATTTTCACGGACTTTCGTGACGTGCTGCGGTTAAAAAAACGCGATCAGCATTAGACGGTTCAAGCGGCTCGGGCGATGTTGAGATTGCTGGGTTGAGCAGTGTTAAAGTCCTCCAGCGCATGATAGAAACGGTGGAGAATAAACTGATAAGCCACCTGTTCATCGACCATCGTTGGCGACGTTGAGATGAACCCCGCGTTTCGGAAGGCGCGTTCGGAGGCCATATTTCCTGGTTTTACTTGTGCAACAATCTGTTGAACCTTTTTCTCAGCACTGAAGATTGCCGACGTGGCTTTTTCAATCAAGGTCGTTCCCACCCCGCGGCTGCGATGTTCGGCACCGACTACGATCCCAATTTTGACCGTGTTCATGTGGTCGTGTGTAAAATCGATTTGAATTTTACCGATCGCATTTCCCGAACGATCTTCCGCCATCAACAAAATACGTTCGGGGGTTTCAAGGCTTTTGATTAACCGCTGTTCATGTTCGGCCGAATCAATCGGAGCACCGTCGAAGCAAACGGATCGCACCTCGGGATCGTTTCGCCAGCCAAGCAATACATCAGCGTCTTGTGCCCGCACATTTCGAAACACTAACAACTCACTGTACAGGGCGCGCGAGACACGATTGGCCCCCATGCCGTCGATCAACTTCCTGCCCGCATCCGACATCGATTGGCGTTGGATTGGATCGTCGATCAATGTTTTGATAAATTTTGAAAGAACTGTCTGCGTGTTAGGTACCGCGTCGCGCTGAATATGGGACGCCCGGAAACGGCACAAAGTGTTTCGTTTGGATAGATCTTTGACGACTGGAATTTGGTGTTTCGAGGTTGGAATTGCGATCCCCGGCACCCCCAATTTGGCTAATTCGTAACACCTCCCACCGCCGGCGGTGATCGCCAAATCGACGGCACCCATTAGCACGTCTATCCGATCGACGTTGCGGTGAATTCGGAAGCTAAAATTTGAAGAACGCTCGAATTCACGCAACTGAACTTCATGGGCAAAGTTAGGGCCAATCACACAATCAACGACGATGTTGGCGGCGCGGCAGCCGTCGATTTGAGCCAGCGCTTGCAGCACCGGCAATGTATAGTTGGCGCTGTCCGTTGAGCCCATGGTGACCAAGATTCGTTTCGCAACACTGCGTACCGTAGGTGCCGGTTTGTTGTTGTCCGAAGCTGAACCGAATTCGGGTTTTAGCATCGTATAGCGTGTCCCACACAGCACTTTGGTGTGGCGCAATTTTTGATAACGCGATGCGTCGGGTTGCGCATTTTGGTTCAGCACCAGATCGGCGTGAACGTGATCGCCATGACCGAAATCGTCAACCACCATCAAAAGGGCTTCGTCGGATTTGACTGCATGCTGATACTGATCACCAAAACAATATCCATCCAGCACGACCCAATCGACATTCAGTCGTTCCGAAACTTCGCGGGTCTGGGTGGCGTCCTGCTGAGAGCCTCGGGGGGAAGCGATGGTGACCACATCGCAACCGGCGTGATCCAGCTTGCGTTGCATAGACCCCGGAATTTCACCGACCAAAAATGTGACTTGGAAACCCAACTTCCGACACCCGTTTGCCAGCGCTAACATTCTGAATAAGTGCCCACCCCCAATGGCGACCCCGGCGTCAGCACGAATCAAAATCTTGTTCTTTTCGACGGCCACTACGCCACCTTTTTTTGAATGATGGGTTGATTGGTGCTCAACCAATGAGGATTGCTCTGGTAGGCATCGACAATCTGACGCCAGCCAAATCGCTGATGGCCAAAATGACGATAGATTAAATTAACAAGCCGCAGGTCTTCAGCGGTATCAACGACCCAACGCAGGTGCGAGTGATCGTTGCGAGGCTGAACGCTGCCGATGCGATACAGAGAGGGAGTTTGGTAGATCGGTTCAGTGACGCGCTGCCGTTCCGGTTTGGCGCGTGCGAGACTGTCCACTAAAAGTAAGGTTTGCAGGCTAAAAGCTTCCACGTCCATCCCGTGCGGGTAACACCGCTTGGGGAAGAAATTGCTGGCATAATCAAGAAAGGAATCGTTCTCTAATTTAATCACAACTTGGTCGATCACGCCGCTGTCAATCAAAGGGCAATCGGCGGCGATACGCACGATTCGATCGGCTTGGAAGGTTTTGGCGGTTTGGACATATCGGCTGAGGACGTCTAACTGATCACCGGCGTAAATTTGGTAACCGAAGTCTCGGCAATGATCAACGATAGGTAGATCGATTGGCAGGTCGGACGTGGCCACGACAACTTGGTCGACAAACTGGCATCTTTGCACTCTTCTCACGACTCGATCAAGCACCGTCATTCCATTGACATCGCGTAAGACTTTGCCCGGTAGCGGGACGCTGTCCATGTCGGCTTGAATAATCGCGACGTTTTTCATGATGCACTTTTCAGCGTTAAAAAAGACGTTGTTAACATGGGCGACGCGTGCCATTTTTACGCTCAGTCAGCCCGTAGAAGCGGTGCTTGATTGCGATCTGAAGATCAGACCGCGGCGGGAATCTAATGAACCGTTGCGTTAAACGTTTCTCTTAATTCGTCGGCCAATTCGTTGTAACGTGAGTAGAAAGATCGAGCCAACAGGGCTAAGTACAGATTCATGCCGATCGACAGCAGCGCGATAAACCAGAGTGCGTTTACCAATTTGCCGGATGTGGCAACCGCAACGTTTTGCTGGCGAAAATTTCCATCGAAGTGATCTTTACTCGACCGGAGGGACATGTCAGCCACGCCTGAACCGGTTTGGAAATTAGCGCCCGTATTGGTGGCGATGCGATTGTTGGGAGGCCCATTACGGCCGACCGCCAAGTTTCCACCAAGCGTATTTTCTACTAAACCGTCATCGTTGAATGATGAAACATGGCCGTTGTTGTTCAGTTGGTTTTTTGCGTGTCGGAGTTGCTGTTCTTGGTATTTGGAGTCCACCTGATTTTCCAAAGCGTGCAGTTTGTTTGACTGATCGATGGCGGCTATTTTTTTATTGATCCGTATCAGCTGAGCTTCGTTTTCTTGGGCGTAGCGTAAAAATTCGGGATCGTCCGCGTCGCGGGGCGGTCTTACGGTAGCGCCGGTGCTTAAACGTTCTGCGTTGGTTAAACGTTCCGCATTGGTTAGACGCGCATCACGTGCCGAAGAGAGGCGAAGATCGGCGTAACGATCTGTCGCAATCGGAGGCTCCGTTTGGTAAATCCTCGGCAATTCGGCACTTTGATACGGTCGCGACTCAAGGCCTGCGATTGAGTACCTCGAGTCGCGCGAACGTGCTTGTAGGTTTAGTTCTTCCAGTTGCCGTTGTTGTTGCTCAAGCTCTCGGGCTTTTCGTGCCAGCTCCAGTTCTCTGTCGTTCAGTTCGGTAAACCCGCGCACCAAGGCGCGTTCGCGGAGTTGATCCTCTGGGGAGGGGCGGCGTGACGTAACTGTTTCGCGACGATCGGTCAGCGGGTCGCGCGATCGCAGCGTATCATCGCGATAAATATCTACCATGCGATCTTGGTAGCTGCGCCGGATGGGTGAATCGTAATCGCGATCTAAATCGCCGTCCCGAGGACGAAAGTCCTGTTCATTAGCCGCTCGTCTCAATGTAAAGTCGCGTCTGTCATCACGACTGCCCACGGTGCGGGTATCTGGCAGTACCCAGTTACCGTCGCCGTCACGACGCTCAGAGGCGTTGCTGGCGGTTCGATACTGCGGTTCGCGCGCAGTTCTTTGACCGGGTTGCGCGGCCGGGTTGCGATAGCCATCTGTCGTCGGGGAATAGCCGCCGGACTGTTGGAGCGGCAATCGCGCGACGTCAACTTTTTCGTTGTTGCGTGAAACGTATCTCAGGACAACGCCGCGCGCATCGTAACGATTGAAATCATCTAACGTGTAAGAACCTTCTTCGATTCGTCGCAGATCATAATCGTCGATGTCGATAACGAGGTTGCCTTGGAAGGTGCTGACTTTGGAGGAGAAGATTTTTGATTCGTTGCTACTGATTTGAGCGCGTTGTGAATCTCCAAAAAGTCGGATTTGATCGCTGTTGGTTTCTCCGCCTTGTAAAGGCGCGTAAAGATAACCAGCCTGTTTTAACTCACGTTCCAACCCAGGCGTGATTTGCAAATCGTAGATACTGAAAACCGGTTGTGATGGGGACGAAACAAAGCGCGACTCGACTGGGGCGCGATTTTCAAACGACGCGTCGCGAAAACCGTCACGGCGCGGAGGCAAAACGCTGGTCGCAGATCGTTGGGACGATTGAGCCGAATAACGAGCCCGCTCGACGGCGGGGTTGCGATTCTGAGGAGCGTTTTCTGGTCCGAAAAAGGGACGTTGGTTCTGTCTTTCGCGTGCAAAATCGACCGTGTCGTCCACGATTACGTACTTTTCACTGTCATTGTCGATTGAAGATCCAGACTGCAGCGCTGCTAGTCTCGTCCGATTTGTTGGCGCCGCAAGGTTCGTCTGAGCGGTGCGATTGGTTGAACCGGTTCGGCCGGTTGAGTTGGTTTGTGGCGCGACGGAATTTTCTTGCGTCGACTGGCGCGGGCTAAAGCCGCTCTGGGCGTAGACCATGGTGGTCGACGTCAGCATCAGTACCGCAGTGAATAAGCCCTTCATGGGTTCGCTCCAAACATATTTGTCCCTAAATAGTATCACTATGTTAGCTATTTTTCGGGGTTGGCGTAAATAGCGGTTTCGGCGAAACTTGTGAGTCGACCGAAGCGCGGGGGGCATTCGGAATTCTCACGCCGCATGCTCTGCCCAGTCTCGGGCGCGTCCTTTCTGCAATCGCCTGTTGAATCTCTGCAATTATGCTCCAGCTATCTTTTGTCATTCCCGCTTTCAACGAAGATCAATCGTTGCGGCAACTACATCAAGAGATCTGCAGCATCGCGGAAAAAGAGAGCTACGATTTCGAAATCATTTTTGTCGATGATGGTTCGACTGATAGCACTTGGGCGGAGATACGATCTTTGGCCCAAGAACACGCTCACGTGCGGGCGATCCGGTTTCGAACAAACTTTGGCAAAGCTGCGGCGCTGCGGGCCGGTGCGGCGGCCGCACTTGGGCGGTTGGTTGTGACGATGGATGCCGATTTACAAGACGACCCGGCTGAACTGCCGAAGATGCTTGTTGCCTTGGGCGATGATTTTGACTTGGTCAGCGGATGGAAAGAGGTCCGTAATGATCCTGTCAATAAAACGCTGCCATCGCGCGTGTTTAACGGGTTGGTTGGGTGTCTGACGGGGCTGAGACTTCACGATCACAACTGTGGTTTTAAAGTCTACCGAACCGAAATCTTTCGCGAGGTCAAGCTTTACGGCGAGATGCATCGTTTCGTGCCGGTACTGGCGGCGGCCAAAGGGTTCCGTGTCACCGAAGTCCCAGTCAACCACCGGGCCCGACAGCATGGTTGTTCCAAATACGGCCTGCGACGACTTCCGAAGGGCTTTTTAGATTTGCTGACCGTCAGCTTTCTGACTGGTTTTAACCAAAGACCCCAACATCTACTGGGAATGTTTGGTTTGGCCAGTTTCAGTGTGGGACTGGTTGGCATGACTATTATGGCAATCTATTGGATTTTGAGGATGGCGATGTACCCTGAGTGGACTCCGCTGCATCAACGTCCGATCGTTTTGTATTCGCTCGGAGCGCTGATTTTGGGTACGCAACTCCTGTCGATGGGTTTTTTGGCGGAACTGATTGTCGCCAAAGGTCAGGCGCGCGAAGAGCCTTATTCAATCTCTCAGACAATAGAGTAGGCCTTCATCGTCGAGGGCTTTTGGCGTTTTGGAGTTTGGCGTCTCGGGGCGGTTCTGGTGTTGGGGCACGGTTGGGGTATTGCCGGAGTGCAATTTTGGAGCCTGCACTAAATTCCGGGAAGCCCCCTTATAAAAGGCTGGGATGGAGCCTAAATCAATTCGTCGTACACCGCGCCGACGCCCTTGGCCATCGCGGTATCGGACAGACAACTGCGTTGGCGTTCAAGCGCCGACCGGCTCATTCCGGTCCAAGCATCGCCATCGCCAATCAGTGCGGCCAACTTTTGGGCTAAATCTTCGGCGTTGGCCGGCTGAAAGATCAGCCCATCGACGCCATCGCGCACCGCTTCGGGAATCCCTTCGACATTCGCAGCCACCACTGGCACCGCATTGGCCATCGCCTCCAACACCACCATCGGTAATCCCTCGCCGTATAAACTTGGCAAAACAAACACGTCCATCAGATCCAATTGACGATCAACGTCTGTTTGAAATCCGGTCCACTGGATCATGTCTGCAATTCCGAGTCTCTCTACGTGATTGTGTATTTCACTTTCGTACTCAGGGGTCTCAAACGGTCCGACCGCCCGCAGTGTCACTTTCACGTTTTTATCTTTCAGGATCTTGAGCGCGTCGAGTAACACTTCGGTGCCTTTGCGGGGGCGGAAGAGTGCCATCGTCCCGATCGTCCAAACGCCTTGGGCTGCTGATCTTGGTGCTGCGTCGGGAACTGGGGACACCCCGTTTGCAACGACGCTTAAGCTTTCTGCAGGGTGCCCCAATTGCTCCATGTAGCGACTGAGGCTGTTTGACACACAAACCATACGATCCACGCGGCGGAGGCTAAACTTCTCCATCCAAGTGTTCAGTCGATTCATTAACCCACGATTTGAATCGCGACCGACAGGACTATGTACATGATAGACCAATGGGCAACCGAGCTTTTTCGCGGCCATCGACGCAATCATTAGCGTGCGGGGAGTGTGGGCGTGTAAAATCTGGTAGCCATGTTCTTGGACCATGCTGACGACGCGCTTATAGCAACCAATATCGAACTTCGACTTCATGTTGAGTTCCATCAATGGCGTGTCAGATGTACGAACTTGGGGAAACTTTTTGGGTTTGAGGCAGGCAAACCCGACCTCATAACCAAATTGAGGCAGGGCAGTGGCTAACAGATCTTGCACACGTTCGGCACCTGAAAAGTGTTCGCCATTGATTAGGTGAAGCACCTTTACAGCGTCTACCTTGGTAAGTTTCTGGTTCAATTCAGCAGCATCAGCTTTAACAATCACGGGTCAGTTCACATAAGGGGGATGGAGAGGAAACTCCATAAGCCTAGGTCACAGTTAACTGAATATGAATCAAGAAAAATTGGCCCTCACAACCGGCACACCTGTTTCGATCGCCACGTCAAATCGCAACCTTGCACATAATTCCGGGGGGTGGACGAGTTTAGCCCCGCCAACGGCGTTTCATAAAGGCAGTGTGACCGTCGCCCACTGGCCACGGTTTTCGTCGACCGACATTTCTACACCGCCAATGGGTTTGGTGACAGACTTTTTTAATCGCAAGATCAACTGCCACCCAATATATTCCGCTAACAATTCAGCCGTCGTATTGGCAATCGGTAACAGGACGCAATCCTCCAACGGAAAAATCCAGCGTTTCTGTTCGAATCGTACCAAAACTTCGTTATCCTCAGGTGCGTTGGGTTCGACGGAGATCATCGAGTGCTTCGTCGGCAGCAGCATACGATGATCCAAACTGGCAATCACCGCCATCAAATTATCACGCAGCGCAATGAAGTCGATCACGTAACCATTTTCATCCAAAGGCCCGAACACCTTGCATTTTACGCGATAGTTGTGGCCATGAAGTTGTTCGCAAACGTCACCGTTAAAGGTAATGAAATGCGCGGCGCTGAAGACCAAATTGTCTTTTTCAAGGGCTACGTGAAATTGTTTTTGGAGATCTTTGTGGATCATAGCGTACTCAACAGTCTACTTTTTAGGTTCTTCACGGAGCTTTGTGGCAACGAGTGCGTTCAAAGTTTCCCTTTCAGTAAATGATAGGGGATTCGCCCGAATTTCAGCAAACACAGCCAGGAATTCAGGCGAATTCTACGACGATTTCGAAGCTTCCCAGTAAAATCTGGGGAGAGCCACTTTTTAACGAAACGGGGGAACCAGTCGATCGGTCGCGACCCCAACGAATAAGGCCGCCGTGACCAGGTCAGCGGTGGTGCCGGGATTGCGCCGATGGTGATCGCTTCGCAGCCAGAAATCGAGATCGCCGACAGCCTTCCAAAAAGGTTCGAAGTCCTGGCCGCAGCCTTCGAATTGATCGATCGCCCGACCAGCGTACCCCGCCGACGCGATCGCGGTTTGGTCTCCAAGCTTCCGCGCGATTAAACTGTCGGGCCACTGGGCCATTGTTTTAACGTGAGCGTAGATGATTGCTGGAGTTAGGGAGCCCAAACGTTGCTGGCCCTGCTCAATCGCGGGCAGAACGAAATCAATCACATCAGCAAATCCATTGCAGTACTGTTTGGCGATCATGTCCCGCTCTTGTGCAAATTTCATCGCAGCAACCAAATCGTGGGCAGTCGCGGTGGGATCGTTAACGTCGAATTGGTCGCTGCCTCCTAGCCCACCCGCTTGGGCTCCTCCGATCGCTTCGAAAATGAGCTCCGTTTCTTTGCCGGAGATCGAGTGGACCACCGCAAACAATTCGGCCGACGTCAGTGATTTGTTCACACGGTAAGCGCCGACCAAAGGGCAGAGCAGTAAGATGATTCCCAAATTGGTATTGGTGTCGGTTACCCAAGCGGTTGCTTGGACCGCACGCAAAATCATTTCACCAACCGACGCAGCAGGGTCGTGATCGATCGCATGCCCCAACACAACACCGCTGTTGAGAAAATCGATCAACGTTGCGTCTTCGAAGTCAGCACCGCGATGAACATTGCCGGGTTTGGCCGCGGAAACTTCTAATTGGCAGACCAAGGTTGCGATTTGCCCTAGCGTCAGTTCGAGCGATTGGGCCTGTTTCATTTCAACCGCCAATCGGATGATCGGTCAGGAATTTTTGCACGATCGGCGTGATCCGTTCGGCTTCGTCTTCGACAACGTAGTGGCCAGCGGTCTCGAACTTCGTCACTTCGGCGTTGGGCCAGTGCGTCACCAATCGGTCCAAGCACTCAGGACGAAAACACCAATCCTTCATTCCCCAAATTAGATGGATAGGCAGGTCTTTGACTTCCACCAGACGCGTTTCGATCTCATCCAAAACCCTCCAAGTGCGATGTGACGGGGACAAGGGAATGTCTTTGACGAAACGATAAATCGCCGTACGGTTCTGCCAGTTGTCGTACGGAGCCAGCAACCCGTCAGCGGTCGCTTGCCGCAATCCCCCCTTACGTTCGGTTCCCATCGTAACGGCGGCCCTAGCGAATAAATTGAAGCCTTGCAAAGCGATCTGCCCAAACACGGGCCAACGACAAACGCGAATTCGAAAAGGAATATAGGGCGGTGGAAACGCAGCGGTGTTGAACAATACGATGCGCGAAAAACGATCTTTCAGTTTCAATAGGCTCCCCATCCCGATCGCGCCGCCCCAATCGTGGGCCAGCAACGTCACGTTCTTCAAATCCAATTTCTCTACCAAAGCACAAGTGTTTTGGATATGATTCTCAAGGCAATAGTCATAGTTGGTCGGTTTATCGCTTAACCCGCACCCCAAATGATCGATCGCGATGGTCCGATAGTGATTCGACAAATCCGTAACCAAATGTCGCCAGTAAAATGACCACGTCGGATTCCCGTGCACCATCAGCAGGGTTTCGTTAGATTCGTCGCCCTGGTCGATGTAGTGCTGGCGGTAGTTACCGACAGAAACATAGTTAGATGGGAAGGGATATTGCTCCTTCCATGTTGGCCAATGCAGACCCGCCGAGGTCTCTTTTGCCTGATTTTGCGTCACAATGAAGCACTTTTGGAAAACAGAAAAATAGCTATCAATTGCCGAATTGTAGTGACTCCAAGAGATCCTTAACAGCGGTGATCGGCTGGAGAAGATTCGGTATAAAAAGGCGTTTCCAGCGACCGCCTCGGTCATTTGCTGTCACAACGAACTGCCGCCTCTCAATCGCGGCTTAGATTTGACGACTCGAAAAAAGCCAAAAGAAGGCGGCTTTGCTATACTGGCGTGATTGGGATTGAGTACGATCTGTGCGTTGTTCATTTCAATTTAATTCGATTGCGCGTGATTGGCAATTTTATCTTTGGCCCAATCAGCACATCATTTCCCCTAAGGTTCGCATGCCGCCGCAAACCAACGTCTTCAACCTTCAGTCATGTTTTCTCATGGTTTGTTTTGCGATGATGCCACAAACCAGTTTCGGCCAATTCCCCCCCGTCGCACCGGACTCCACACCAGCCCAACGACGGGATTCCCGCTCGCTAAACCCGCAGCCTAGCGCTGCAAATCCGTTTGCGCAAAACCGGCCTTTGAATTCCCCACCGATCACAGTTGAATCATTCCACCGCGAATCGTCGAAGCTCGGGTCACCCAACAGTGCAGTGGGCAATAGCGCAGTGCAAAAATACGAATCAACCAGAAGCGAATCGACGGTAGACAATTCGTTCTCGTTTAAGTCGCTGGCCGACCTGCAATCGCGCACCCAAAAAATCATTTCCCAGTCTGCCCCTGCAGTGGTTGCGATCGATAAAACAGGTAGCGGTGTGGTGGTAAGTTCGAGCGGAATCGTTTTGACCGCCTCGCACGTGACGCGCATCGCCAATCGCCAAGTTGCAGTGGCTTTTGCCGATGGACGAATCGTTACCGGCATAACTTTGGGGTCCAATATCGCGTCGGACACCGGTGCGATTCAATTGCTCGGCTCAGGCCCCTTTCCTTTCGTCTCAGTCAAGGATTCGAAAGACGCTGTACCGGGATCGTGGTGCATCGCGATGGGGTACCCGCTATCATTTCCGCGCGGTCAACCTGCCACCGGACGGCTGGGGCGCGTCCTCAGCCGCGGGACAAACGGCAAACTAATCACTGACTGCACAATCATGGGCGGTGATTCAGGCGGCCCTTTGCTCGACCTTGACGGAAAAGTTATCGCCATCAGCAGCAGCGTAAAATTGAGGATCGACCAAAACTTACACGTCCCCTCCGAAAAGTTCATTCAAGACTGGAAGAACATCGCGCTGTCGATCGATCAAACTAGCTTACACACCAACGCTCCGACACCTCCGAATGTGCAGACGCAATCGCCCGGCGGATCTAAGTTCACGAAACGTCCTAGGGGCAAATCGTATTTGGGGATCAACGCCGAAACCGACCAGAAAATCGTCCGCATTCGGGCTGTCCACCGCCAGTCGCCGGCCGAACTGGCGGGCGTTCGAGCCAATGACGTTATTGTCAAAATGGACTCCGTTGAGATCACCAGTTTCGCGCAAATTGTGAAACTGTTGAAGTCGCATCAACCGGGGGACCGGGTCACCGTTTTAATCAATCGTTACGGCTCCCTTTACCGCGCCGAAGTAACACTCGGTAGGACGCTGCCATAGCGGTCGTGAAGGCCGCTCGGTGAAGATCGGGCAACTTAAAAAAAGGCGTGAGCCTGAAGACTGGCAGACGGCAATACCTGAGCATGAGTCGGCCTTAAGCGCTAACGACTGATAACCTTTAACCTTTTCCAGCTTCGTTCCAGTGCTTGCCCCGAAGGGCACTGCTGGAGACTTAGAAAGGCACTGCTGGAGACTTAGTGTCGCACGATATGAAAATAGTTTATTTTTTCAACCGATGCACCGCAGGATTGACCAAGCTCGACTTCCTTCGTGGAGTGCCGAGCCATACGTATTTTTGCATCGATTGCCCGCCTGTCCACTAAATCCCGTACGCGATCCTTGAAAAGGCCCAGTGACGGCGTTTGTAGGAAATTTGCTTTTACAAAATGGAAAATTACGGCCTCCAAAGATCTGCCTGCACGTCAATTTGAAAGTAAACTTACGCTCTTTTAGCACACCGTATTTTACAGATTGCTTGATGCGATTTCGGGGGATCAGAACGGTCATTTTTAAAAAATTTGTTTCCAAGAGTTCAGAAAAGGCCCCCAGAAAACTTTTGAACTTTAAACACGCCGGCTTACTATACCGTAGATTGTTGTTGCTCAATTGCTGCCGCTCGAAGCCAGACAGGCCCCCGCCCCCCGCACTAATCCAAATTCTAACGACCGTCCCAATTTTTTCGAACATTGATTTGTTTGTTTACAGCCGATTCCACTTTGATTTACAACCGCCGTCCTAGTCCCCAACTCCCGTTTTGCATCCGTTCAAACTCAATTTTCAGCGTTTCATTTTGCCGGCGACCTTGTTAGGTTTTCTGCTGACGTGCGCGCTTGCGGTGGGTGTTCGATCTGTCGTCGGGCAGGAGATTTTCAAACATCAGGCGAAGACGGAACACGCTCCATCCCCAACTACCGGCACGTTTTCGATTTCTAGCAAATCATTATCGCGCGGCGCGGCGATATACGATTCAACTTTGATCTTGGGGTTGCCGGCGAAACACCCCGACAAATTTACCAAACGCGACACAGATTTCGCCGCGTCACTTCATTCGGTCACCGATAAAAATCACGTATCAGTTGTTCGATTAGAGGGCCCCGGCGGGGACTCGATTCTTGGGACCGTCGTTTCCACCAACGGTCTGGTCGTTTCGAAGTACAGTGTTGCTCAAAAAATGCATCAATGCATTTTTCAGGACGGTTTGAAACGGTCTTTCCGAATCCTATCTTTCGATGAAAAAAAAGACCTCTGTTTGTTGCGCGTGAATCGGCGTGGCCTGACGCCGATTCGGTTTCGCAACGACCTCCGCCATCCCTCCGTCGCTACATCGGCGCTCAAAGGTCAAACGGTGAACTGGATTCCGCCGACAACAGGAAGTTTGGCCCTGAGCGTGGGTTACCGTGACAGGATCGCGGCATTTGGAATGGTGACCATGGGTATGCATGATTTTAAGATTCAGCAACCTCAATGCTCCGACTGTGTCGACATGGGCGTCACCGTTTCCCCTTACCCATCGTTGACTCGCATCAATGGAGTTGTCTACCCGCATCGCAAGGGAATCAAGGTTCTGCGCGTCTACCCTCGTTCGCTTGGCGAACGCTTGGGGTTGCTGGTGGGCGATTTAATTAACACCGTCAACGGCAGGACCGTCACCGATCGACAAGTGCTTCATCACGTGATGAAGAAGATACGTGGCGGCGATGTGTTAACGATGAAGGTCTACCGACAAGGAGTTCCACGCGAGCTAATCCATAAAGTGCCCAAGGCCAAAAAAACGCTTCACGATCGCTGGGGAGGCGGGCCTTACAGCGACCGGCGTTTCGGTTTTGGACCGGTCATCGTTCATGATTCCGTTCTCTCGCCACACGATTGCGGTGGCCCCTTGGTCGACGTTCAAGGCAACGTGATTGGGATCAACATCTCCCGTTCAATGCGGGTAGCATCGTTCGCGATTGCGATTGAAGACGTCCATCAGTTCATCACAAACCAATCGCCAGAAACGGAGCTGCTGTTTCGTGATTAGCGGTAAAACTAAAATTCCTTGATGGGGATCAGCTAGTAATTGAACGGCCCGTCATTGAACCGCAATTATTAGGTCATAATTTTAGAACTTGTTTTTTCAGTGGAAATTAACACGTCCTGAGGCGAAGCCTTTGGCCGAAAGACCATGCTCACGAACGCCGTATCGATTTCAGCAAGCCCTACGTCGTGAAACAGGAATTCGGGCATAATAGCGCGCGGTTTGTTTCGCGGTTTGAGGTGGCCGTTTGAGGGAGAAACCTCATCCAAACCCACAATCTACCGGATCGCGCGTTCGCCAACGTGCATGCGCTTGGTACGCGTTGCACCGTCAATCGGCGGCCTACGCGTTTAAAACCATGCCAATGTCGCCTACGCTTGCCAACGCTTATGCGATGATTAACCGCAATCCCGTTCAATGAAGCCTGCCCGCTGTTTGTTGGACCGTGTTTCAAAGGGGGGCGGAGATCGTTTCATGGGCACTCTTCGGTCTTGAAAGTTCCCAAGGATTCAACACGCCAATCTGAAGAGGTCAATTTAACGGCGTCCAGGCCGCACTGCTTCGGCCACGCAGTTGCTCGGCCTCACCTAAAGCAGGTGATCTAAAGCAGGTGATCTAAAGCAGGTGATGCGGGCGATAGCCACCTTTTTTCATCACCTCACCGAAGCTTCAGCGGACAAAGAAAACCGCGTCAGTTGGCCGGTGCCGATGGGTTTAGCGGTACTTCCAAACGGAATAAATGATTTTTGTGCCAGCCTTGATGGTGCCGGAAATCGTACCGCTGATTTTGCTGACTCCGATCCGTCGCCGGTAAGCCACCGGGACTTCGATCGTTCGAAGTTTTTGTTGGATCGCCTTCATTTGCATTTCGATGGTCCAACCAAAGTTTTCGTCAACCATCTCCAATTGCTTCAAAGATGAGTAACGAATCGCGCGCAGTGGGCCCAAATCGGTGTAAGCGTTTTTCCCAACGAACATGCGCATCAGCCAGCACGCAAATTTATTTCCGTAAACGCTCTGCGGCGGCATCGCCCCTTTTTCGCGCGGCCCGGTAATTCGGGATCCTAGGACAAAGTCTTGTTCGCCTGAAATGATCGGTTCGATCAAACAGGCCACGGCATCTACGTGGTCGCTGTAATCAGCGTCGGCGAACAGGACGACGTCAATCGATTTTTTCCCTTCGCGCACCATCCGGTCAACTTCGGCAATACCGGCTAAACACGCCGCACCATATCCGCGCTGGGATTCTTCCACCACCTGCGCTCCATGTTCCCGGGCCAACGTCGCGGTTCGGTCGGTCGAACCGTTATCGACCACGATCACCTTCGCAACTGCGGGCAGATCGCCTAACACCAATGGTAAGGAACGCTCCTCATTGAGCGCCGGAATAATAACGACGACCGAATTGTAGGCCGCTTCCGCCCCAGCTGTCTTCATCGCTGGCTTCATCGAAGCTGGCTTCATTGAACTGATTTCTATTTGAGAAACTACACTCATGTTGATTTATCGCGTACCAGAACCACCACTGGTCGTTCCTGATCCACCGGAAATTGGCGGGCCTTGTTGTTGGTACGGCGATACCGATTCGATCGGCGAGTAGGTACGACTGGCTCCGTCATTGACCGGCGCGGGTTGATATTCTGGTTTATTCCAAACCGAATTCCCCGCCTGACACCCGGCCATGACTGCGCAAATCGCGACACCGGCAAACGCCGAACGTTTTAGAGACATCTCAATCCTTTGATAATGCTTTCTAAAGACACAGTCTTTATTCCATCACTTGCCCCCAAACGAAGCAAGACCAACTTCCTATCTGTTTGCGTCCAACACGCGACTATTACCCTGATACAACGAATTTGTGCCAAAATTTACAAATTAAATTTAATCTGAATTCCTACAGAGCTGCTTTTGTTGCCGCAACAATTTGGTCGAGCCCAATTTACGAATCTCAGCTTGACCTCCACAATGGCAATAAAATAAAGTAGTGGCTTCAAATACTGTTACTGTTTTGGCTGAATCAACGTAAGACCCTCGCCGTCAAACCTTCCAATATCGGTAACCCAGAAAACCTAGGACTCAACCTGTATGTCTACGCCCGATACGATCCAACTCAATCCGGAACCATCTGTTCACGAGCGATACTCAGCGGCATCTCAAGAACGCGAACCGGCACTCTGCTGCCCAGTCGTCTATGACCAAAAATATCTTGAAATCATCCCACAGGAAATCATTGACCGCGACTACGGTTGTGGCGATCCTTCTCCGTACGTCAACCCCGGCGATGTCGTTGTCGATCTTGGTTCCGGTGGCGGAAAGCTTTGTTACATAATTTCCCAGCAGGTCGGCGAAACGGGAAGAGTGATCGGCGTTGACGTTAATCAGGACATGCTGGGCCTGGCCAAAGGCTATCAAAAAGAGGTCGCCGATAAGATCGGTTACAGCAACGTCGAATTCCGTTACGGCAAAATCCAAGACTTAGCTTTAGATTTGGACGTGCTTTCGGAAACGATCGATTCGGCCACCGAGGGCATGTCGAAAGCCGAAAAAGCGTTGGCGTTGATCGATTTGCCAGAGAAACTACGGCGCCAATCTCCGATGATTGCCGATAACAGCGTCGACTGCGTTGTTTCGAATTGCGTTTTGAATTTGGTCGCACCAGCGGACCGGCGCCAACTGTTTGCTGAAATTTTCCGCGTACTCAAACCCGGTGGGAAAGCCGCCATCAGCGATATCGTTTCCGACGAAGACGTACCGATGGACCTCCAAGAAGACGGTGAACTGTGGTCCGGATGCATCTCAGGTGCATGGCGCGAAGATAAATTCGTTGAAGAGTTTCAAGACGCTGGATTCGCCGGAATCGTCATCGACAAACGACAAGAAGAAGCTTGGCAAACCGTCAAAGGGATCGAGTTCCGCAGCGTCACGTTGTTGGCTTACAAGCCATCCAGCGAAGTTTGCTTGGAACGCAATCAGTCGGTTATATACAAAGGGCCTTTCGAGTCGGTTCAAGATGAAGCGGGCCACGTCTACCCGCGGGGCGTGCGAATGGCCGTTTGCGATCGGACATTCAGAGCGCTAATGGCCGCGCCTTACGAAGGTCTATTCATACCCATCGAACCGATCAAAGAGATCCCCTTAGAAGAGGCTCAGCTGTTCGACTGCACCGTTAACCGCGCCCGCGATCCGCGTGAAACCAAGGGGCAGCAGTACAATTTGACAATCCAATCGACAGGCGAAGATTGTTGCGGTGGTGACAGCTGCTGCTAATTGAGGCCGCTGGTCGCCGTACGCTTAATTTTGTTGTCATTTACGTTACCACTTGATACAGGGCCTTCCTTTGAACCTTCCCATCCTTTCGTTGAAACGGCGCGGAGCCGATTTGGCGGATGCTAGAGAACAAGTCAAAGTCTTAGAGGGCCCCAGTGGGCACCCTCGATTTGACGATTTTCTGAGCCAACGCGGCATCGCCGAAATTAGAGCTGACGGAGTTGAAATCCTGCAGGTCAACGTTGGCAAACTGTGTAATATGACGTGCCGGCACTGCCACGTGGACGCCGGCCCGGACCGTAAACTTGAAAACATGGACCGTGAAACGGTTGATCTTTGCTTGTCGGCGATCCGAAATTCAGGGATCAAAACGATTGACCTGACCGGCGGAGCGCCGGAGATGAACTCCAATTTCAAGTACTTCGTCACCGAGGCTAAGAAGTTAGGCTGCCACATCATCGATCGCTGCAATTTGACGATCCTATTGGCAAATGGCTTTACTGACATGCCCGAGTTTCTGGCGGAGAACGAAGTCGAAATTGTCGCCTCATTACCCTGTTACTTAGAGGAAAACGCCGACGCGCAACGCGGAGACGGTTCTTTCCAAAAATCAGTCAGAGCGCTCAAACGACTGAACGACTTGGGCTACGGAAAACCCGATTCAAATTTGACATTAACGTTAGTTTACAACCCCGTCGGACCATCCCTACCGCCGGATCAGTCGAAACTGGAATCCGAATATCGCGATCAACTGCTCAGCCGATACGACATCTACTTCAACCGACTGTTCACAATCACCAACATGCCGATCAGCCGATACCTTGAGTTTCTGCTGGATGAAGGCGATTACGAAACGTACATGACAAAATTGGTCGAAGCGTTCAACCCTGCTGCGGCGCGGGGAGTGATGTGCACAAAAATGCTGTCGGTTGGCTGGGACGGCCGGATATTTGACTGCGATTTCAATCAAATGTTGGAGCTGCCGACCGCCCACAACCAACCGAAACACATCCGTGATTTTTCAGCAGAAAAACTTGACACGCGCCCCATCGTCACCGGGCGGCACTGCTTCGGATGTACAGCTGCCGCCGGTTCAGGATGCTTGGGTGCAATCGACGGTTAAACGTGAACGTCGTCGGTCGACTGCGGAATTGTTCTGAATTTCATTTCATTAGTTCCGAATTTCGTTTCATTATTTGGCTTCGCCCAGAAAAGACGATGCCGAATGCGGTTTTGCGTCACTTCCTTCAGTAATTCTGCGGTTCAGCGCGATAAGCTACTCTTTTCGGTAAATCAAGCCAGAGCTTTTTAAACTGAGCCCAGCTTAAAGACCTTGTGGCTTAGTTAAATGAACTTTTGAGGCTGGAAGCACGATCGCTTGTGGCGGGTTTGTGTGTTGATCTTTCAAAGGTCTGGGGCGTTGTTCCTTTCGACTCCTGTCACGTTCGTTCCCAACCCATCTCAGGCCGGGCCAAGCAATTGCCCAGCCTCCGGTCTCAGTTCTTTTCATGGAACCCTGCGTCTCCCCCTTCGATGGCTTGCCCACTTTTGTAAATGGGGGGTGTCAGGATTAGAGATAAGTGTTGTTTAGATCAGCTGCTCTGGATACTGCCCCAGATAACTTGCAGACGGACTAAATCCCAACTCCCCCAGCAAACCTAAAACCACGGGCGTTGAAAGACGCAGCAGCACACCCACCACCCGCAAAGTACCGATTGGACAGACAATTGAAAGCAATAGTCAAGTTGCTGCCTCAGTTACTTCGGCGGCAGTACCGGCTGCCGATAGAGACAAGGGATCCTGATCAAACGCGCGAAATCTGCACCGCTCAACCGCTCGGGCAGCCAATTCTCTAGACATCCGTTCAAATTGAGCGTTCTTCGCAACGAGCCTTAAACTTAAGGCCCGCCTAAACTCTACCGAATACAGCTACCCCAAAAAAACGGAGACAAACCACACGCCCCTTAAATCTATGAAGAACCGCTTAAATGGCAAACGCACCCGGCCTGCGTGTCACGCAAGGCATCCTTCAGCATTCCCCCTCCATGGGTCATCTTTATCATCGAAATTTATGGTTCTTCTCACAACTTTGGGCCAACGCGTGCGCCCAAAGTTTGCCTTATTTCCATTGACTAACGTGGGATCGGGCTGGTTGCTAGAACATTTTTATTCGAATCGGTTCGGTTATCGCCAATCGAGCTTGCATTCCCATTCGCACTGTTGCCAATCACGATTGAGGACGGTTTACTCTTGGAGGTAAAGCCGTTTCGTTATGACCGCAACATCGTTATTCCGCATCGGTAGCCTTTGATAGCAGCAGCGAACGCTAGCGGTTCAGGTGTTTTTTTCTTCTACAATGGTGCCAGCAATTAATATCGGGCTTTACTCCCAAAGCCAACCTCGACAGAATGCCGCCGCAGCGGTTCGTCTTTTCTAATTTCGATGGCGAATCTTCTACGACTTACAATTTAATGAGAACCGATCAGCGATACGTTGGCCAATGGATGGCTGGGGTTGGTCAGTTCTACTTTCACGACGGCAAGGAGTGCTGAAAGTGTTATCAAAGCGAACAATCGCAACATCAATAGTATTGGTCGGCGTCGCATGTGCGATCAGCCTTGGGTTTAATCGACCTGTTCTCGCTCAAACCAGTGTCGCTTTGGTCGACATAGGTAAAGTTTTCAAGAGCCATCCCGTTTTCGGTCAACAGCTTCAAGACCTCAAGATAGAAGCAGAGCAATTTAAAACCCAGACGCAGCAGCTTCAGCAGCAGCTGCAAATCGAGGCTCAGGGGCTTCACGGCTTAGAGCCTTCGTCATCTGAATTCAAGGCTGAAGAATCACGTTTGGCTCAGAAATCTGCCGCCAAAGAAGTCGAACAGCGCGGCGTGATGCGTGAGCTGATGAAGCGCGAAGCGCGTTTGCACTTCGACACCTACACCGAAGTAAAAAACGTGATTGCTGATTACTGCGAAAAAGCCGGTATCCGCATGGTCCTGCGTTACAACAGCATCGCGATGAACGAGTCCGATCCTGCGGCCATCATGCAGAAGGTCAACGGCAGCGTCGTCTTTCACACCAACCAAAAAGACATTACTAACGACATCGTGACACAAATCGTTCAATTGAAGGCTGCGAGTCGAGATACTGGCGCCAACCGCCGATAACTCTATCGTTCGCAACTGTTTGATTTGAGAAAGATTCGAAAATTGGTCCAGCATAACCGCCCACAGACAACCATCTCAGCCCCCGTCACGGTGTCCGGGTTCGGTTTCTGGAGTGGGCAAGACGTGTCACTGAAGTTTAAGCCTGCCGCCGTCGACACCGGCATTGTATTTCGTCGCATCGACCTGCCTAACAGTCCGGCGGTCGAAGCGAAAATTATCAACCGGGTTTCAGGCCCTCGTCGCACAACGTTGGTCAAAAATGGTTGCTCAGTGGAGATGGTGGAACACGTGCTGTCCGCATTGGCCGGTTTGAACATTGACAACTGCGAAATCCTTGTTGACCGTCCCGAAATGCCAGGCATGGACGGATCGAGCTTACCGTTTGTCAATGCTTTGTTAAAAGCCGGCACGGTTCAACAGGACGCTGGCCGACGGGTTTCGCGGGTAACCCAAACGGTGCGGGTGGGTAATGCTCAATCGTGGATTCAAATTGAACCATCGCCAACGAACCGATTCGAACTCTGTTTTGAGTTAGAGTACCCGACCTGCCAGTCCGTTGGAAAGCAAACTTTCAGCAGTGTGGTCAACGTCGACCGGTATCGTTTGTCCATCGCTTCGGCGCGCACGTTTGTATTGGAAAGCGAAGCCGAACAATTACGTCGGCAGGGCTTAGGAGAACGAGTGACCTACGACGACATTCTGATTTTCAACGATCACGGCCCCATCGGAAATAAGCTACGATTCGATGACGAATGTGCCCGCCACAAAGTCCTCGACATGATCGGAGATTTTTCGTTAATCGGGACCGACATTATTGGGAAATTCACCGCCCACAAAAGCGGCCACCGGCTCAACTCACAGGTAGTACTGGAACTGCTTCGACAGCGCGGGTTGGGGCAATCAGACCAGCATCGAATCCCAGCATAGTGAACACACAAATAGAACCAAGGCAGCAGCAAAACAAAACTGTGAAAGCGAATCGATCGTGACCATTTATTCATTTGACGACTATGCGAACAAGACGAGGCAATCGAATTCTATGTCGCCCAAAATATCAAAACTGGCCGTCGTGGATCCTAAGGCCCAGATTGGCGAAGACGTGGAGATCGGCCCTTTCTGCGTCATAGGGGCCAAAGCTAAAATTGGTCGCGGAACAAAGTTATACAACAACGTGACGATCCTTGGTGATGTCGCGATCGGCGAAGACAATTTGATCTCGCCGGGAACGGTCTTGGGCGGACATCCACAAGATTTAAGCTACAAAGGAACCGAAACCAAAGTCATCATCGGCGACCGCAATGTGCTGCGGGAATGCGTTACCGTCAATCGTGCATCGGAAAAAGAAGAAGGCATCACGCGCGTCGGCAGCGATTGCTACTTCATGGGCAACGTCCATGTGGCTCATGACTGCAATGTGGCGGACAATGTCATCATCGGCCATGGCTCGATGCTTGGCGGCCACGTCCATGTAGATCACCACGCTAACCTATCGGGATCTGTCGCCGTGACGCCATTTGTGTCGATCGGTTCCTACACGTTCGTCGGCGGAGCCAGCCGAGCCCAGCAAGACATCGCACCGTATATGCTGGCCGACGGAACCCCTGCACGGCCTCGATGTATCAACGTAGTGGCGTTAAAACGAAACAACTTTCAGCCCGTCGCCATCGAAACGATCAACGAGGCTTATCGGCTAATTTACCGTGCGAAAGTGGGTTTGGAAAACGCCCGCGAGTTGATGAATTCCAAGGGATCACTGACTCCCGAAGTAGAGCACTTTTTACAGCGGATCGAGTATTCGCGCACCGGCCGCCATGGACGCTGCCGTCAACAGCAAAGGAAAGCAGCGTGAAACCACTACGCATCGCCGTCATCGGAGCCGGAAACCTTGGCAAAATTCACGCCCGGCTGTTGACCCAAAACCCCGCGGTCCAGCTTGTCGCGATCGCCGATCCCAGCCCATCCGCTCAAGCGGAAATCATGTCGCAAGTTCCTGTGCCGGTGGTCAACGATTTCCATGCCATCATGGATCAAATTGACGCTGCGGTGGTCGCAACACCAACGCGGTTTCATTTTGATGTTGCCAGTAAACTGCTGGCCGCAGGGAAGCATACGCTGATCGAAAAACCAGTCACCGATTCTGCCCAAGACGCATTGGAACTTTCGAATCTCGCTGATGCCTCGGGGGCCGTTGTTCAGGTCGGCCACGTAGAACAATTCAATCCAGCGTTTACAAAAGCGTTAGAGAGCATTGGCACGCCGAAGTTTATTCAAGCATCCCGTATGAGCGGTTATACCTTCCGTTCGACTGACATCGGCGTCGTCTACGATTTGATGATCCATGACATTGATTTGGTCAATTCAATTTTGGACGGAAATGTTGTCGATACCCGTGCCGTTGGGTTTTCAGTCTTTGGAAAGAACGAAGATATGGCTCAAGCTCGATTGCAATTCAGCGGCGGCGCGGTTGCGAATCTGACCGCTTCGCGTTGCAGTTTTTCGCCCGAACGATCGATGCAGATTTTCGGAACCGATGGTTTTTCTCAAATTGATTTTACTAACTCGAGCGTAACAACAATTGTTATCCCGTCTTGGATTCGTAACCGCGAAATGAATTTTTTCAACTTGACCGAAGAACAAGAGGCTTTCATCCGCGATTCACTATTTGACAGCGTGTTGAAACGGCAGAAAGTCGAAGTCCCACGCGGCAACGCGATCCAGGCCGAACATAATGATTGGATCAACGCGATCACAACAGGCACCACCCCGAAAATCGACGCGCGGCAAGGCATGCAGGCAGTCGAAATCGCCGACGGTGTGCTAAATCAGCTCAACACCCATCGCTGGGAACAGCGAAACTTGGCAATGACTGGCCCTCTGGCCAAACTGCCCGAGACGGATCGAAGTGACATGCTGCCCAACCAGTTGCTTCCACAAATGCGGCGTGCTGCTTAGCCACGCGTTCCACCACTAGGAAAATCGGCAGGCAGGAACTCGGGGCGCGTTCATGGTGATCAGTGGATGTGCGCGATGAACATCAAGGATGTTGAAAGCATGATTAAACCACCCGTTGAATCAGGTGCCCGGCGAAGCGGTGACAACCACCCAAAAACCACGCCGGTGCGTAGTTTCGACAAACCGCCACGCGTAACAGATAATTCGATGTGTTGAATGTTTTCGAATTGACCGTTCGCCGCAGTCAGCTTCAGGCACTTGAATTCTGATTTCTCGATTTCATGTTCGATAATTTCGTCAACGCGTTATGGCGGTAACCTTTTTCGAAGCTTTCGATCATGTCCGGGCTGCCCACCTCCTTTAAGTTTACGACGTAGGTATTTTTTATCATTTTTGCCGCCTCAATAATATCACTCGATAGAGGTTTTGATGGACTGGAGGAATCTCTTTGCGTTTTGGTGAGCTGGAGTTCTGACGCTTCCACGCGCGCCGAAAGTTTGACTACAATCTCCCGAAGTCTTACTTGAGTCGCATTTTCAAAATCTATGCCGCGAAATAGCAGAAGCAAAAAGCCCTGACTGTCCCCCCATGAACGGTTATAAATTGAGCATTCTTCGCAATGGGTCTTAAACTTGCGACCGATCTGAATTCTGGCGAATCCAGTTACCCCGAAATCGGGACTTAGCGAATCAAGGTTCGGCCAACGGGCCAACGAAACCGTGGCGTACACGCAACAGTAACTCGCATGTACATTTACGCTTTGAGCTTTCGCATCGACAATATCGCCAGCGGTACGAAAACGATCAACGGCAACCACGCCGCGAGGGCTGCCGGTTCGAGCAACCGATACGCGCCTAAGCCTTGACACGCAGCGTCAACCAAAAATACGCTGCCGACAATCAGGAAGCCCAATCCTGCCGAAACGAAAATGTTTCTCTCGCCGTTGGAAACGATCATCGGCAGTCCCAGAAACAGCAACGAAATGTCTAACAAGGGCCTTAGCAGCCTAGCGTGGACGCTGACTTCGGCGCTTAGCCCGAACTGCCGTTTGGGTTGCTTCAGCGCGGCGATCATTTCGGACGTCGGGCGATACTGAGCCAGTTTCTTTCCGAACGCAATTTCATCAGCGTCCATTTCCACCGCGACGAAACACTGATCATTTTTCAACCAAGTGAAGTTTCTGGGCGAGAAAACTAGAGTTTCGCCTTCGAATAGAATGGACTCCATGTTGGTCATCACCACCGGCAGCGTAACGCCTTGAAGTAGCACCCCGGCGGGATGAACGTCATTGGCCGGTACTAAGGTTCCAGTCGTTGCGGCGATACGCGGAACAGCAGTGCTAATTGTTAGAGGCAGTTGGATGTTGGCTTCGGAGATCGTTTTTTCGCCAACGAAGAATTCTTTACCGCGGAACTTCATTCCGGTACGAAAGTCTTCGCGCGGGGGCATCGTGACGGCGCCCCGGTCGTGCCAATTTTGCGGGGTTCGCACCAGTCGATCCTTGAATTGGGGAATTAAGAACTCTCGATTGGCGACGGTGAGAGCTACGATGGCGACTCCCGCAAGAAGAATCGAACGCAGAGCGCGTTGCTTGGTGATGCCACCGGCTTCAATCGCGGTTAGCTCACGGTTTCGCTGGAGCATGCTGATCGAAAAAATCCCGGCTACCAGCGCTAACACCGGTGCAGTTTTGCCGAACATTTCAGCCACGCGCGGTCCGTAGAAATCCAGCATCAGTTGGCCCCACGTTGATTCGGCGCTCAGTGCTGAAAGTTCGTCGAGATTGCTGAACAAGTGAATGACCACATACAGCCCGGTAAAACTGATAAAACACACCAGAAACGTGCGGAGAAACAGCAGCAGGAGATATCGATCGAGGATGGTCATGTTGATTTCGTGATTGCGTTTTTCACTGGTAGCCGGTCCCCACACGCCGCTAGTGGATCAGTGGGCATTGATTGCCATGCCCGGAAGGCCGACTATAGAAAAAACGAGATTTTTTGACTACGTTGATACGCGGGGATGCCGATTTAGTTTCCTAAGGGCGAAAAATGCCGAAGATTTACACGTTAAATGACGTCCACCCGACTTTCGGTGTTGCCTAAGAGAGATAAAATGGACAGTGATAACACATTTTTGAAGGGATTGAATAACGATGGACAAACCAAAAATTGCTGGCACTGGGCCGAAGACCGTTGAGCTCGAAGAGGGCAAGAAATACGCTTTTTGCACATGTGGGCTTTCTGATACTCAGCCGTTTTGCAACGGAGCTCATAAAGGCACCGGGTTTACACCCAATGTCTTTACCGCCGAAGAGACCAAAACGGCGAATCTGTGTCAGTGCAAACAAACCGCTAACGCACCCTACTGCGATGGTTCGCACGCCAAGATCGGTCGAATTGGCTGAGCGTAAGCCTTTAATGCCGGCCGTGTGTCGGTAACGCATTTCGTTTTTCTAGCTTCGACGCTAATACGATCACCCGTTTGGTGTTGGTTCATTCGTTTGGTTTGTTATGCCTACATCGGTTCAACATTCAGTTCAACATTCAATCGCGTTAGCGTTCACCCGTTTAGCGTTCGTTGCTAGTGTTTTGTCAGGTAGAGAGGGCAGCGTTAAAAATCAGGGTCGTTCAGGTCAGCCGTTTGGGCGACGCTCCCGGTTTTCTGTGACCGGAGTAAATTCTCTAGCGAATCCACCTAACCTGAAATATCCAAAACACACACTGGAATAACGCCGGTGCATTTTCCAACGGAGGACCTACCGGCGCGAATTCTGAGGCCCGTGTGCAGCGCACGCGGAGAACTCCACCAGGGTCAGCGCGGAATAAATTTTTCTCACCACGCCGCAAGAACAATCTCCATTGTCTCCCATGTTTCGCGAATCGCCGCCAGCGCAATGGCGCGCGCTTTACGCGGCGTGTAGACTGTTTCTAAAATTCTTTCTGTGCGTCTGGATAGATCATGCTCATATGACGCATAGCTATCGGCGCGGTCAACACGCCCGCCCGGAAAGACATAGACATTGGGCATGAAATCATGGCGGGCACTGCGCTGTCCCATTAAGATTTTTGGCTGTTTTGGGGTGCCGTTAATTACAACCAGAGTTGCCGCTATTTTGGGACG
>CALDYR010000151.1 GCA_937944405.1 uncultured Pirellulaceae bacterium
CCGCAGTAGCAACTGAGGACAGCAGGTGGACATTGTCCAAACGCGCCTCCAACGCTTCTCTAAACCAATCGAATTCAAAATTGATCTTTGCCGCAATGCGCTTCACACGAAGCGGACCAACAAAGTGCTGAAGCGTAAAAACTTAAGAAAGCATTTTCTTCACGACTTCACCATGCACGTCAGTCAACCGGAAGCGGCGTCCTTGGTATTTGAAGGTCAGCCGTTCATGGTCGATTCCCATCAGATGCATAAGGGTCGCGTTGAAGTCATGAACGTGGATGGGGTCTTCTTCAATGTTGTATCCAAAGTCGTCCGTTTTACCGATGGTAATGCCCGGCTTTGTTCCACCACCGGCGATCCACGACGTGAAGCAACGCGGATGATGGTCACGTCCGTAGTTATTAGCGGTCATCACGCCCTGACAATAAGCCGTGCGCCCGAATTCGCCGCCCCAAATAACTAACGTGTCGTCCAACATGCCGCGCTGCTTTAGGTCTTGCACCAACGCTGCAGACGCTTGGTCAGTTTCCTTTGCCTGGGCCGTGATGCCTTTGGGAAGATTGTTGTGCTGGTCCCAACCCTGATGATAAAGCTGGACAAATCGTACGTCGCGTTCAGCCATTCGACGCGCTAACAGACAATTGGCTGCAAAGGTGCCAGGAATGCGGGCGTCTTGGCCATAGAGTTCGAATGTCGAATCGGGTTCATCCGAAAGGTCGGTGACCTCAGGCACGCTGGTCTGCATACGATAAGCCATTTCGTACTGCGCGATCCGCGATTCAATCTCAGGATCAAGCTCCCGTTCCAACTGTAATCGATTTAGATCGGCAATACTATCAAGCTGCGCTCGTCGCCGCGATTGACAGACGCCATCGGGATTGGAGAGATAAAAGACGGCGTCCTTTCCGGAACGAAAACGAACGCCCTGATACCGTGAATCCAAGAAACCCGATCCCCACAATCGCGAATAAAGTGGTTGCCCTGATTTCCCTGATGTCGCCAAAACAATAAATGCCGGAAGCTGAGCGTTCTCCGAACCGAGCCCATACGAAAGCCAAGACCCAAAAGAAGGACGGCCGGCAATCTGCGAACCAGTCTGAAACATCGTGATCGCCGGGTCATGATTGATCGCTTCGGTATGCAGAGAACGAATAAAACAGACGTCATCCACAATTTTTTGGTGATAAGGCAGCAGTTCGCTCAGCCATGCCCCCGACTGACCATGACGGCTGAATTTATACTTCGAACCCGCCAACGGCAGGCTGGACTGGTTTGAAGACATCCCCGTCAAACGCTGTTCACCACGAACTTTTTCCGGCAGATTCTCCCCATGCATTCGGTTTAGCAAAGGTTTATAGTCAAACAAATCATGCTGAGCCGGCCCGCCTGATTGAAAAAGATAAATGACACGTTTGGCTTTCGGCGCGAAATGCGGCAAAGTCGACTGAATGTTTTTTTCCGTTGATTCAACCGCATTGACCGATTCGCCCATTAATGCTGCCAACGCCATTGCCCCGATCCCTGCCGAACTGTTCCGCAAGAAATGACGACGGTTGGTGGCAAGAATAGGTTCGTGTAGATGGTTCATGTTTTTACCCGAGTCGTATTCGGTGTTCGGTGTTTAATGGTCGATACTAGATGCTTGTTTGCCTAGCGTTTCGTGACCGTAGAATCCAAATTTAAAATTGTCTGGCAGACCGTGGTCAGCGCCGCCAATTCGGCCGCCGGAATTTGCTTGTTTCGAACCGACGCACCAATCGCAAGGAATGCTTCGGCGTCGTCCTGGTTGGCGGAGAAGTATTCCAGTTCCGCAGAATATAGATCGGCTAAAATTTTGACTTCGTCGTCTTCAATGTGGCTACCGGTGAAACGCAAAAACACTTCATCGAACTGCGCAGTTTGATCCTCCAGTGCGTGAATCTCTTCCGCCATCTTACGTGCCGCTTCAATGAACTGAACGTCGTTTAACAACACCAAAGCTTGCAACGGTGTGTTGGTCCTCGACCGCGCGATCGTACACACCTCTCGACTGGAAGTATCGAACGCCATCATATTAGGCAGCGGCGCTGTCCGTTTCCAAACCGAAAAAATGGACCGCCGATAAAGAGATTTGCCAACCGACTGTTGATATGCTGGCGACATTGAATTCGATTCCTTCCAAAGGTCGCCCCCCGGTTGATACGGTGAAACGGGAGGGCCACCGGATTTTTGATTCAGCAATCCCGAAGCCAAAAGCACAAGATCGCGGATCTGTTCGGCGCTCAACCGGTGCGCCGGACCGCGTCCCAGTAAACGGTTTTCTGGATCAGAAGCCAGTTTTTCAGCAGTGGTTGCTGATTGCTGGCGGTAGGTGGCCGAAAGGACGATGCGTTTGCAAAAATTCTTTACGTTCCAGCGATCGTCGATAAATTTCCTTGCGAGGAAATCTAACAACTGTGGATGCGTCGGCAATTCGCCTTGTAATCCAAAATTTTCCGGCGTAGAAACCAATCCGCTGCCAAAGAAATTCATCCACAATCGATTCGCGATGACTCGACCGGTCAGCGGGTGGTTCGGGTCAGTCGTCCACCGGGCCAGTGCTAAGCGATCGGGGGTTCCCTCGGTCGGCAGTAGCGGACCGATGTGCTCGGGCGTCGAACGTGTGACTAAAGTCTGCTCAGACGTTTCCGCGTCGTATTGCCCACGAGCTAACACGTGGGTCGGCCGCGGCGTTTGAGTCTCCAACATGATCGGAACTTCGTTCATTTGTTCTTCGATCATAACGAACGCTTTTACCGCGTCGTTCAAATCCCGTGCTGCTTGGACCGCGTCTTTGTCTAACACCGACGCCACCCACGATGGGTCAGGAACAATAGGGGCTCCGGTGGTCAAATGTTGGATCTCCGGCATCGTCAACGCGCGGCTGAAAACCCGTACATCGGCAAGGATTCCATCGGCTAATCCGCGATCTCGAAAACGTTGGCCCACGACAAATTCGCCACCGTGGTCGACTTTGACGTTCGCGCTTTTGACTTTCGAATCGCGCAGCACTTTGGTTGGGAGTTCCTTCCCGTCCAAGAAAATTCTCAGACCTTCGACTCGGTCGCGTCCGTCGTAAGTAGCCACCAATAAATGCCATCGGTCGACGTCGATCGGTTCAAGGGTACGAACGCCCATTCCGTTTCCGGGCCAGACACGGTACATACGCGATTCAAGATACCCATTTTCGATCGTCAAATCCCAGCCATTGTATCCCGCGTCGGTACCGCGCGTATGATGCGCGATCACGCTGCGTTGCGGGACGCGTTTTGTTTCACGGAAGTTGACCACGGTCGAAAACGGTGTCCATCGGTCCAGCGGTTGGACAGTCTTGGTCGTAAACCCGCGTTCGCCATCCAACGGAAGCCCCTGACGAGGGAGTTTGATTCGGTCGGCGTTGAGCGTCGGACGCGGGAAGGGATTGTCAGAAGCATCGACCAGTTCTGGCCAACTAGTCCAACTTCTGTCGCTGGTCGACGGTTTAAAAAGTTTCTTGAATGAATTGTTGTAGGGGACATCCAGATCTACGCGATAAACTTCGTCTGGTAGTTTGGATAACCGCGTTTCGTCGCGCAATTGGTCAGTGTAATCGCCGGCGGCAAACTTTCGGCCTGCCGAATCCAGCGCTGATTGGAGTCGCTTCCATGCATCGTCTAACGCCATCCGTTTCGATTCAAGTTCTGCGCGCTGTTGATCGGTGGGCAACAGAATGGTGGGTGAGGGTACTTTCTCCGTGCGGTCGTAAAGCCCGTTTTCGTCAATCGAATTGAAAAACGCTGACATCGAATAGTAGTCGCGGGCACTAATCGGATCGTATTTATGATCGTGGCAGCGACAGCACTCAAATGTCAGTCCCAGCACCGCAGAACCGTAGGTGTGTACGCGATCGGCCACGTTTTCGATTCGCCATTCCTCAAACACCGCACCGCCTTCGTTATTCAAACGATGGATGCGATTGAAAGCTGTTGCCAAAACTTGTTCAGACGTCGGCGATTCCAAAAGATCTCCCGCCAGTTGCCACGTCAAAAATTCATCGTAGGGCAGGTTGCGATTAAACGCGTCAATCACCCAATCGCGATAGGGCCATTGGGTATTGAGTTTGTCGGACTGGTAGCCGTAAGAATCCGCATATCGTGCCGCGTCGAGCCACGACACGGCCAAGTGCTGACCGTAGCTGTCCGACGCAAGCAATCGATCGACGGTGTCGCTGTAAACTTTTTCTCGATCGCCGTGCGGGGCAGAAATCTGTTTTTCAAAGCTTCTGATTTCGGCTGATGTCGGCGGTAAACCTGTCAAATCCAAAGTCACCCTGCGCAGCCATCGTAACGACGGCGCTTCGGGCGTGGGCTGTAAACCTTCATCCTCAAGCCGTCGCAAAACGAAATGATCCAAATCCTGAAGCGGCCAGCCGCCGTTTTTTACCGCTGGAATTTCGGTTGTTTCTGGCAATGGAACAAATGACCAATGTGTCTGGTATTCAGCCCCCTGTTCGACCCACCGCTGTAAAATCTTCTTCTCTTGATCGGTCAACGTTAAATGGGATTCCGGTTTGGGCATCACATAATCAGGATCTGTGCTGAGCACACGATCGATAAATTCTCCCGATTCAATCGAATCAGCGGCATCTTCGGCAACGTCAAACCGCAAATCCGCAGCGCGCGTTTCCTCATCCGGGCCATGACAGAAATAACATTTGTCAGACAGAATCGGTCGAACATCTTTGTTGAAGTCGACCTCGCCAAAACAGAGCGCGGGAAAAACCAAAGTTAGCAACACGAAAATCCCAGCGCCGTTTTTTAAATTTTCCATGGAACGATTGACTTTTGAGGTCTGATTAAATTAACAACTGCAGACACTGGATTTTTGGCCTGCGCGACAATGATGCGGAGATTCAAGCGAATTCGAGCAAATTCGACTAAAACCAACGGGATCACTTAAACCATCGGCCAGCCGCCACCGATCTTTCTAATCGACAACGCGAACCAATTCGACTCTTTTTTGCCACAATTTGCTACACACAATGACCAGAGGACAAAAAACGATTGGTTTCAATAGTTTTTTGAGTATTCTTTTTTGCTGTGTAGGTATTTTCTCCTCTCATTGGCAACACCATGAAAGCGCAATTTGAGTGCTCTAAGCTTGATAAAACCCGTTCTTTAGTCGTTTTGGAATTGGACTTAATCGCGTTTGACGCCCCTTGGCATTTTCACCCTGAACTTGAACTGACATATATTATCGAGGGTTCCGGTGAACGTTTCGTCGGTGACAGCGTTGAACCGTTTACCGCTGGCGATTTGGTGTTACTGGGAAGTAAGGTGCCACATTATTGGCAATCGGATTCGCCTTCAGCGACGCCCCCCAAAAGTCCTCCAGCAGACGACGAAATTTCATCGCGCGCCAAAGCACTGGTGTTTCACTTTCGGAATAATTTCGCCGATTCGTATCCCGAACACCGTGACGTCAGCCATATGCTGCACCAACAGTGCGGCGGCGGATTGAAGTTCGCGCCAGATCACCGCACGGTTGACTTCATCAGAGACATTCCCAACCACCAAGTGAATCTCAGGATTCCCAAGTTTCTTGAGTTACTGACGCTGTTGGTTCCCATGAAGCGGGTTGCACTTTCCAACGTTCACAGCGATGCCCGATTGGACACCAAAGCCAACCACCGAATCAGCAAAGCCACAGAGTATATCCACCTTCATTATTGTGAACCGAAGCTGTCTTTAAGCGATGTTGCCTCTGCGGTAGCAATGAGCCCGTCCGCGTTCAGTCGTTACTTCCATCGAATCACCGGTCAAACCCTTAATCGTTACATTGCGGCCAAACGGATCGGTCGAGCCAGCATGTTGTTGGCCGAAACTGACCACTCTATCAGCGCAATCGCGGTTCGTTCGGGGTTCGGTTCGCTATCGTCTTTCAATCGCCAATTTCGTCGTTCTCAGAACGTCTCCCCAAGGCTTTTTCGCAAGAAACATCGTTAATCGCCTCGTTAATTGCCAGAACAAAATTTCGATTCTTCCTCAGCCTTGAATCCTTAACAGACGCGCGGCAAAGATTTTTCGTTAGGATGGAAGCATGTCGATACTAGCACCGATTCGCTGCCCGCAATGCAACAAACGATACCGTTTACCGAAGTCGTTTGATAATCGAAAAGTTATTTGTAAACGCTGCCAACATGAGTTCCATGTCACCGACCGAAATCCGACCACCGCATCACAAACAAATGTGCCCGGTTCAATTTTTGATTCGCTTGACGTTGACCGAATGCTGCAGTCCCCCAGTTCAGGTTTAGAGAAAAGAAAACCACGTTCCCCATCGCGTTCCCCATCGCGCCCCGACACCAAAGCCTCTTCCGAGAAGCATGATCTGGCCGACCGGCAAAAACAATCAAGGACTCCTCATCCCCCAACCTCTAAGACGGTCGATCCCGATCTAGGGTTGGTCGAACGAGAACTAGCGTTCTCGTGGGCGAAAAAACGCCCGCCCAAAAAACAGCCTGCGCAGTCTCGTCCCGACAATCGATCATCGGCGCAGCGGTCCTTGGGCCAAGCGCCCCCAGCACCCGAATTAGACGAAGAAGAACTTGCAATTTACGCAGCGGTAACTCGTCAAAATCGTCGCAAGAATTTTCTCTGGACCTTGGTTTCGCTGACCATCGCGCTCTTGATCACCGGCCACTTTGCGAGACAAGAGTATGAAATTCTGCAAACGCCGCTGACCGCGGCCCAACGCATTTGGCTCACCGAACAGGGCTTCACCCTCAAGGCCACCCGAGTCGCGCAAGTCCAACCACAGAACGAGGACGGCGCTACTGTAATGGTCGCAGTCGGAAGAAGCTTCGCCGACATCGACAAATTCGCAACTCAGCCGCGCCCCGGCCACTCAGCCCACCCCCTCCAAGAAAACGGCGCGTCCTTTGCCGTCAACGGCGATAGAAATCGTCAACCGCGCAACCAACGTCCCAATCCAGACAGCCGCCCGAATGCAGGTCCGCGCCACCAAGTCACGAAAGGCCCCTTGCCACTGGTCGACTATGATACCAATGCCGAACCCAGCAGGACCGACCCCGCCCCCATCGGCGCGGTGCATCAGATTGCCTTCGACGGAGGGGCGGTTTCCACATTTTCGCCGCGCGGCCATTGCTATGTCGCCGGGCCAAGATTCATCAAAGCGATTTCCACCGACGGGCAGATCTTCGATCAACGTACTTTGGAACTGCCCTCCATTTCCGCCACCGCCATTACTGCCACCGCCGACGGTCGATACGTGTTGATTGGCGGGGAACGCGGATCAGTCCAATCCTATCAATTGAACGCCAAGGGGCGGCTGATCAATGGATGGACGTTGCGAAAAGTACACCGCGACAAAATTATCGCGCTGCGAACTTCTAACGATTCGAACCGCTTGATCGTGTACTCCGCCGATGGCCGGATGACGATCTGGAGTTTAAACGATCAGCGCATCCAACGGAACGTCTCCGACCTTGTCCCACAGCAACGGCTGAAATCACTGCAGCTAACCGACAGCGCCGTCATCATCACCAGCGCCGAAGGCATTCGAAAGGTTCCTTTCGACCAATCAAAAGTTCAGATCGAAACGGTGGAAAAGCGCTACCGCCTATTAGCCGCCAATAAGACGGGCGAGAGGATCGTTTTCTGCGACGATCAGCGGATTGGCGTCTTTGACGCGGTGACAAAACGAGTCATTTGGTCTAAAGAAATCAAAATCGCCGAAGAACCCAGGGTCGAATTTTCACCGGATGGGCAAACCGCGTTCTACTTCGACGGCGGACGCAGCGTGCTGCACTTTGAAGTTTCCAGCGGACGTATCCTGAGTCGTTTCGCTGCCGAATCAATGCAACATGTGCGAACGCTGGCGGTGGGTTGGGACGGCAGCACGTTGTTGACTGGCGACAATACCAATCGCCTTCACCTTTTTCCTGTTCACGGCGTCAAAAAAACGACGCCACCGATTTTATCTCCTCTACCGGCCGCTCCACCCCGTGGCTACCCACCGAGAATCGTTGAAAACGATCCCGGTAACGGCGCGTTGGCGAATGCAAACGTCACAAACGCAAAAGTATCGGCTGTTTGTTTGACCGATAACGGATTCTTGGTTACCGCGACTCGGTCGGGCCACCTGATTGTGTTCGACTGGATCAACCAACGTGTTGTGTCCGAGCGATTTGAAGACGGACAGGATCCCGTTTCGTTCATAACCTCAAACCACAATAAAATTGTTTTTGGGCGCGAATCGGGCATCGTTGAGATCTCCAAAATCGAGCTCAGCGGAATCTTGGGCGCGTTCCGATCAATCGCAGGTCACGCCGATCGAATCAAACACATCGATTGGGTTTCAGATTCCCCTCACATTGTCAGCGTCACCGATTCTGGTCACACCCGTGTGTGGGACGTGAACACTGGTGACTCGATATACGATGGCCGCCCCGTGGAGTCTCGGGTTGAAAGTGTGGTCGTTGATCGGAGGTCAGACATCCTACTGGTCACCGGTAATGAGTTAATAACGCTGGATTACAAAACGGGAAATGTGAGGAAAAAGAAAGGCGACGTTCGTGTCAGCAATGTCAGGTTACTACCAGACGGGCGGCGGTTGGCGTTTTTTGATCGCGGGAAGCTCAAGTTAGCCACAACCAGCCGGGGCACCGTCAATTTAGCCATTGATTTGCCACCGGGTGCGAAGAGCGTTTCGTTTTCGCCCGATTCGAAATTTGCGTTTCTATTTGCCAACGGTAGAGCGATAACGTATCGCCTCCGCGGCGGTAAGGAGATTTTCAGTTTAGAGGCTAGGGCTAAAAATGAATCCGCGATAATGGTTTTTTCGTCCGATGATGAATTTATGACTCCATTTTCCCCCAACTCGCCAGGCAACTTTAAAATTTACCCGGTACCGCGACCGTAATCTGTTTTCGCTGGCATCGCCTTCCCCGCAACAATTTCTCCAAATAAAAATACTGAACCCAGTTTTGGAAAACGCAACCAACAACGACCACTCGGTTGAAAAAGACATCAACCGAATTGAACCGGGATTAAAACAAACATCTGTCGCATCGACGATCAGTTTTGTGTTCGGTGTCTGCGCTTTGTTGTCGTTATTATTGGTGCGGCCCGCGTTTATTTTGTCCTTGCCAGCGATTATTTTCGGGCATTGTGCGAAAGCTAATTTGCGTCGACAAAAGGGAGAATTAGCAGGCTGGGGGAAAGCGAGGATTGGCGAACTGTTGGGTTATTTCTGTCTATTGGCGTCGGTTTTATCGTACTTTCATTTGGATGGCTATCGATTGTTGGTGCGGGGCGCGATGGAGTCCGAACGAACGCAGAACGTCAACGCACACATTCAATTCGACGACGGCCGGTTGGGAGCAGTCGAAAAAAGACTGGTCGATGGCGACACCACAGATTTTGGCAACAACGAATACGCATCTTCTTTATCTGCCAACTTCCGCCGCCAATTGCGATCGTCATTGAACTTAGTCCTGACTCGACGTGGCGAAAAAGGTTTGGGATTGGAAACGTCAGGGATTAGTTGCTACTGCCACGTATTGGATTCTGTTTGTTTCATCGCCGCGATACCTGATCTAAATGGCTACAACGGCGCCGCCGATGATGTATTGAAAAAGGCGGCTTGGCAATCGGCGGTGCTGGCGATTACCCAAACGCCAGAAACGAAGCCCCAAATGCACGGCCCCACGCGGGACGCAATGCGTGTCCCGAACAATGGCACCCGCCATGGACAGAAACTAGCGGTGGGGTTAATGGAACGTTCAAGCGTGCAAACGGTCTTGGTGGGATGGGTCGACCTTCAGCCTGACGGGGTCAAAGCTCCTCAACGCATCGAAAACGATGGCTCGGTCCTTGTAGAGTTTGTGAACCAATAGCGCCGCTTATTCCGGCCTTTCGTCGCAACCGTTAGAACCCATTGGGTGGCGAGGCAATGTCTTTGTTTTGCGAAGCTCAAATCATGCGAATCTTTGTGAAGCGCCTACATTTTCGCATCGCTTCATACCTTTCAGCAAACGCTCTCCATGCAGACTTCTGACAAACAATACGTTAAAGATGTTGCGATCGCTGCTGCCGTCGCGGCGCGGAACAATGATGACCCACGTCTACATAGTTTGAACCACTATATCGCTGTAGTCGGTTTTGTTTGGTTGCTATTTTCAGCTTTCTACTTTCTCAACGCAACCCAAAACAGCCTCGGCCTCCCCTGCCTGTTGGCGGCATTTGTGACCGCTGGTCATTACGTTGCTGTTCATTTTAAGCTGGCGTGTCGAAGATCGATCGCAGTTTCATTTTTAGCATCGGGGATTTCCGCGATCTTGTTGTGTTCAAGTTTTAGCAACTCTGATTTATCGCTTCCTCAATACTTTTTCCCTATCCTGTGCTTAATCAGTGCTCAAATACTGGGCGTAGCGGCGACGGTTTCATGGTACCTGCTAATCGTTGTCGTCACCTATTTCTGCTACTACTCGGCCGGCATTACGGATCAAGACATCCCCAATTACCAACTGTTTGATCGGATGTTGATCAACCTTGCCATTTGCTTCACCGTCGTGTGGTTGTCAGACCAATCGGAACGGTTCCTTAAAAAGCGTTCTAAAGAGTTCAAACGGCTTACCGACAGTCTCCGCGAAAACGCGCGGCTACTTGAACTGGCTGAAGAAACAGCTGGCGTCGGTCACTGGCGATGGCAGATGGAAAACGAACAGTTTGAATTCTCTGACGAACTCAATCGGATCTTCGGTTGCTACTCCGACGAAGTTCCCAGCCTCGGCTTGTTGCTCAATCGCTTCGACGAAAAAGATTCCAAAGACCTCCATGATGCCTTGATGAAGGCTCGTCAGACCGGTAAACCATTTTCGTGTAATCTGTCTTTGAGGAAAGACGATGAAGTCCGTTTCGTATCGGCCCGGGGAATTCCTGAACACGACGAACACGGAAACGTTACCGCTCTTTTTGGAGTGATTCGAGACGACACGGAACTTAAGCAGGCCACCACTCGATTGGCGAAGAAGGCGAAAGATTTACGAAAACTGGCGAGCTTCGACCCGTTGACGGGGTTGGCGAATCGCTTCCTGTTCCGCCGCCACCTTCAGCAGGTCGTTAAGACGTCGGTCAAAAATAATTCTTTTGCGGCATTGCTAGTTTTGGACATGGACGGCTTCAAGGAAATTAACGACACCTTAGGACATGCGGTAGGCGATTTAGTCCTCAAATGTACCGCCAAACGAATTCGGCGCGTCGTTGGTAAAGAAAACGTTGTCGCGCGACTTGGTGGAGACGAATTTACTATCATTTTGAAATCTGCTAAATCGGAAGCCGAAGTTGTCGCGATCGGCGAACGAATCGTCGCCGCAATTCTCAAACCCATGCGGCTTGAGAATAGCGAATTGCATGTCGGTGCAAGTATCGGGGCGAGCGTCTGTCCAACCGACAGCCACCTGCCTGAGGAACTATTCACCTTCGCCGACACCGCGATGTATGCCGCGAAATTCAACGATAAAAACATTGTGATCTACGAATCATGGATGACCGAGGAATTAGTCGAACGAAAACGGGTCGAAAGTAGACTGTCGGGGGCGTTGCTACGCGGCGAATTCTATCTTGTCTACCAACCGCAAGTAGATTTTCGCACCAATCAAATCAATGGTTTTGAAGCGCTCGTTCGATGGAACCACAACGGCAAAACGGTTTCCCCTGCCGAATTCATCCCCATGCTAGAAAGTACCGGTAAGATCGTCGAAGTTGGGGCTTGGATTCTTGAATCAGCCTGCGAACAGGCCGCCCAATGGTACCGGCAGGGTCACGATTTCACGATGGCGATCAACATCAGCCCGTTACAATTTCGCGAAGAAGATTTTGCTAAAAACGTGGTCCGCATCATCAAATCCAAGAACATCCCGCCAAGCCTGATCGACATCGAGATCACCGAAACCATGTTGATCGCCGACATCGAACAAACGTCACGCACCCTGAAAAAACTTCGAGATTTCGGCACCAAAATCAGCGTCGACGATTTCGGGACGGGATATTCGTCTTTGGCTTACCTCAAAGACTTTCCGATCGACCAGTTGAAGATTGATCGCACGTTCATCAAAGACTACCCGCAGCATGATGACGGCATGATCGCCACCAGCATCATCGTTTTAGGCCAGAGCCTTAACCTTGAAGTCTTAGCCGAAGGTGTCGAAACGCGCGAACAGATGGAATTTCTCAAAAATCACATGTGCAATTCCTATCAAGGCCACATTTTCAGTATGCCTGTAGAACCCTCGCAATGTTTGGCGTTGCTGGAAAAACAAGCCAATTCACGACGCCCGACGCCCGCCGCCTCACCGCGTTTCCGGAAAAAGCGTCATATCGACGCGCTGAAAGGTGCCGACGTGCTGGCGACTAACGGTCGGTAGAATGCGGCCGGAAGTCGCGTTAGGATGTGGTGAATGTTCACACCACCATCAATTTAACCTGCTTTGCTTCCTCCATGGCCGAAATTGAAGAGATTGTAAAACGTTGCTGGTTCCTTGCCGGTGCAACTGCCAGCGGAAAGACGGGTGTCAGTTTAAAACTGGCTCAATCGCTGGACGCAGAAATTATTTCGTTGGATTCGATGGCCATCTATTGTTGTATGGATGTCGGCACCGCCAAACCTTCGGCTCAACAACGATCTTTGGTGCGGCATCATTTGATCGATATCTGCGATCCGGATGAAAATTTCAGCACTTCGCAGTTTTATGAACTGGCCCGATCACAAGTAAGCGAAATTTGGGAACGCGGCAAAACGGTTCTTTTTGTTGGTGGAACCGCGCTTTATCTCAAGGCGCTGTTGCGCGGATTGTTTGAGGGACCGCCAGCGGACTGGGACTTTCGGAAAGAAATTGAAAACGAAATCGCTGAAATGGGAGACGAATTTCTCCATCAGCGTCTTGAGATGGTCGATCCCGTTGCCGCCCATCAACTTCACCCCAACGATCACCGGCGAATCATTCGCGCCCTAGAAGTTTTTAAAGTCACCGGAAAACCGCTCAGCCACCTGCAATTAGAGTTTGCTGAAAAATCAGAGCCTGAGAATTGTCGCGTGTTCGCCTTACGTCACGATCGAGCCATTCTACACCAACGCATTGAACAGCGCGTCACGACAATGTTCGAGAAAGGCCTGTTGGAAGAAGTCGCGTTGATTCTAAAAAAATTCGACAACCTCAGCCGCACTGCAGCTCAGGCAGTTGGATACAAAGAAGCTATCGACCATCTCAACGGTCAGATGTCGATAGAACAAGCCGTTGAGCGCGTTCGGATTCGGACGCGACGCTTCGCGCGCCATCAGGAGACGTGGTTTCGCGGATTGCACGAATGCGAAATGGTGGATCTGCCAGCCGACTTCGACGAAGCGGCAACGGCGAAATTGCTGCTCGAAAAAGGCCGCAAACGCCGCGTTTGAGAAACCCGCACGCTCTCAAGAGCACACACGCCCGCCAATCGCGCACGACGTCGGCCTAGATCTATTTGATTGCGTTAATTTGAGTGGCTTAAACCACAAGACGCCTTTAATAATTTGACGCTCCGTGCGATATTGTGGCGTTTTTAAGACGCGAAAACCCTCCAAAACTGGAAACCGACCGTGCTACGAACCCATACTTGCGGCGAACTTAACAAAGAACACATCGGTCAGACGGTATCGCTCTGCGGTTGGGTCGCCAAAATCCGCGACCATGGTGGCGGAAAATTCATCGACTTACGCGATCGTTACGGCATCACGCAGATCGTTATCGATTCGACTTCGCCGGCCGCGGCGATGGAATCCGTCCAACCGGTCAGGCCCGAATGGGTCATTAAAGTCGTGGGCGAAGTGAAAACCCGGCCAGCAGGTCAAGACAACCCTAAAATTGTCACCGGTGAAATAGAACTCCACGTCACTCAACTGGAAGTTCTCAACCCGTGCGTGACGCCACCTTTTGTGCCCAATCAGAAAGATCTGCCTAATGAAGACCTGCGATTGAAGCACCGTTATTTAGACCTTCGGCGCGAATCAATGCAGGAAACATTGGTTCTACGAAGTCGTATCATCAAAGCGATGCGTGACTACAGCGCCAAACACGATTTCATCGACGTCGAAACTCCGATCCTTGGACGCAGCACCCCCGAAGGAGCCCGTGATTATTTGGTGCCCAGTCGCGTTCATAACGGTCAGTTCTATGCGCTGCCCCAATCACCGCAGATCTACAAACAGATCATGATGGTCGCCGGCTACGACCGGTACGTGCAAGTGGCGCGATGTTTTCGCGACGAAGACCTTCGTGCCGATCGACAGCCAGAATTTACTCAACTGGACATGGAAATGTCTTTCGTAGATTCCGACGACGTCATTGGTATCATCGACGGAATGATGCAAGAATTGGCCAAAGATATTCTGGGCATCGATGTACAGTTGCCACTGCCAAGGATCACTTATGATGACGCGATGACTCGATTTGGGCACGACGCTCCCGACATGCGGTTTGGGGTCGAAATTATCGATTTGACCGACATCGCTAAGAAAACCGACTTCCGAGTCTTCCGAAGTGTCGCCGACAGCGGAAACTTCGTGCGTGCGATCGTCGCTCCCGGCGGACAAGCGAAATACTCGCGACGCGGCATTGACGAATTGACAAAGTTCGTTCAAGAAAACTTCGGTGCCAAAGGATTGGCATGGTTTCGAGTCGAAGAGGACGGGACGTTAAATTCGACCATCGCCAAAAACTTCGAAACTTCAGAACTTGCCGAAATCGCGTCCAAAACCGAAGCCAAACCGGGCGACCTAGTTTTGATCATCGCCGACACTTGGGAAACATCATGCAAGGCACTTTATGCACTCCGCAAACGCATCGGTATTGATTTAGAGCTATACGACCCCAAAGAGATGCATTTCTCTTGGGTGGTAGAATTTCCGATGTTCGAACACGACGCCGAAGGTGACCGTTGGAACGCAATGCACCACCCCTTCACCGCGCCGTTGGAATCGGACCTGGAATTGCTCAAGACCGACCCGTCGAAAACACGCGCCCAAGCCTACGATTTGATCATCAATGGTTACGAGGCCGGCGGTGGAACGATTCGTATCCACGACAGCGGTGTTCAACAACAGGTCTTCGGGCTTTTGGGTTTGGACGAACAATCAGCGCAAGAACGTTTCGGTTTCCTATTGGACGCGCTAAAATACGGTGCGCCGCCCCACGGCGGAATCGCGTTGGGAATTGACCGCGTCGTGATGCTATTTGGCGGGCTGGAAAACATTCGCGATTGCATCGCGTTCCCCAAAACGCAAAAAGCCACCGATATGATGACCGAAGCCCCAAACATCGTCGAAGCGACTCAATTAACGGAACTTGGCATCGAATTGGCCCAAAAAGACGACGACGAGTAACAAATAACGCTGGCAACAATGTTTGTCGAATCGGAGAGCGCTTTCGCCGCCCCGTTTGCCGCAATTGCGCCGTTGTTAAACCGCTGGTCCCCGACACCCCTTACCGAATCTGCGACTTGATGAATCGTTCGTCATTCGTTTTGACCGATTCTCGCAGGCGTTAGCAACGGCGCCTGCGTTGGGTGAACTTAAATTGGTGATACGCCCGAACGCCCTGAAGGCGCTGAAACCGGCAACGCGAAGCTTGTTGGGACCGATGAAGAAGCCACCATCGACGAAGTGAGCATGCAGTTGACCGTCGCGGGTGCGATCGGCAGAGATGTCTTGGCCAACCAGGGCTTGCTGATTTAGTAAGGGCTCTGGTTTCAGTCTGACTTTTTGGGAATTAGTCGTTGGCTGTGTTTTATTGAGCCGCGAGGGCGAACGCCGTTAGAGGACGCGCGGTCTTCGTTTTGATGTTCTCAAAGAAGCGGCAGGAGACCGACGAAGCATTGTGTAGCCAATCGCAATGCAAATACAGCCACGCCAAAAGACGCCGCAACGCGTGCTCCAAGTTCATCACCAAGAAAGTCAGCGCAATCTGAGCCGTCGAGGTGCTCGCCAGCTTCGTCATCACGCGCGCCAGACCGTAACGACGCTTGCTTTCGCCGAACTTGCCTTCCACTGCGTTGCG
>CALDYR010000152.1 GCA_937944405.1 uncultured Pirellulaceae bacterium
GTCCATCAGCACGTAAGCGAAAGTAGAAAGCAGCAACCGAAACTGATTGGCCTGAAAGTCATGGCAGCTCGTTCGGTCAGCGAACAACATCAACTGCTGCTCTTTGATCCGGTTCTCCATGTCGCCTCGCATCGCGTAAACATCGTCGTAAAGCTCCTGTGGCCGATGCGGTAAATTGGTGACCACGAAACGTGTGTTGAGCCCTTGATCCAAACGCTCAGTCTTGATGATCATGCGACGCGCTTTGTCCCATGTCTTGGCTGAATAATTCGTTTCGCCAAACAAACGCGATTTCTCGCCGGTCACTTCCAGCAATTTGGTAATCGTTTTAGCGTGTTTGGCTCCGTCAATGTTGCTCGGACGAAGATAGGCCAACAACGGCTGGCCGCCACAGAAAACATACAGCGGCAAGAAGCAATAATGCCGATAGTGGCCATGGAAGAAGCGGCCTTCCTGCTGACCGTGAATCTGATCATCGGTCGGGTCAAAGTCCAATGTGATTTCTTCGGGCGGCGAATCGTAGGAAGCAATAAATTGATCGACAAGAATCGTTGAAAGCCGAACAACACGGAGCATACAAGGAGGAGCATACAAGGAGGAGCATACAAGGACAGGCATTTTAACTCCTACGGTATTTTTGTCGTGAGATGAAAATTCTGGAAACAGTTGCTCTGTTAGATCTGGTTTCGGCGTTTTGGAGCGGTTACATGTGCGGGTTGAAGATTTTTTCCGCGCTAATCCGAGGTGCAACCTTCCGCCGCGCGCACAGCTTTCGTTGCGGCAGCAAGCGCCCCGACATGAATAAGCCGATAGATCTATCCCGGATATTTCATTGGCGGATCGATAGCCAACCCCGTAACAGTTGCCAACTGAATCGCCCCCCCGGCCTTCTGAATTCTCTACGCCTTTTCGGAAACCGTCGGAGCGGGTGTCACTGCGATCCTCCAATAACCAAACAGCACCGTCATCAGCGGGCTGATCAGATTGAAGAAGCAATACGGTGCAAAAGCGAGCACCGCGACGCCCAATACGCCTGACTGAGCTGCCCCACAGGTGTTCCACGGTACCAAAACAGAGGTCACGGTAGCAGAATCCTCAAGCGTTCGGCTAAGATTTTCTGGCGCAAGGCACTGGTCGCGATAGGTTTGTCGGAACATTCTTCCCGGTACGACGATTGCCAGATACTGATCGGACGCGGTAAAATTGAAAAACCCACAAACCGCCGCGGTTGATGCGATCAACCCACCGTCGGATTTTGCAGACGCGATGATCGGACGGGTCAGCGCCGCCAGCATCCCCGACGCTTCCATTACCCCTCCAAAGCACATCGCAGAAATAACCAGCCACAACGTATTGAGCATTCCCGCCATTCCTGAGGCACCGATCAAATCGTTCATCGCTGGATTGTCCGATGAAAGCGCGAATCCTTGCCCCATTGTCATCATCAAAGCCCGGTAAACTTGCGCCGTGCGACCAATCACCGATTCCGCAGGCTGACCTCCAGCAATCGTTTGTAGTACTTCTGGTTGAAAAGCGATCGCAAAAACTCCCCCCAACCCAGTTCCCACAATCAGGGCAGCCAACGCATTTATTTTTAGCGCCACCATTAACAGTACCGTTAGGGGAACTAAAAACAGCCATGGAGTGATCACAAATTTCTCTGCTAACGCATCCGAAAGTGCGTTGGCCTGAGCAATATAAACAGTGGCTTGGCCGCTGCCAGAAGAAAGACACGCAAAAATCAGCAACGTAATCAGGATGCTCGGCACCGTTGTCCAAAGCATGTGTCGAATGTGGGTGAAAAGATCCGCTCCCGCCATCGCTGCGGCCAAATTCGTCGTGTCCGACAGAGGCGAGAGTTTATCGCCAAAATAAGCCCCCGATATAATTGCCCCGGCCGTCATCGCCGCCGACATGTCCAGCGCTTCTCCGATCCCCAACAGCGCCACACCGACCGTTGCGATCGTGGACCAAGAACTGCCTGTCGCCAGCGAAACAATAGCGCAAATAACAACCGTCGCAACCAAAAAATAAGACGGGGCAAGAATCATCAAGCCATAATAAATCATTGCTGGAACGACCCCGCTGACCATCCAAGTTCCCGCCAGCGCGCCGATGACCAACAGGATCAACATCGCAGGGATAGCGGCCTGAATGCTGATCGTGATTCCCGCGATGGCCTGGACATAAGAAAACCCGAACAGGCGTCCCAGCAACGCCGCTAAAGCCGCCGCCGCCAACAATGCGATCTGATTGGGACCTCCAACGGGATCTTGAAAACACCAAACGTTGGCGCCCAACAAGCCCACCAACATCAGCAACGGAAACCCTGCCACCCAAAACGGAATGCCATGCTGAATCGCAACTTCGGTGCCGCGCCGGTCGGATTCAGTCAATTTGGATCTCGCTAACGTTGGTCAAAGAAGTATCGCGCGAATTGTCCTGCAGTGCGCGGGGGGTGGGATTGTCAATCGAGGGGATTTCACCAGACGCACTATCGGATTCGGCACAACTTGCCGACGGACAATCCAGTCACGTGCTGGACTGTGGATAGAGATACGGCAATCCGCCAAACGCAATCGCCGCGACGATAATCCAAACAAACAGCCCCGTCAAATTTTCCTTAGACGCAGCATCAATTTCAGGTGTTGGGTCGATCGAATTCATTGATGGTGCCGCAATCTTTGAAAGAAACGATGCCTAGCGGTTGGTCACTGCCTAATTTTTGAAGAAACTGGCTTGGCCAGAATTCAAGCCGGTCACCACTTAGTCATTCAGCGATTCAAACCCGCTGGAATTTGTTTGAAATATCGGCTGTTGGACTACGATTCTAACCTCAATCCCGCCAATGGCAAACTAATAAGAAAAGTCGTTTCTCCCACCCGGGGATCACGATTGGCTAAAATTTCACCGTGATGGAGTTTGACGATTCGGTAGACCTTTGATAGCCCAAATCCCAACCCGCGTCCCGCTTCGCGCCCCGAATAGAAAGGGTCAAACATATGACGGGATTGCTGATGAGTGAACCCCGGCCCGTTATCGATTACGAAGAAACGTAACAGCCCACTTCCATTTTCGGTCACAACGTCTGTTCGAATCGAAACGTGGGCCTCGTGATCGCGGTCTTCCATTTGCTCGATCGCTTCGAAAGCGTTTCGCAGTAAAGCTTCAATCGCGACGGTCATTTGATTGCGATCTATCCGAGCTTGAAAGACGCCGGGGCCGAAGGTCGCACGCACCTTACGTCCCTGCTGGTCGGATCGATTGATGATTTCAGCGATCAGCACCCGCAAATCGACCGTTTCCAACTCCGGTGCCGGGGGATGGGCGAACAGCATTAAATCAGAAATCATTTCATGAGCCGCCATTGCTTGTTGAAAGACATTGGCCAATCGATGTCGGCGACCCTCGTCGGTTTCGGACTGCATCAGCGCTTGGGTACCAGTCGCGATGTTTGCCAGCGGATTATTGATCTCGTGGCTTGCCCCGTAAGCCAACTGTTTCATGGCTGCCAGTTTTTCGGTTTGCAAACGACTTCGAAATGTTTGTTCATTTCGCAGTCCCTTCAAACCCGTTAAAAGTAACGATCGCAGCGTTTTGACCGAAAGATCATTCGACGCCGAACTTCGACGTATTTGTTTGGACAGGGCGTGCTTTTTAAACGTATTGAACTTAGGGTCACGCAGTAGTTGCTTCGCCGAACGCTTCAGCCAACGTTTCATCAGACATGCCGATTGGTTTCGAGGCCATTGCTGTTTCAACAATAAATACAACGCTTTATTGCGATCACAAGCGGAATTGGCGGTCCGCCAAAGCTTTAACCCGGCCCGGGGGTCGCTAACGTGTTTGCGGCTACCTGATGCGCCCCGTTTATCACGTTTGATGACCTTGGCCGGTAAGAGTGCATCCGCCAAATTGAATCGCGCCCATAGCGCCAACGACTTCAATCCATCGACCGGCATTCCGTGTTGACCTTCGAAGCGATCGACACAAAAAATCAGTAACGACGGATCACAGCAAATCATCGCCGCCCACGCCTTGGTCGGGGCGTCTATTTCGCCGGTTAAACGAGCCACTTGTAAAAGCGGACACAAAGGGCAGGGCAGACGCAGCCCACCAAGGGTCTGAAGTTTTCCAATTCCGTACATGCTGTGTCAATCAAGTGGCAAAATAAAAGCGTGCCGACCGATGGTTCAGTCGCACGCGTGTCGCATCATAGCTCAATTACTGCTTTTGGGTTCGCCGCATGAAATCAAAAAAGATTCGACCCATCGGCTGATTCGACCCATCGGCTGATTCGACCGACCGCTAGATTAACTGGCCGCCGGGTTCTTATTTTCCATTTCCAGCATCCCACACCCCATTTCGACCAAACGTTCGACCGAAAATGGTTTCTGCATGAACTCGTCAGCACCGGCGGCGATCAGATCGGCGACCTTGTCCTGTTCGACCATGCCGGAGATGCAAATGATTTTCACAGACTTCATGGAATCATCACCACGGACCCGTTTGCAGACTTCCTTGCCGTTGATGTCGGGCAACATCACATCCAGCACGACAAGATCCGGGCGAAACTCGCGCACCGCCATCCCCGCACCGAAACCATTGTTGGCCGTTTTGATATCGAACCGGCCATCCCGGCTGAACGCATCTTGCATCAGTTCGACCAATTCTTCGTTGTCATCGACAATAAGAACTTTGCGTTTTCCGCTTTCTAATGCGTCTGTCGGAATGCCGTTCTCCTTCATAAAGGAGAACAAGTGGTCCCGCGGAATGCGACGAAATCGGCTGCCCGGTACGCGAAACCCTTTGAGGCTGCCATTGTCGAAGCAACGGATGATCGTCTGTTGGCTGACCTTGCAGATCTTTGCTGCTTCGCCGGTCGTAAACACCGTTTTTGTACTCATGAATCCATCCTCTCCGTAGGTGGTCGGGGAACGCAGCGGTTCAAAAATCCCAATCACGCATCCAATTTTGAACGACGCCGCTTCTTGCCGACGTCGCGTTGAATTCCAATCCCTGAATCTATTCAGCACACCAAGCAGTCAAACCAGTCATTCACCGCAAGCGCCACAGTCTACGACTCTTGTGACTTCTACGACTCCAACGCAATCAGTGAAAACAACCGGCTATGCCGAAACTACCAAAGCTGCCGAATTATATCTAACGCCCCAAACCGGTCAAGATTGATTGAGAAGCCGTAAGTTACGTGCAAACAGGGAAGTTAGAGCGTTCTGGTGCTTTGTGAAAGTTTTTTTCCATTTTTTCACGACATCATTACACCAATTATTCCATTCGCATACGCACCGGTTAACCGGCGGCACCACAACCGCCGGTCAACACAAGCCTCCCGAAACAAGCCTCCCTACTCACACGCGGCAATCCTCAGTCTGGTGCGTTCGCGGGTGATGTAAAATTCCTAGGACACAATGCCCGACGTGAGTGGGGCCACATCTACCTCCCCGTCCTTAGCGAATATCCAAATCGCTGTTCTGCGAAATGCAATAAGTCGCTAACGTTCTCCACGTTCCCGTTAATCAACCGCTCTTTCAACGACCCGTTTTGTGAATGCCGACCGTTTTCACGCGCGACGATTTTTACCCATCAGCGCTCTATTTTATTCACTGCTACTGATTGGCTGCGGCACGACGACCCAACGCGTCGCCACCGAACAGTTGCTGATCTCCAATGCGATCGACGAAGCGGTCGCTCAGATTGATTTTTCTAGCCTTTCGGGTTCCAAAGTTTTTCTTGACACGACCTATCTACAGGCTGATCGACAGGCAGGTTTTGTCAACACAAACTATGTCACCAGCGCGCTCCGCCAGCAGCTAACTTCCGCCGGTTGCCAGATTTTTGATTCGCGCCACGAAGTCGACATCATCGTCGAACCGCGTGTTGGAGCGATGGGCACCGACGGCCACAAGGTGACTTATGGAATACCAAAGAATGGCGGGCTATCAGCAGCGGCGTCTGCGTTTTCGGGTTCGCCGGTGGGGGCCATCCCAGAAATTTCATTTGCCCAAAGCGACGCTCAATCGGGCATCGCCAAAGTGGTTGTGTTCGCTTACGATCAGAGAACTCGACAACCGGTATGGCAATCAGGCACCGCAAAAGCCGAAAGCAACAGCACCAGCACTTGGGTTTTGGGGGCCGGGCCGTTTCAAAAAGGCACCGTCTACGAATCGACGCGCTTTGCCGGGCGCGAGCTTAACGAGGTGGGAAAAGGCAATGTGCTGCGATCGGGGCTGATTAGACAATCCGAAAGCGTCGCCGACCTCAATGCGGGAAACAGCCCCCGTTACGATTCGGCCCACGTGTTTCGCCCGCCCGAGCCCCACGAGCCTGAACTCCACAATACCGCCCCTCATAATTTCGATCTCGAAAAAGACAACAAATTTCGCCATGCACGTTTTCAAAAATAAGAATCGACTCGCCGCGATCACTTTCCCTCCAGCCTCATCATCACTTGAGTGATGTCCGCTGGCGTGATGCCGCTGATACGTTGAGCTTGATCTAAACTTTCGGGACGAAACCGCGTAAATTTTTCTTTCGCTTCACGCCGCAGGTGGGTCATTCCTTCGTAATCAAAGTTGGTTGGGATCTTTCTCTGGGCCAGTCGTTTATGGCGGTCAATCGTGAGCTGCTGTTTCTCAATATAGCCTGCATACTTCAAATCGTTGACAACCTGCTGTTCAACATCGGACGCGACCGAGGCCAATTCGGGTAACTCAGCGACAAGATGATGCCACTGCGTTTCAGGCCGACGTAAGAACTTCTCCATCGGAATCTCTCCCACCCGCTTAGTACGAATGAGCCCAACCACACGTTCAATTTCCGCTTCCTTCTCCTTCAGCCGTTTGATTCGATCGCCAGCCACTAACCCGGCTTCCGCCGCGGCGCGTGTCAACCTTCGGTCCGCATTGTCTTGTCGCAGCAGCAATCGATACTCTGCCCGACTGGTGAACATGCGGTAAGGCTCGTCGACGCTGGAGGTGACCAAATCATCAACCAACACCCCAATGTAAGCTTGGTCGCGGCCGAGCACCAATCCCGGTTTGGACGCCAGTTTTAGCGCTGCATTGACCCCCGCCATCAACCCTTGCGCGGCGGCCTCTTCGTAGCCCGTAGTGCCGTTGATCTGACCGGCAAAGAAAAGCCCGTCTACACGGCGTGTTTCCATCGTGTTGCGCAGTTGATCGGGCGGGCAAAAATCGTATTCTACCGCGTAACCGTATCTCATAATCTGCGCGTTTTCTAAACCTGGAATCAGTTTAAACATCTGATCCTGTACGTCGCGCGGGAGACTGGTCGAAACACCGTTGACGTAAACTTCTTGGGTATCCCTGCCTTCGGGTTCAAGAAATAACTGATGCCGGTCCTTATCGGCGAACTTCACAATTTTATCTTCGATCGATGGACAATAACGCGGCCCGCTGCCGTGGATCTGCCCGCTGTACATCGGGGCTCTATGCAAATTAGCACGAATCAAATCGTGGACCTTCTCGTTGGTATAGGTGATCCAGCACGGTAACTGCTTCACATCGAAATCGGCGCTGAGAAACGAAAACGGCTGAGGCTGTTCGTCGCCGGGCTGAATTTCAGCTTTTGTATAATCAATCGTGCGACTGTTCAATCGCGGAGGCGTTCCGGTTTTGAACCGTTGAAGCTGAAATCCCAAGCGCTTCAAAGCGCCACTGATCCCAGCGGTTGTGCCTTCACCGGCTCGGCCGCCTGCGATTTTTGATTCGCCCGTGTGCATCAATGCAGAAAGGAAAGTCCCCGTCGTCAAAATCACCGCTTCAGCCACGTAATGGACGTTACCTTTTGTCGCGATGCCACGAATTTTTGTAACGCCATCGACTTCTTCGACCAGTAGATCTTCGACGATCTCCTGACGCAATTCGAGGTGCGTTTGATTTTCAATCGCGCACTTGACCCAGTTTTGATACGCCTTTTTATCGGCTTGAGCACGCGGGCTGTGCATCGCCGGTCCCTTGCGTGTGTTGAGCATCCGGAACTGGATCCCCGTGGCGTCAATGGCTTGCCCCATCAAACCACCAAGGGCGTCGACTTCACGCACGATGTGTCCTTTAGCCACGCCTCCGATCGCAGGATTGCAACTCATTTGCCCCACGGTATCCAGATTCGTCGTCAGCAGCGCGGTCCGTGCCCCCATCCGCGCCGATGCCGCCGCCGCTTCGGTGCCTGCGTGCCCGGCGCCAACGATGATAACGTCATAATGATATTTTATTGGTTCAGCCATCTTCATTTCCGGATTGAATGTTGCACGTATTTTAAGGGCAAACCGAAAATTGGGAACGTCTGAAATGTTATATCCCGCGATTGCCAGACAACTTGCATTTGCACTGGAACTTCGAGAACTGGAACTTCGAAAACTGGAACTTCGACCGAGACGCCGAAGCCTCCCCCAACTGGCGATTCTGGCAGCCATGTGATTATGGTTCATCATTGACTTTAGTGACCGTCAATCGCGACGGTTGCTCCAGAGGCAACGTTAGCGACAATAACCACACTGCGTTCACATTTTTCCATTCTAGAAGATCTTTAACCCCCGCATGACTGATAAACCGCGCATCGAAATTTTATACTGCCCGAAATGCCGCTGGCTACCTCGGGCGAGCTGGCTGTCTCAAGAGTTACTGTGGACCTTTGAACAAGAGGTCGGCGAAGTCGCACTGATACCCTCCGGTTCTGGGACTTTCATCATCAAAGCCGCTGGCACGGTCGTCTGGGATCGAAAAATCGATGCAGGATTCCCTCAAGCTAAAGAACTCAAACAGCGGGTACGCGACGTGATTTCACCAAACAAAAATCTCGGACACGCCGGTTAAAGAGGGCGGTCCGGTATGATCGCGTCGCGATGAGCCCCCTTTTTGACTCCGGCCCCAAAGCCCCCAACCCTAGGAATAAAAAAGGTGCCCGAGAAAAACCTGTCGGACGAATTCGATGGTTCGGAGTTGGACAAAACGAAATGGATTGGCGATCCCAAGGCAACCTGAAACGAAAAACCGAGAACGTTTCTACGTATATGTCGTTTGGTGGAAATCGATGCGCGAACTTCATTTTTTCCTCGACGGCAAACGACGCTATGTACCCGATCCAACAGTGAACTGGGACCACCCCATCCATATTCATATCCAGATGGCGATCGAAACCTACGACTGGCCCCCCGTCCGCGCAGACGGAGGATTGGTGGCAAAAAATCCGATCCGAAAACGCGAGACGCAGTACAACGGGGTTCGCACTTGGCGACTGAAATAGGCGGATTTTTCGCCGTGAACTAATTCTGCGCACCGTTGGAGAAACAATTGCAGGAAAGGTAAGTGCCTTCGGCAGCGGTAACCTCTGATTCTTACCCACCACCGGCGGTGGCATCTTTACCGGACCGCTCAAGCTGACTTGTGTCCGCCCCCCCAATCCGTTTCACCGCGCCGCCCTTGAGGCAATAGTCGACTCCCCGCCAAGTTACCTTCTTCATAGAAAAAGCCTGCCAGACGGCGAAAGGTTGAATGACTTGCGTCACCAAAGTGGCCGCAATGTGCATCGGCCAGTTATTTCTTTTTGCGACGGCCGAGCGACTGTAGCTTTCACGCGCTATGATCGAACGGCGATTTGCTTGGCCGATCATATACAACAATGCAAAATTCACCGTCTGGTAAACGCAGGCACACTGCAGCATCGTTACGGCATCCCCTGTGTTTCCGACCGCAAACAAAACCAGAATCATTAACGGGGCCACAATCGAAGCGATGCCCGTTGTAATTCCATGCAACAGAACCAATCGCCAATCCGGGTGGTGCAGCCGCACCGTCAACATTTGCCGGCAAATCCATTCATAGGTGTTTCCCAATGATACGCCATCGTTGTTCTCAACAATTAAATTGGCAACCCGATACACACGAAGTTTCTGATGTCGCATGGCCTTAGTTAAGGAAGTGTCTTCGCAAAACGATTTCCTCCACGTTGCCACCAAACCACAACGGTCGATGACAGCGCGGCGAATCGCCAACGAACCTCCCCATGCGATTTCATAACGCTGCATTTGCACGACGGCAGCCGCGTTCCATATCTTCCGCACCAAAGATCCCAACTGAAGATCGTCAGGAGAATACCAACGATTTCCCGTGGTCACGCCAGTACCCGAATCCCCCAACGGTGTAACTAAATCACGCAGCCAAAATTGGTCCACCACAGTATCGCCATCAACAAAAGCGACCACCTCGATGCGCTCCGGCAGCGAATCGACTGCTTGGGCAATTGCCGAACACTTCAGGCTGCATGACGTTTCCCGATGCGTTAAAAATTCCACGATTGGTTTATATTTGAGGGCGGCAAAGACATCCTGCGCTACCTCGACAGCCGGATCGGTCGGCGAATCGATTACGATGTTTAATTGATAATCGGGATAGTCTTGGTCGACCAACGCACCAAGACAATCTTCCAGGCTTTCGTCGGTTCCTTTGAGACATAATACGATCGCTGCGGGAGGCGCGTAAAATTCGTCCTCATCAGCACCAATTGGAAACGGATCTGGCGATCCACCCTCGTTAATAAACGCTTGATAATTCAGCACATAGAAAGTTTGGAAGACAATCGTGCCGAGCATCAAAAAAACGACTAGTGTTACGAGAAGAGAAAGCATCGGACCAGCAACCAAAGGGAAGGGGGGAGAAGGATAATTTGCCGTCCGTCGCGGATGACGATGGGCGCACAGTCTTAGGCCATAAGTCCTGCATGCTTATCGAAATCAGACCTCGCGGCGACAAACGCTTAAGTTTGATGTTAATCGCATTCCAACTTACATTGGGACAAAACCTTATGAAAACGCCAGAATCATAGCGATGCAGGCTCCAGTTTTTTGGAAATTCGCAGTGCCGGTTTGCGGGGACTCCAAACAGGATTGCGAGATGGATAGCAGGGGAAAACGCGGTTGCGGTTTTCGGCAACGTTCACCGGGCCGCGGCGAACACCTTGCAAGCAGAAAAAGCCGGGCGGCCTTCGGCGCCGTTTGCAACGTATTGTTATCCTAAATGATCTTCATCCCGTATTGCTTGCGTTCTTCGCTATTTTTTACTGAACAATAATACCCGTTCAGTTGGATCAAAAATCGTCAAAATTTCCTGAAGTGAAAATTGAATCATTGAGCCTTCGTTTAGCGGGTTCGTCTTTGCCTCATTTATGACTTTCGCCACTACTGCAATTGCAAGATCACATCTGACGCACATCTCATCTTCTATTGAGTCAAAATTTTTCAATATTAGTTTTTCGCCATCAACAAACGTGACATGTACTTCTTTCTCAGGGCGTAATTCGCGGAAGCAATCATTTATGATCTCCATTGCTTGTGAACCGTTGGCCCTAACTGCCTTAAGTGTGCTTTATTCGGATAACGGCAGCGATAACCGAGTCGCGGCGAGAGATTGTCCATCCCAAATACCCGTAATCCGCGACTTCGGTTCATCGCATTGTTATCGGGCGGTATTACCTCACCATTGGAGCAAGCGTGAATTGCAAGCGGTCAGGCAAGCACACGCCGTCCATTTCGGTCAAAGTATCGTGTATTTAGCAGAAGATTGCAAGGAAACTCTCACGGAAGGTTCCAACATCGTTGAGGCGTAGAATCCAGTCTGTTCGCGCCGTCCGCAACAGTAAACGCGCCAAGCAAATTCACGCACACACAAAACTATCTTACTCAAGTTAGCACG
>CALDYR010000153.1 GCA_937944405.1 uncultured Pirellulaceae bacterium
TGGGGAGACGGTGTGGTTGGCGGGCGCGTCGTATTCATCGTGTGGCAGCCGACCGATCTAATGTACGAAAATCGAACTTGGCATGAAACGCGGCCTTGGACAACCGAGATGCAATGTGGGCGGTGCCGCCTGAAATGAAACCCGCAGATCGCCAACCGGAAGAATCTTTCAAGATCCAACAGCGCATAAAAAAACCGTTACCTTGGCTGATAACGGGATTTTTCAAAAGCGACGCTGACGGGAATCGAACCCGCAACCTCCGGATCGACAGTCCGGGACTCTAACCAATTGAGCTACAGCGCCACAGTTCACCTGACGAAGAAACCCCCGTCAAATTCACTCTCAAGCGAAGGCAAGAAAATATCTTGTTCGTCGCGTCTTTGCAAGACGTAAACAGAATTTCGGACCTTGAATTTCAAAACTGCACCAAATTCAAGGAAAAAACGAAGAAAAACCACCAATTTTTTTAGGCCATCCCCTCGCATCGCCAGTCGAGAATGCAGATATTCGGTTAATACCCGGCCTACTCCCCTATTCGACTACTCCTCCCCATCAAACAAGACCATCGCGTCGACTCACAGCACCGGTTAGGCTCAACCGCCACGAAACAAAATCGCGAGAAAAAATTCCTGTGAAAGACCACGCCGCCAAGATCACACGCGCCGAACTACGCCGGTGACCACACCAATGACTTTGGCGTCCTTGGTATAGATCGGTTTGAGTCGTTTATTGGCCGGTTGGAGCCGAATTCGATTCTTTTCGGGGTACCAGTACTTCACCGTTGCGTCGCCTTCAGAGGTTCGCGCGATCACGATGTCGCCTTTATTGGCGGTGCGGCGCCGTTTAACCACCAAATAATCCCCAGGCGCAATATGAGCCTCGATCATCGAGTCACCTTCGACTTCCAGCACGTAGTTACCGCTGGAGTTCCAAAATTCGCCAAAGTCGATCCGCTCGTTCAGCTCAACCGCTTCATCCAGCATCCCCGCAGAAACGCGTCCCACCAACGGGAGGCCTTTGAGTTCCTCGCTGACCTCAGCGGTCAACTGAATCGCTCGGGATTTATGGCTGGACCGGTCTATCAATCCCTTCCGCTGGAGCGCCTTCAAATGCCCCACGACGCCGTTAGGAGACTTAAAATTCATCTGTTCAGCAATTTCACGAATCGTAGGCGGGTTGCCGAACTGCTCGATATGCGAAAGGATAAGTTTGAAAACCTTTGCCTGTTGAGCGGTCAACGTTTCTTGCAGCACTGAATTTCTCGCAATAGATTATTCGAATAAATTTCAACAGGCGGGCTTGTTCAGTTGCCAATTTGAAACGCCCCAACCGCACCAACTATGTTTTATACAAATGTCCACGTCGCGTAAAGCAATTCCGGACATCACACATCGATCTGCTGGCATCTCCCCAAAGCACTCAAATGAAAAACCGAGCCTCAACAGCGATCATCACCGGCGGCAGCAGCGGAATCGGACTGGCGACCGCCGCACTGTTCTTTCAAAACGGATACCGAGTCGCGATCTGTGGTAGGGATTCCGGGAAACTCAACGCAGCCAAACGCGAATTGCTGGCATTGGATGACCGCCCTGGAGACATCGCCTACTTTGTTGCCGATTTAACGGCCCCCCAAACCATGGCTGATTTCGCAAAATCAGCCTCCGATTTTCTGGGCACCATCGATGTATTAGTCAACAATGCTGCGGTCGCACCTTTGGAGAAATTTGAATCGATTTCAATCGATCAATTTGAATCGTTGATCAACGTCAACGTGAAGTCAAATTTCCATCTCACGCAAGCCATTTGGAAACTCATGATCCCATCTGGTGGCGGCACGATTGTAAACATCTCATCACTATCGGCGGTCGACCCATTCCCTGGCTTCAGCCTCTACGGGGCCTCGAAAGCGTGGTTGGATTTGATGACGCTGGCGTTGTCTGCCGAAGGACAAACACACAAGATTCGAGTCTGTTCGATTCGTCCCGGGGCAGTCGAAACGCCCTTATTGCGTAACCTATTTCCTGATTTCCCTGCCGACCAATGCGTGTCGCCTCAACAGGTCGCGGCCATCGTGCTGGGCTGTGCTGAAGACCCTCAAAAATACCCCTCCGGGTCGTTTTTCCCAGTTACCAATCAACCGAACGTTGTCAAGACAATTTCACCGCATCAATGAACGCGGCCCTCAGATCATTTATCAAACGCTTGTGAAACAGCATTGAATGCGATCCAAGAATATGCACCAAGCGGACATTTCTGGTGATCTTGGACCAGCCATAATCCTGAGGCAAGCAGTATTTGGCCAAGAATATTTCACCGCGGATCAAAATCATTTCCAAATCTTCAACCTCCGGTTGGTGCTCCATTTCAATGCCAAGGTAATAGTTTTCTAATCGGAACGCGTGCGCCAATACGTTCTCGGGTGAACTACGCTCTTGGAGGCCATTACCACTGCTTGTGTTAGAAGACTTGGCCCCCCTTAATGGCTTCAGCCTTTCAAGGTCCTGCAACAGGGCGAAGGGGTGCTTCCATCGAAAATGGAGCCATCGTCTGAGCCTCGTCGTAAGGTCACACTTACGAATCTCAGCCGGCACCGGTTGATCAATATTGATCACTTTGGCCACTTGAAAACCGGCGCGTTTTAATAGCCGAGCGAACTCCCAAGCCAAAAGCCCTCCTAGGGAGTATCCAGCGGTAATGACCGGCTGTCCCTTGGCAAGCTGAGGTGCGACTCTGGCGTAGTATTGCTGTGCGATTTGGGTGACCGTTGTTGGATCGTCGGGAATTTCCCCCGTTAAAAGGGGCGAATCAACGATCACAATAGCAAACTCTTTTCGAAGTGATTCATCAATCAGTTCGTTGTAAAAGTATCCACCTCCTCCGGCAGGATGGAACAAGATCAGGCAGGGCCGATCATGGCCAAGATTTTGGCCATGATTTTTGGCTGGCAGACGCGTCACGCAGGCTTGATTTGCATCAGCGCCTTTTTGATTGGCCAATTTATCCACGTGAGCGGCGAGGCTGCGTACGGTGTTCTCGATCGCTAAAGCCGCCAATCCCATGCCGGTTAATCCGAACTCTTGCTGCAGCCTCAAGACAAAAGACACCGCCATCAGCGAATCCCCTCCGGATTCTTCAAAAGTCACATCCACCGATGCCTGTGGACAACCGAGAACTTCTTTCCATACTTCGTATACTCGGCGTTCGGTTTCCGTCATTGCACCATGGCCGGGGTCGAGCATTGCTGTTTGCTTCATCGGATGCAGCATGTCGAGCAACTTAGCAACATCGACCTTTCCACCCACGGTCACAGGAAACTGAGGGACGAAGTGAATCGCCGTAGGAATCATGTAATCGGGGAGTGTCCCCGACAATTGATCGCGCAGGCGGTCTTGCAAAGCGACCGTGTCTTTTGGGGTGCTGACACTGGCGACGGCAAAACAGGCCAAGAATTCGTGGCCGGAGGACGAGGTGGCCTTTCGGACAACGGCGTCCTCAATTCCCGCACACGAGGAAACGGCTAACGCAATTTCGTTCAGCTCAATCCGAAAACCACGTAGTTTAACCTGATTGTCCTGACGCCCCGCGAACCATAATCGGCCCGCCAAATCGTACCGCGCCAGATCCCCCGAACGATAGCATCGCTGCCCCGAAGAATCGGACTGGAAAAACGATCGCGCTGATTCTTCTGGGCGATTCCAATAACCGCTGGCAACGCCGACACCGCTGAGCACGATTTCACCGACAGTATCGGCTTCGGTAATGACACCGCCGTTTTCATCCAGCAGTTGGGCGTCAATGTTGTCAATCGGTTTTCCAATCGCACAGGCATGACCCAACGCAAGTTCACAGAAGGTAGAAACGATCGTGACTTCCGTCGGGCCGTACATGTTCACCAAACGGACCTTATCTGGATCGACGTTGGAGAACCACTGCTTGACCAGATGGGGATTCACTTCCTCCCCACCGATCAACAATAACCGCACCGACGGTGGCAACGGGCGTTTTGACAAAACAGGAACCAACCTATGCCACAACGCGGTCGGGAAACTCAAAACCGTCAACTCATTCGATTCAACCCACTGGAAAAACTCAAACGGGTCGATCAGGAGTTCTTTCGCAACAGGGAAAAGGCTGGCCCCAGATCGAAGTGCCGGAAAAACATCTTGAATAGAGACGTCGAATCCGACAGACATTAACTGGGTACAACGGTCGTTGGCATTCAAGTTAAATTCCTTGATAAACCACTGGTTGTGGTTATCAAGTGCGGCCCAATGAATGGGAACTCCTTTGGGGCGTCCCGTTGATCCCGAGGTGTAGATCATGTACACCAAATCATTGGGATTTAGGGAAATGAGTTCATTCACATCGCAGGGCGTTTCTAATCCACCAACGCCCAGTACCGGGCTAAGAGTCTCTGATGACAAATCTACGATACGGGATCTCGGAAAATGCTTGGCCAAATGCTCGGCCAAATGCCGGGTCGCCTGATCAACCACGATGACATCCGCAAAAGAATCGCGAATGATGGTTTCAATCCGTTCGATGGGATGGGTTGGGTCGATTGGCAGAAAAAAACGCTTCTGATGCAGCACGGCGAATTCCGCCGCCGCAAGATTCAACCCCAGCGGTAGCAGCAGGGCCACGGGGGCCTTTGAAGCGCATACCCCCCCCTCACCGGCGGACTTGATTGCCTCGGAAAAACGGGGAACCAGCGCAGAAACATGACGACCGTTGAAGCCTTGACGTTGTTGAATGAGTGTCTTTGCCAAATTGCGTTGGTGATGAAAATACGGAGTACCAATTGCCTATCCAAGCGTTTCTTAGAACGTTGGATAATTGAATTAACAAAATTTTAGTCTAACCGAGCAAAATTTGACCGCCGTTTTTGCCGAATTACTTCGCTCAACGGGCCTGCCGAATCCCAGCGGTGACGGTTCTAACGGTAAACAAACGTCTCGAAAGTCCCACATTTCTCCGTCTGCAATCTCGAAATCAGGTTATGAAAACTGGTGTTTTTGGGCTGGCGCGCGTTCAAAGCAATGCGTCTCTGGCCCCCCGTGTTAGCGCCTTTGGGAATATCGATCTTAATCTGGTGGGCAGGTATTGTTCATTCGTGGCAAAAAGCGTGCATACGTCGATTGGTTGGGCAAAGCGGATTTACTCAAGGCTGCACGTTTGAGCAGAGCAAGTGAAAGACGCGATCATTGATTGCCGATTGCGAATCTATTTTCTTGAATACCGCATCCTTCTAAACAAACGCCCACCTTGCAGTCTGCCGACAATTATCAACCAAGAAAATTGCGATGATTAAACAAGGAGGTGTTCGTTAGCAACCAATCGCTGAATTTCTGCTGCGCTAAAATAGCGAGTCCTTTTGTTTTACGTTTATTTTAGGCTAAAATGCAGTTCAGGCGTGACACTCTCTCCTCTGAGAGAAAACGGAATGGCGTCCGAGCAGTTTCGTTTCGACGAGGCGATATACTTGCCATTAGAGATTTAGAATTAGAGATTTAGAGGTAGCCATTGAGACTAATTCCTTGATCAACATCGATGAAATGATTCAGCTTTCGCGCGAAATTCGATTTGCCCTGCTGCCAACTGATGCTGACTACCCACCTTCAGCCAATAACTCATGGGGCGGCTGGCCTGCGATCGACTTGGCTGTCCCTAGACTGGCCCTACGCGCGGTCATCACGGGAATACCTGACCCTGTAACTGGGTACGTGTGTAACATCAAAGTTCTAGACCAACTGCTGCGCACTGTTGTAAGCGACGCTTTAATTCCAAGTTTCGGAGACCAGGCTGTCTCGGGCGAAACGATCATCAACAGCGCTTTGGCTGAAGTTCGAAAACGGTGGCAACTGCCCGACGAACTGATCCGCATCGAATTGTCTTTATCACCCTACTTGGGTTACGCGATCGATACAGAAAACGACAAAATGATACAGATAACCCAGCAATTTGAATTTTCGGCCGCTCACCGGCTTCACTGTGACACACTCACCGCCCAAGAGAATCGCGCGACTTTTGGGAAGTGCAACAACGTTCAAGGCCACGGACACAACTACGTATTAGACGTCACGGTGGGAACGGACGCGTTGGCGTCTGGTTCGGCCGTCAATTTCCATGAATTTCAAAACACCGTGAAATCGGAAATCATCGACCGTTTGGATCACAAACACCTCAACCGCGATGTAGATTATTTCGCTCAAATCAATCCAAGCGTCGAAAATATCGCGATCGCAATATACAACTGGTTGGACGGAAAGTTCGACGGGAAACTGATCGCCGTTAAGGTTTTCGAAACCCCAAAAACGTGGGCCGAATACCGTGGGCCGAACACCGCAGGCGAACGGTAAAGTGCATAGCGCGCGCCAGTCGCAGCCCAAATGAACGCGCGGAAAGAACGCGCGGATAAACACTCGGCAATTTATTCGGCGCCCTCTTTGTGTCCAGGTTTTTGCGTTTAACCGCTAGAGAGCGGGAATACGTGTTTTATTAGCGACCACGCACACGTGCGCTTTCGGCTGACGGTTAACCGAAAGAACTGGTTAAATCGAAAGAAAATCGCGGGCTTGAAAAGCCCGCGATTGTAAATCTCCCGCCCACTTGTAAATCTCCCGCCCCGAAGAACTAAAAAGAGAATTAGAAACAGAACTTAGGGGCGTCGTTTCAGAAGCTATGTCCAAGCGGCGGAGGTGCTCGCAGGCTCATTGGCCGGTCGCAATAACGACCGCCATCACCCCGACGTGATGCGTTTTCTCAGATCCTTGATGATGGACTTGGGAACGAATTGAGCCAATTGTTCATCCGTCGCCAGAGGAGTCAGTTGCTTAATTAGCGAACTTGATACGTGAGAAAATTCTCCATCGGCCATTAAAAAAACCGTTTCCAGGTCCTCATTAAGCCGTCGGTTGGCCATCATCATTGTAAATTCGCCCGCGATGTCGGTCATCGGACGAACGCCGCGCAACATTACTTTAGCGCCACACTGTTGGACAAAATTAACCGCTAACCCTTCGAAGGTCTTGACCTCGACGTTGTCCAGATGCCCGGTGACTCGCCGTACCAACTCCAACCGTTCTTCGGGATCAAACAGCCCGCGTTTTTCGCTGTTGAGACCAATTCCAACGATCAGGCGTTCCACAATTCGGCTCCCGCGTTGGATCACGTTAAGGTGTCCCAAAGTGACCGGATCGAAGGATCCTGTGTAAACCGCGATCTTCATGGTGACTCCCAAATGGTTGGACAACTGCCGGTGGCGAAGCAACTTCGATAATCATAAACGGCCTAATCAGGATAACTAGAGCCTCCGCTGGAACAGAAATTGTCAAATTTACTTATTCACCCCGACGTGACAGCCAGCGAAGTCGAATTATACTTGTGTCGCTATCAGCGCCGTTGACGGAACCGATCGGTCATTCGATTTCCATCGAACCTCCAACAACAATCGCTTTTCACATCACAATCGCCGACCAACCAAATTCTGGAGTATCCACTGTGCTGAAAGGGCTTTGCATCACCGCGTTAACGATTGCGGTCATCGTGTTTGCCTTGTTCCTAGCGGATCTGGTGTTTGGGATGGCGGGGATGCCCAATATGGCGCCCTTCAAGTACACAAATCTGGTAATGGACATTATCTTCATTTTGTGTTCGGCGGTGCTGGCAGTAATGAGCTGGCTTACGTTTCGCGAACAGGTTTAACCGTTGCCCGTCACCGACCGTGCTACGGATCTGGGGAACGATCTTCAAAGTCCAAGCTGCCGACTGGCCTATCCCGGCATTAGCCTATCCCGGCGGCAGACTTTTCTGCGGCAACTTGACTTGGGTGATCGGTAATTCGGCGATTACCTCTTTTGAGCCGTGGTAGGATTATATCGGTTTAAGAAAGCAAAACTTATTTGCTCAGTCGTCCGCTTGGTTGTCGTGAGATTATAAAGTGAACTTCTCCCAGCGATTTGTGATCGTGCTGACTGCGATCCTTTGGTTGTCGCCAAATTCTTTGTGCGCTCAACAAACGCCGACTTCGAAACTGAAAATGCGTACGGTGATTAAAGAGGCCTTCGCCCAAACGCATGACGGCTGGAGCGCGGACGAAGTGGTGCTAAAAGATGACCTCAATCAAATGTTCATCGGAGCGTGTTTGCAAAAGCTCCCCGATGCTGAACCGGGCGACCTCAATTGGCGACTGCTGAACATGCGCAAAGCCGGTCTCTTAAACGTGCCCACGACGCGTTCAGATCGCAAATCTGTTGCATCGTGGACCCCGATCGCTGAAATAGCCGCGCGTTCGATGATCGACCAACACAAAGTTTCGATCGACAGAATCCTGACCTCCCCCAAACTACGCCAGTGTTTTAATGCTGCGGCTTTGGAGATTGATCCCAACGCTGATCTCTACTCGGTGCGTAAATCCGCGTTAGGGTTACGGAAACAACGCCGGCTAAAACCCGAACTCATTGCCCGCATCGCCGATTGGGGACGCGCCGTATCAACGCACTCCGTGAAATCGATTCGGGCTGATGGGCGCGTTCTTCCAGAGGCCCCCGGGATTTACATTTTCCGTGACACCACAGGGTATCTCTATATCGGGCAATCCGAAAACCTGCGTTCTCGACTCAAGGAACATCTCGACGCGTCCAGCAATTTTTCACTATCGGCATACTTGGCCGACCGGCAGCACGACGACATCACGATCGAAATTCATGCCTTTGCTGTCGATTCGCGCGCGAAAGAAACAATGATCCGAAGAGCTTACGAATCGGAGTTGATTGCCAGCCGAAAACCCAGATTCAACATCCAGCCCTAATGCGCGATCTGTCGCCCGCCGTCCTTCTAATTCTGCGGTTTTCGATCGGTGATTATCTTGGAATCGGCCCAACAGCGCTTATTACGGTCACTTTCTGAGCGTCAGAAAGCCGCGCATCGGTGGCTAGCAGACGCCGCGTCCTAGAAACCGCATCGGCGCTACAACGCACCCGCAACCCCGCAACTTTCGTGGAAACTGGCGTTGATACTTTTGTCGTGACCTTGTAATTGTTTCATATCGCTGGCGCAGTCAGCGGCAGCTGGACCGATTTTTCCGGATTTTTAACCCGACGTGTTAGCCCTCAAACGAATTCGATCGCAGATGCACTTCGGTGTGGCCGCTTTAGTGTTGGTCATGGCGCTGCTGTCGTTCGCAGCCTTCCAAGGAATCTGGAAATTCCAAAAGCTGACCAAGAATATCCGTGATCGTTCCGTCGAACTCCCTTTGGTGGCCGAACTGAATCAAAAAGTCAGCGCACTGCGGTCCGTTCTTTGGGACAACCAAGACCTCATCGCCAACGGCCATAATTTCAGCTTCCCCAGCATCAACGACGACTCGATTCCAAGTTCTTTCAGTGGCAAACGCGACGCTGTCGAACACGCGCTAGAGCGTTACCATCAAGAACTGATCAACAGTGAAATCAATGATATTCGCATCGCCGAAAACTCGCGCGAACTGAAGTTTGTCATCGAGTTTCGACGGTCTTTGAGAAAAATCAAACGGGACTACGAAAACGGCGAAAAAATCTTCACCGGCAGCCGCTACGGATTGGTCACGACGCTTAAAGAAGACCTCGAAAAATTGCAATACGACGCTGCCCAACTGCCTGTCTTCATGCAGCAGCGGATGCAAGCGTTCGCCGAAAACGCAAGATCCGAATACCACCGTGCCTACGTCAGCTGTTTAGTGGTCACCTTGGCGGCGTTGGGCGTGATCGTGTTTTTGGCTGCGATGTTCCGAAAACGAATCTTCCTGCCATTAGAGACATTGCTTTACGGTTCCCGCGAAGTCGCCAACGGAAACTACGACCACAGGATACAGCTCGACAGCGACGACGAGGTCTCAGAACTCGCCGACGCGCTTGATGAAATGACTCAAAACTTCCAACGCATTCAAAAAGATCTCAACCTCAAAGTCCAACAGCGCACCCAAGAAGTCATCCGCAGCGAAAAAATGGCCAGCGTCGGATTTTTGGCCGCCGGAATCGCTCATGAGATCAACAACCCACTGGCCTCGATCGCTTGGTCCGCTGAATCATTGGAGTCACGTGTTCAAGACATTCTCCAAGATCTGTCAACCGACAATGCGTCGCCGTCTTCTCTCCAACAGCGGGACGAAGAAATTTTGCAGATGAAAAAGTATCTTTCGCTGATTCAAGAGGAAGCGTTCCGCTGCAAAGAAATCACCGCAGGGTTACTGGATTTCTCTCGAATGGGCGACGCCAAAAAAGTCCCCGTCAACATTGGCGAAGTCGTGCAAACGGTCATCGAAATGATCAAACCAATGAGCAAGTACCGCGACCGCAACTTGCACTACATCCCCAGTTACTCAATTCAAGCATCTGCCAACGCTCAAGAGCTTAAACAGGTCACGTTAAACCTGATCACCAACGCCTTGGACAGCGTCGAAGTGGGCGGAACGGTTGAAATTCGCTTAAACTCCGAAAACGGAAATGCGGTGTTGTCAGTTACCGATGACGGTTGCGGCATGACACCTGAAATCAAGCAACATCTTTTCGAACCCTTCTTCACGCGTCGCCGTAACGGGCAAGGCACTGGACTGGGACTTTCGATTACTTATCAAATCGTGCAAGAGCACGGTGGCGAAATCGAACCTTACAGTGAAGGCCCCGGCAAAGGTTCCACCTTCATCGTTCGCATTCCTCTGCATCAACGGATTGAGCAAACTCATGGAAAAAAATCAGCAGCCTAAGCAAAAATCTCTCCGCGTTTTGTTTGCCGACGACGAGATCCACTTACAGGAACTCATCGCCGCAGAATTACCGCGCATGGGGCATACCGTTACTGTCTGCCCTGACGGTAAAGCCGCAACCGCAGAACTGGAACAAAACGCTTACGATTGCCTCTTGGTCGACCTCGACATGCCGGGACTCAACGGTATCGACGTGATTAAGAAAGCCAAATCCGTTTCGCCTACCATCGAAGCGATTGTTTTGACCGGAAAAGGGTCGACCGAAAGCGCGATCGCGGCTCTAAAACTGGGAGCCTTCGACTACTTGGTGAAACCCTGCCGCTTGATCGAACTTAAAACATTGTTGCAGAAAGTGGCAGCGCGACTGGAATTGACCAATCGCATTCACGCGCTGCAGCGACAATTGCAAACGGCACAGGGCAAACCCGAGATGATCGGTAACGACCGCAGCATGCAGCGCGTCAAAGCCCTGCTTGAAAAAGTCGCGCCGACAAACTCGACGGTGCTGATCCACGGCGAAACAGGCACCGGTAAAGAATTAGCAGCGCGCATGGTGCACCAACGAAGCCTTCGCAGTGAAAAGAATTTCGTCGCGGTGAACTGTGGTGCCCTGCCGGAAAATTTGATCGAAAGCGAATTGTTCGGCCACCGCAAAGGCGCATTCACCGGCGCCGACGAACACCGCAAAGGACTGTTCGAAGTCGCCGACAGCGGCACACTGTTTCTTGACGAGGTCGCCGAATTACCCAAAGCCACTCAGGCCTCGCTGCTGCGAGTACTCGAAAGCGGGGAAGTGCGGCGCGTCGGCGATAGCCAACCCTTTAAAGTCGACGTGAGAATCGTTTGTGCAACCCACAGAAATCTGGAACAGATGGTCGCCGATGGAGAATTCCGACAAGACCTAATGTACCGCATCAATACTTTCATCGTTGACCTACCGGTACTCCGGGACCGTGTTTCCGACATCCCCGAATTAGCCTTTCATTTGCTCAAACGCAATCGCCCAGAAATTAAAAACGTCGCCCACGCTTTCGATAATTCGGCGATCCAATTGCTTCAGTCCCATCATTGGCCGGGAAATATCCGTGAACTTGCCAACGTGATCGAACATGCGTCCATTCTCAGCGACCGAATGCCTATCACCGCCGCCGATCTCCCCACCCACCTCGGGCAGCGATCGACATTGCTGTTGCCGGCTCGAAACGCGGGAAGGTCATTGCGCGAAATTGAGATGGAGACTATCTACGCGACACTCGATGCACTCAACGGCAATAAAACCGCTGCCGCCGAACAATTGGGCATCAGTCTAAAAACGCTGTACAACAAACTCAACAGCGACACGCAGCGCCGTGCTGCTTAGCGGCAGCGAATGAGTAACCGCAGCGAATGTGAATCGCAGCGCACCAATCGCAGCCAAGTTATACCAACGGATTCAGCGCCATCCCAACCGCGCGCATGCGCCCCACTGCGGCCACTATCAACCAAACATTTGAAAGTCTCCGGTGGGTTCAAACGCATTAACGTAATGCTTGATATCCGCTCCGCCTTCCAACGGACGCCCCAGAATCGCGATCACGTCAAACCGAGCGGCATGTTCGGTCAACCGGTGCCATTTCAAAAAACCGATCCCCGTCCGGGTCAAATGCCGCTGCTTGGTGTGATCAACCGCTTCGGTAGGATCGCCAGCGCTATCGGTGCTGCGTGTTTTCACTTCGACAAAAACGATCGTGTCCCGATCAACGGCGATCAAATCGATTTCGCCAAATTTGTCTTCATAACCACGAAACAAAATGACATAGCCAAGCCCCAACAGAAATCGCTCCGCCGCCACTTCCCCTTGTGCGCCAATCGCAACACCAGAGAAATCGAAGCGCCGAAACCCCATCAGCGGCGATCTCAACACCGACCTCCAAAACATTCCCCGTGCGCGCTGCTTCAATGCCGCGACGGACCGTTTCCAAGAACCCCTGGCCGCCGGTTTGATGGAATTTAGCAAATTCATCTACCCATCATACCTCTTCTCCAGCGCCTCGCAACAATTGATGAAGGCAGGGAAAACCAGCAAGCAGCCGATACGTCCCCGCGCGATTTGTAAAATTCTTCAGCGCCGATATTCCAAAAAATTCTGGCCAACCTCACGATGACCACTTGGCAAAAAGGTCAGCTCTGATTTTTCGCGATCACCAATTCCCCGTCGCCTCAGCAGCCAAAATCCCGTAAACGACAGCGTCTTCGAAGCGGCCCCCTTTTTTAACATGGTCCCGGAAAACGCCTTCCTGACGCATCCCAATTTTTTCTAGCACGCGGCCAGAAGCCGGGTTGCGGACCATGTGGGAGGCAAAAATCTTGTTCAAGCACAACATCTCGAAACCAAATCTCACCATCGCCGTTGCCGCTTCTGTGGCTACCCCTCTGCCCCAAAATGTTTCAGCCACCCAGTAACCGAGTTCCGCTTTTTCATCTTCTTCGTTGATCTCCAAACCGACCGCGCCAACCAACGGCGCTGCACCGACCGACTTACTATTCAAAGCGCTAGGGGATGGGGCTTGGACGGTTGGGGCTTGGACGGCTGATGCTTCGGAAGCGGTTGTTTCACCGGCTGTCCAGCAGACCGCGAAAACTGCCGCTGACTGCGAAAACCAATTTCGCGCTTGCGGCTGAATCCACTCTTTTGCCATCGCAACAGTGTATGGCAACGTGATCGACCGCGTCATCGACGCCACCGATTCGTTGTCCACGATTCCGCGAACGGCTGGCGCATCGGCCATTCGGAAGGGGCGCAGCAGCAATCGATCGGTTCGCAGGATCGGCTGCGGCGGGACGCTTCTTTCAAATTCTGTACCTAAAATCACCACTTACGACCTTCGATCGACCCGAATTCGGGTAATAACGATTTTACGGCCTAAAAGCGCTTTGAAATGTCCAGTCTTTCTGATGAAGACCAACACACAACCGGTCGTAACCTAGAGTTGATCGTCAGACCTCTCCAAACGGCACCCCAACTCGGTGCCGCGGTCAAAACCAAGGTAACCCCAAAAGAGACCTAAGGCCCTACCTATGAGTGACTCACTTAATCGCTTCTTCCAAGACGCTTTCAATGCCGACCAACAAGCCGAACAAGAAGCCAATAGCTTCCACTCTCTATCGGAACTCGAGATGGCCAACCACATGGAAGTTGACCAATACGATACTTTCCTGTTAACCGGTGCCGTCCGTCCCGCCGCCGATCTCAAAATCAAGCCCACCCAGGGCTACCGCCACGACACCTATGTCGATGAGGAAACCGACACGCAAGTGCCAGTTATTATGGCCGCTGCCTCTCAAGACAAGCTTTTTCCATTGTTTATTCAACTGATCCAGCGTCTGGGCCCAGTGGTCGATGTTGTTTTAGAATCCAGCCACGCCAATACTGATCTGGGGCATGTTGATCTTTACCGCGAACACATCGACATGCCGGTCCTCACCAGCATCCTTTATCAATACGAGGACCTGTTACTGAACGACGGTTGCACAGGCATCGCGGTGCTCAACCCGCGCACGCCTCAAGAGATTCAATTCGAAGAACACAAACTATTGATCGTCTACGGCAGTCCCCTGGAACCCTACGAATTCCTGTTGGAATCGGCCGGACTTGGAGAACGTGCAAACATGAGGTTCATCACCGAAGCCGAACACGTTCACTCGTCGTCGGAACAATTTGCCCGCCGATTTAACGAACTCCGCACCGATCTTGGGCTTGACGGCACCCATCGTAACGAAAACTTCAAAGAAGACCAATACGACGGTGAATCCTACGGCGGCGACTTTTACAATGAAGAGAATTACGGCAGCGATTCCGATAGCGATTCCCAAGGCGGTTTAATGTAGGCGCAGCCCAACGTTTAGTGGCAAGTTCGGAAATCATAGTACGATTGACCAGAATTTTCATCGCCCATGTTTGCCGGAATTCGGGCGCATCGCCCTCAGCGAATGGAAACGGAGATCACAGGCCGTCCGCGGTACCACGAATTTGGAGCCCACCTTAATTTCTCAATGCAACGGCTTCTTAAAAAGCCCTTCGTTGAACTAGGCCGTTTACCCCACCGCTGACATTCCACCATCGACGCCGATCACTTGACCGGTGATCCAGCGACTGTCATCGCCCAACAAAAAACAGGCGGCAGCTGATAGATCTTCTACCGTTCCAGTGCGTTTGAGCGGGTACCTCGCCGCCATCGCCTCCACTTTGGATTTTTCGGTGAAAAACTTCTCCATCAACGAAGTTTCGGTCAACGCTGGCGCGATACAGTTGACTCGAACTTTGGGGGAAAGTTCTGCGGCAAGCGTGCGCGTCAGCCCTTCTAAGGCCCCCTTGCTGGCCGCAATAGACGCATGAGCGTTCATCCCTTGGGCCACCGCAACGGTGCTGAACATCACGATCGATGCCGATTCCGAGGTCGACTTTTTCAACCCCGCCAGCGTGGCCTGGATTACTTTAACGGCGCCGATGACGTTGATCTCGAAATCCGTTCGCATTGCCTCCAACGATACCGACCGAATCGATTTGGCATTAAAACTTCCTGGGCAATAAGCCACCCCATCGATCTGCGGCGGGAACATCTCAGCAGTCACTTCATCAGCGACCACGTCCAAAACCGTGTGATTTACGTTCTCGAAGGTGGCCAGGTTGCCCGCAGTGCGACTGTAAACATGCACTTGATTTCCTTCAGCCGCTAACCGCTGGACCATCCCTGATCCGATACCACGACTGCCACCCACGACCACATAAACCTTGCTCATCGTTACCCCAGAAACAATTTGATTCACTGATACCCAAGTCCGTCTTAACCGGATCCCGAGCCGATTTATAACGCGTCCTGAGCGCTGAGGTCAAACCTACGCCCCTCGTTGGCGGAATCTGAAAACGCGCCGTCCCCCCTTTTTGCCGGTGTTGTCGCCGAGTGTGAATTGTTATCATGGGGACATGAGCACCGCCGCACTAAAACCCGAAAAAAAGTCAACCATTGCCGTCAAAGTCCTCCTTGTCGACAACGACAAAGATCTGGCCAGAGCGATGACCGAAAGCCTCGAACGAATCGGGCTGGACTGTGCGTTCGCCACTTCGGGTCCTCAAGGCGCTCGGATGCTCAATCAAAACATTTACGACATCGTCGTTACCGATTTGATGATGAATGATGTCGACGGGATGGGCATCTTAAAATTAGCCAAAGACACCCAACCCGATTGCGAGGTGATTCTTGTCACCGGCCACGCCACCGTCCCCCGCGCCGTTGACGCGATGCGGGAGCGCGCCTTCAATTTTCTTGAAAAACCAATCACCCCCAAACGTCTGCAAGCGGTAGTTTCCAAAGCCGTGGAATCGGTGCGGCTGAAAAAACAAAACGAACAATTGCACATTCGATTAGACGAACGTTTCGGTTTTGATAATCTGATCTACGCCAGCGGCAGCATGAAATCGCTCGTCGAACGGCTCAAACGAATCGCTCCGACCGATGCGGGGGTGCTGATCACCGGTGAAACCGGAAGTGGCAAAGATGTCGTGGCACAAGCCATTCATCAAAACAGCCCTCGGAAGAAAAAACCCTTTGTCGCGATCAACACCGGCGCGGTCGCCGAACACTTGGTCGAAAGCGAACTCTTTGGTCACGTCAAAGGTGCGTTCACTGACGCGATCAGTGACCGGCAAGGCAAATTTGAATATGCCGACGGAGGCACTTTGTTCTTGGACGAATTGGGCGACATGCCCATGGCGACGCAAATCAAATTGCTGCGCGTGCTTGAAGAAAGAGAAATCACTCGTGTGGGCGACAATAAACCCATTCCCGTCAACGTGCGCGTCTTAGCCGCCACCAATAAAGATCTCGAAAAAGAAATCGAAGCAGGACGTTTCCGCAGCGACCTTTACTTTCGTTTGAAAATCGTCACCGTCCACCTTGATCCGTTACGCCAGCGGCGCGAAGACATCCTGCCCTTGGCCGATTTCTTTCGTAAACAAGCCAACAAGAAGAATGGCCGTTCGGTAAAAACGTTCTCCCAATCGCTCCGTCGTTGGTTGTTGGATTATCAATGGAAGGGCAATGTACGTCAGTTGAAAAACGTTGTCGAAAGCCTCGTCGTGATGGATATCGACAACGAATTGGGCTTGGATGATCTATCCCCCGACCTTCACGACCGCACCGATGTTGCTGATGGGGGTGTCGCTGCTGCCCCGTTGACTGATATTGGGGGCGATGACCAGACGGCCATCCCGCAACAGGGTTCCGCCGCCCCTTCTTCAACGCTCGTGGGACAGTCCTTGAAAGAGATCGAAAAGTGGGCGATTGAACACACGCTGACTTTGGCCAACCACAACCGCGAAGAAACGGCTCGGATTTTAGGAATCAGCGAACGCAACCTCTACCGCAAACTCAAAGAGTACGAACTGAAGTAGGACCAGACGCTCAACGATCGGTCCCGGGGGCTTTGATCGTCCTCGGTCGCCGCAAAAAATGGGCAACGACGTCCGCAAACAAGCTTCCGTTGAACAGCTCCTGATCAAAGATAATTACCGAAAGCCGCTTCTTAAAAAAACGGCCTCAAAACCCGTTTTTAAAAGCACGTCCAAGGCCGACAGGAATCGGTCCTAACCATTCCGCTTAAATACATTTACACGGATGATTTCCATGAGCACTTCGACCACCGGCCGCCGCCCAATCCAACAGCTATCCGCCAGCGTCATCAACAAAATCGCCGCCGGTGAAGTGATTGAACGGCCGGCCAGCGTTGTCAAAGAATTGCTCGAAAACAGCGTCGACGCAGGTGCAACGCAAGTCGAAGTGTCGCTGGAAAATGGCGGGCTGGAACTAATTCGCATCACCGATAACGGCAGCGGCATCCCCGAAGACCAGCTTATGCTGGCCGTAACCAGCCACGCCACCAGCAAAATCGAAGACGCCGACGATTTATTCAGCGTGGGAACCTTTGGGTTTCGCGGCGAAGCACTCGCATCGATCACGGAGGTTTCGCAAACAACGATTCGATCACGCACTCCCGACGCCGATTGCGGATTCGAACTGGTGGTCAACGGTGGCAACCACGACCCCCTTGAACCCTGCGGATGTCCTGAAGGCACAACGATTGAGGTTCGACAGCTGTTCTATAACACACCGGTGCGGCAAAAGTTTCTCAAAACCGCTCAAACCGAACGCGGCCATATCGCCGAAGCCTTCACGCGCGTTGCATTGGCCAATCCCCAAGTCCAAATGACGCTGCTCAACAACGGAAAGGTTCTACATCAACTGCCCGCGACGGAGTCTTGGAGCCAACGCATCAAAGCTTTCTTTGGTCCCGAAATTGGAGACAACTTAATTCCAATCACCAACGAAGACGACTCTGTTTCGGTTTCCGGTTACGTCGTCGACCCATCAGTCAGCCGGTCGAACAACCGAATGCAGTATTTATTTCTTAACGAACGTTACATCCGCGACCGATCACTACAACACGCCCTCAGTGAAGCCTACCGTGGTTTGCTGATGGTGGGGCGATACCCGATTTGTTTCCTACGCATGCACATGCCATTTGAAATGGTCGATGTCAATGTTCACCCCGCGAAATTAGAAGTGCGTTTTCAGAATGGAGGCACCGTCTATCGCCAGTTGCTGGGAACGTTAAGAAACAAATTCCTTACCACCGACCTGACCGCCAAAGGGCAACTCGCACGGCGGGCGCCAGCGCCCCAAGCCCCAACCTTAGAGCTCAAACCGTCGGTGGTCGAAAATCAAGACCGCATCGAATTCACCGCCGACACAACGCAACGTGACTGGACCGCGGCCCCCCGGCAACCCTTAGGTCTGAACATCACCGGAGAACGCGCCTTTCAACCCTTTCCCGCGCTATCGCCATTGTCTCGATCCAACGATGCGGGCCGTGATTCATCTAGCGTCACTTCAGTCAACATGTCATCGGCGGCTTCCCTATCGCCGGCTTCGGCCGCTTCGACGGCTTCTTCGTCTGTGTCGAATTCAACGCCGAACTTGCCGGCCAACTACGATCCGTTTTCACACCCCTTGCCGGGAACCGAGGACTTAACGCGAAACGATCAAACGTCTGAAACCACGGTGGACCGTTCTTCAGCACTCCCCATTCCGCCGGCTGAGACTCGACAACGACAGTTCGCCATCCAAGTCCACAACACCTATTTGGTTCAGGAAACCGAAGAAGGCATGATCATCATTGATCAACACGCGTTGCACGAACGGATTATCTACGAACAAATTCGTGCCAAGGTTCTATCCGGCAAATTAGAATCGCAACGGATGTTGGTTCCCGAACCGGTCACCCTCCCGCCTGCCGAAGCGGCTGCTGTACTGGAACAAACTCAATTGCTGGAAAGTCTAGGCATCGAAGTTGAACCTTTTGGGGGCGATACCGTTCTCGTGTCGTCCTACCCGACGATGCTCTGGCAGCAAAACCCAGCCGAAGTGCTCAAGGGAGTCGTGGACAAACTGATGGGGGAAGCCAAAAATCTTGACCAACGCGACCTGGTCGACGAGTTACTCCACATGATCTCCTGCAAGGCGGCCATTAAAGCCGGAGACCCGCTGACCCCCGAGGAGATCAACTCCTTACTAGAACAGAGGGAACTCTGCCAAGACGGTCATCATTGCCCACACGGACGGCCCACGTCGCTAACTTTTTCGCGCGAGCAACTCGATAAAAAGTTCAAACGCATTTAAAATACCGCAACTCAAGATAACCCATCGAAAATTAACCGGTCGAAACCTATGAATCGCGAGAAAATGATTCTGGTCTGCGGTCACAAAAATCGCCCATTGAAGAGGCCGACAGAAATGTGAAACTTGCCCCTGTTGAAGTTCGCATCTCGACATCGAAGCCCCACTTTTTTTTAATATCGTCACATCCTTTTACACATCCACGGCAGCTTATGATTTGCGTTAGTATTGGCCGCGGCCGTCACCGAATGATGATGGCCGAACACAAACACATTGTCGAACAAGGCGCTCAGTTGGTAGAACTGCGTCTGGATTTCATCCGTCGCCCGGTGGACCTCAAACGATTACTCGCAGAGAAAACTTCGCCGGTGATCGCGACTTGCCGGCGCCGCACCGACCAAGGACTGTGGCAACACAATGAAGCCGATCGGGTGATGCTGTTGCGTTCTGCGATCGCCAATGGCGTCGACTATGTCGATCTCGAAATGGATGTCGCGGGTCAAATCCCGAGATACGGCAATACTCAGCGGATCGTAAGTTATCACAATTTTGAACAAACGCCTGACAATCTCGAAGAGATCCATCACGCGATGACCAAGCTGGATCCTGACGTGATCAAGATCGTCACGATGGCTAACAACCCGGTCGACAATATCGCGGCACTGCGCTTGTGTCGTGATTCAGAGATCCCCACGGTGGCGTTTTGCATGGGCGAAATGGGAATGATTTCCCGGATTCTTTGCGGCAAGTTCGGAGCACCGTTCACCTATTCAACCTTCAGCGCAGATCGCCCGATGGCACCGGGCCAGCTTTCCTTTGAGGTCATGGAGAAACTGTATCGCTATGACGAAATCAACGAAAAAACGGAGATCCTTGGCGTAATCGCTGACCCGGTCGCACACAGCCTATCGCCCCGAATTCACAACGCCGCGATTCGCAAGAACAAGCTCAATATGCTGTACTTGCCTTTCCGCGTTCCCAGAGAATACCTCGGCACCTTCCTGAGCATCTGCCCAGAACTGGGCGTACGAGGTTTGAGTGTAACCATTCCCCACAAAGAGCATGTCCTCAAAAGCATCCAAGCGGTCAGCGATGAAGTCGCCGGCATCGGCGCCGCCAACACGCTAGTGTTCACCAAGAAAGGAGTGGCCGGCTACAACACTGATTGCGCCGCGGCGATCGCAAGCCTGCGGAAAGGGCTTGAGGAAAAACATCCTGAACCAACCGACGTCTTCAAAGGCCGTCAAGTGTTGTTACTGGGGGCCGGAGGAGTTGCTCGTGCGATCGCGTTTGGGCTGCTTAAGGAAGGCGCCGAAGTCTTCATATCGGCACGAGACCACAAAAAATCGGAGGCCCTGGCCACCGCGTTGGATTGTAAATCGCTTGACTGGGCTGAACGCGGCAAGTCTCCATGCGACGCCTTAGTCAACTGCACGCCCGTTGGCATGCATCCCAACATGAACGATTCGCCATTTGATGCCTCCTGGTTTGATAAAAAAACGGTTGTGTTTGACACTGTCTATAACCCCGAACAGACCCTGTTCATCAAACAAGCGCGTGAATCCGGTTGCTCAACGGTCACCGGTATCGACATGTTCGTTGCTCAAGCCGCGAAGCAATTTAAATTGTTCACCGGCACCGAACCGGACATCGAAACCATCCGCCTCGAAATCAAACGAGCCATCAGTGCGGCGAAATACTAATGGCATTGTTAAGGCTCATCGTTTTAATCGGCTACCGTGGAAGCGGAAAGTCCTCTGTAGGCCAATGTTTGGCCGATCGACTGGGTTGGGCCTGGAGTGATTCCGACGCGGAGGTTGAATCGAAACTCGGCGGCACCATCGCTGAGTTTTTTAAACAACACGGCGAAAGCAAATTTCGCACTTTGGAAACCGAAGCGATTGAAAAACTCGTATCAAACGCCGCCCCACGCGGCCATGTCATTTCGCTCGGCGGCGGTGCCCCGATGTTCAACGACAACCCTAGTATCTGGCGAAGCAGCGCGCGCTGCGTTTATTTGCGTGGTGCCGCAGAGACGCTTCATGCGCGGATCGCATCCGACAAATCCTCGCAAGACCAACGCCCCAACCTGACCGACGAAGGTGGACTGGCCGAAGTACAGAGGATGCTGGCACGGCGCGATGCAACCTACCAATCCTGTTCCGATTGCATCGTCGATGTTGACCGAAAAACGGTTGCTGCGATTGTTGATGAAATCGTCGTTTCGTTTCGCCAATTCTTAGATCCCAAGCCGTAGACAATCTCAAATCAATCGCTGGCAATTTCACTTCAACGCCTGAAAATTCTATGTGTGCCCTTCTCCCTCCTGTGATCACCGTCGTGTTTTTGGCTGCCCTGGGCGCAGTCGTCGGTCAGTTCATCAACTGGGCCATTTACAGTTGGGCAATGTTTCGCTACCGGCCAATCAGCCCGTGGATGACGCTTGCTCCTGTTCGGCGATCCCAGATTGGGGCCACCAATTATTTCCGGAAAATCCCCATCGTGGGCTGGCTGGCGGCCCGGAACGTGGATTTTGGTGAGGAGGTCGACGGGGCGTTTTGGGTGCGCCCGCTACTGATCGAACTCACTTGGGTGATTGGATTACCATTAGTTTTTTTCTGGTATGCAAACGGCGGGTTGCTGGCGATCAACGCCACTACGGCCCATAGCATTGTGGGCTGGAAAGCGCTATCGGAAACCTGGTTCTGGTCGCACTCCATTTTGCTGGCGCTGTTGTTTATCGCAACCTTCATTGACTTCGACGAAAAAATGATCCCCGACCAAATTACGGTACCGGGGGTTGTGGTCGGTTTGGTAATTTCTGCGCTGTTTCCATGGTCCCGACTGCCGGAAATTGGCGCCAACGCGGGTGGGGCCGTCGTTGCTCCAATCACCTTCGCTTCGCCTCACACGATCACCGATAGCCATTGGTGTGATGGGATTGGTGGTCTGGTAATGGCGATTACCATCTTCACCATTTGGATTTTAGCACTGTTGCCACGCATCAGCCCCTTTCATCTTGGAATGGGCGCTGGTTTGAAATACACGGTCGCCTCGATTGTACGTCCACGCCGCAAAAGTGTTTGTGGAATACGAATTCAACACCGTCGCCCCTTCGGTATCACAAAAATCTTAGCCGCATTGTGGGTCATCGGCGTACCTCTGTTGATGGTTGGTTGGGGGTTGTTACCGACCAATCACTGGCACAGCCTATTGGGAGCGGTGATCGGATTGGCTGTATCGGGCGGTTTGATTTGGGCAATTCGGATTGTTGGGGGGTTGATGATGGGGCAACAGGCGATGGGATTCGGCGATGTCACATTGATGGCGATGGTGGGCACCTTCATCGGATGGCAGGCGTCGCTGGCGGCCTTCGTCTACGGCATTATGATCGCGATGGCGGCAGTGCTGCTGATGATGGTCATCATTCGCAACAGCCACATCGCATTCGGACCATACTTGAGCATGGGAACGGTAGCCGCGGTATTCAACTGGCACGGCGTTTGGACAGCGGCAAAATTTCCAGTGTTCTCCTTTGGGCCGCTCTTACTGCTGGTGCTTATGGCCAGCCTTATCGGCATGGTGATCTTGCTGCCGATCGTGCGATGGTTAAAGGGACGGATGTTCGGGGCAGCGTGAGCCAAAAAATCAAGCTTTCACTCAAGGCGCGAATTTTATTTTAAAAACGTAAGCCGCCTCGCGTGGTGGACCGCCTTGGGTTTGGATAATTAGCCCTTGGTCGGTTTGCACCACTGGATCCTATTTGAACCGCTGACAAAATCTACTGATGCGATTGCCCGTGATTCATAAGGATTGCCATTCCGTAGGCTTTTGCTACCGAAAGTTTGATCCGCCGGCCAACCGAGCGCGATTGCATAAAGCACATCATCTTTGGCTGGAAAACGCACGTCCGCAGCGACCGATTGCATATCGTCATATTCGGTATGGTGTTCGTTTTTGAATCGGTTTTCCCCTTGAGCGAACTTCGCCGTGAACCTTCCAAGGCCCAGTTCCGTAGATCGCCTCTCCATTTAGCTCCAACCACGCCCCAAAATCTTGCAGAATTGCCGCTTCACTGCCCCCGATCGTGCCGTCGGGTTTGGGTTCAATGGAAAGCAACAGGTTGCCATTTTTTCTGACAACGTCCACCAATTCGTCGATCAAAAAATCTGAGGACTTGTAATTCTCGTTGATGATCCAAGTCCACGATAGCTTGTCCACTACGGTATCGGTTTGCCACGGCAATGGGCTGGTCACTTTTTGCCGCCCGCGTTCGATCTCCAACACCATCAGTCTTCGGGAAACAATTCGTTCCGCATATTTTCATCCTGAAGGACAACTCCTTTGTTCCAATCAAGCCCCTTGTTGTAATCGTACGCCATGATCTTTTTGTGTACCGACTGGAAACCGGGTTTATCCAACCCAAAGTCAAACCAAAGAATATCTGGCTGATACTGGTCGACGATGTCCGTGGTGCGGTCCCACCAATGGTTCAAAAACGCTTGCAGCGGTAGCGCGTCTTTTTCGATCGGTTTCCAGTAAAGATCCTGGCACTCCGGATCGTTGGTGTCGAAGGTCGGATCCCATTTGGGACAGAACTCCTGATTGAGCGCGTAGTGCGACGCCCCCGGCTTTGAGCCCCTTTTCTCGAACCGCATTTAATAGCAGACGCAGAAACATCCCGTTTGGGTCCAACGTCCACCATTCCAACGTGTGTTTCGATGCGTACATCGGGTAACCGTCATGCATTTCAGCCACAGGCGCGTTGTAACGAGCCCCCGACTGTTTGAACAGATCAACCCATTGCTGGGAATTGAACTTTTCCATTTTGAACCTCGAAAAGACGTCCCTATCGCCAAACTTGGCGTCACGAAATCATTGCGGGCACGTGTAATGACTTCGGATCGACCCCCAGTCGGCTTGGTAGCGGAACTCGTCTTGAGCAAAAATTGGGTCAACAAATAAAGTGTGGCAAAACGCAAGCAAAGGCAGCAGTCGGTTGAAGACCATATCAGTCAAACCGTTGGAGTCGATGGTTGAAGTCACAGCTCGAAGCACACACTGAGCTTTCCGATTCACTATCTGAGAATCAGAACTTCAAACTTCAGACGGCTTTATAACTCCGTCCACCAACGTCTTATCGGGGTTGCGAGTGTCCGGCCAATCCACATCATCGGCGATGGGAAGATGGGAATTCTCGAAAAAAACATCTATTTACGCTCAAGCTCGACATTGCTAGAGTCGCCACCAGTTCAAATTTCCACGGAGAAATTCCGGTTTTCCCTTCAGTTACTGACACCCCCCGGTCATGAATTACTGTCAAAAAATTTTTAGGTGCGCCGTATTTGCACTACTGATTGCGACGGTCGGACTAACCGGCTGTCAGCAAACGTCCCCCAACGCGCGCAGTCACAATTCGCTATTCGACTTCAGCCAACGCCCGCGATTCTTTGGTGAAAATGCAGTGCAGGCTCCGCCGCCCCAATTGCCACAACTAACCGGCAACGGCATCGGAGGAATCAATAATCCGCTCGGCGGTGCGGGGGGATTTCAATCCCCCAATACACCGCCACGCCGTCCTTTGGGTGGTTTTTTTTCGGGGCTTGGTTCAAGGAGTGGCAACCAACCGCCCGCCGGATCCTCCACGACCAATGGCGTGATCCCTACCAATTCGCCTCAGCAATTCCAACAATTTTCGCAGATCGCAAGCCAAGTCAACTCGCTCAACCAACGTGCCAGCGCGTTTGATGCTGACAACCAATTGCTCAACACCGAAGTCGCGGGGCTCAAACAAAAACTTGAGTTGGCCAACCAGTACAACCAAACTCTTAAAGAGCAACTGGCCGATACCTCAGGTCGGATCCAGCAAACCGAAATCGAACGCAACCGGGCCATCGCGCAAGCCGAACAGCTCAAACGCCAGGTCGCTCAACAACAGCAACAATCGGCAAACGTGACCCAAGGGCAATTTGCTCAAGTCTCAGCGCAGCCTTGGCAACGACAGGGTGAACGTTTCGCCAGCCGAGACAGTTTCAACGGCAATGGCCAAACACAGTTTGCTTCGGCCACCATTCGCGCCAACAACAGCCTCATGCAACGCCTCAACGACATCGACATTCCCGGCGGCGAAGCGCGTATGGATGGCGATGTGATTCGAATCGAATTCCCATCAGACCGCATGTTCGTATCAGGCAGCTATCAGATTGCCCCCTCGCAACGCCCCGTTCTCAGTGACATCGTTTCCACAGTGCGCCGTTCATTCCCACGCCAAATTATTGGTGTCGAAGCCCACTGGGACAATACTCCTCTCAATCCGCCGGGCACAACCGATCACCAACTGACAGCGACCCAATCCTTGGCCGTCTTTGAAGAGTTGATTCGACTGGGATTACCAGAGCGCCAAATGTTCACCATGGCCATGGCCAGTAACCGGCCACGGCACCCTGCCGGTTCCTTTGGCGGCGTCAGCCCCAACCGTCGCATCGAATTGGTGATCTATCCAGAAACTTACGACGGTTCGTAACGTAATCCCACGGGCAAGCACAAAATGGTGTCGGCGTCGATATCAATGAATGTCGTCGATAAAACAAAGTATTCTGTCTTTTGTTGATCGAGTCATTAGTGGCTCTGCCATTTCCTTCGACCTTCGAGTTTTTTTGAGGCGTGTTAATGGGGTTCATCGATCACTCAATTGAAAATTAGCGCTGCATAAAAATTATCGAGCTTGGCGAAGTCTAGAGCTACGCTGTGGAGATATATCCTCGCAAGGAATAGCCATGCCAACGGTCCATCAGCGAATCATCAGAGGCGAGTGTTCGCGAAATGTGGGCGCTCGTTTTTGGTTCCACTTCCCAAGCTCTCAAGCTTAAAACGAAACTCCAATGCTGTCTCAGCTATACTGGCACAAGTGGGCAGAGGGATATTGCGATCGCCGAAAGGCCGCAGTTATTTTGGGGACTAATGCGATAAGCTTCGTCAGAAACTGTTCGAAAACGCCGCGCGCGTTCGCGTGACGGTGCGCCGTGCAGAGTTTCACTTGTGTGGTAGCCAGCCATATCAAACGTTGATTCAATTGCCTTGCTCCCGACTGACGCCGGACTAAGTTTGCCTTTCTGACACCCTCGAGACGTTAACCTCAGATTGGGGGAAAGGGCGCTGTGCTTTGATTTCTGTCAAATGCCAATTTCAGTTCCTTGCCGCACTCGCACAGCCCCCTCCCAGAAAAAGATGAAATACGGGGGCTCGTTTTACCGGCACAAACACATCTTCCAGTGATGATAGCATTTTATGCTTGCAAATTGCCGAAGTTATGAAAACATGTATTTATGTACATGCGTGTATTTTTCCCCACACCTGATAGCCGATTTTGACCGAAGGTGTCAAAGAGCAATTTAAAGTCATTTTAAATTGCTCACAACCATCATGTGCGTTTCAAAAAACTTAAGCTCTTTCCGGATTTTAGTGGCAAGCTTTAGGCGCACTCGGTGCCACAAAGTCCCGGGAAGAACCAAAACTTATGAATACAATCCTTAGCAAACTCCAATCACAAATCCAAGCCCTCCAGTTCCATCGCAACGCGGTTGATGCCGACATCATCCACAGTCAATGCAGCGCGGTCGACCGCATGATGCCTGAAGCGGGCTACGCACGCGGCACGTTGGTGGACTGGATTGCGCCCTCGGGATGCGCGGCTGATTTTTTATCGTTGTCTGTCGCCAGTGCGGCTTGTGAAAACGGTGGGGCATTGGTCGTGATTGACCCTGGTCGGCAATTTTTTCCCGCCGCCGCTGCGGCGATGGGAATCAACATGCAGAACCTAATCGTGCTGCGCAGTGCGGAAAAACCCGCCGGGCACATTCGTGCGATTGGACAGGATCTGCTTTGGGCGATCGACCAATCGCTGCGCTGCCCGGCGGTCGCGGCGGTGTGGGGGCCACTGCCGAAAATCAACGATCGTTGGCAACGACGTTTTCAACTATCGGCCGAATCCAGCGGTTCGATCGGACTATTTGTTCGGCCGCTGTCGGTGGCACGGCAGCCCAGCTGGTCTGAAGTTCAATGGCTCGTTTCGCCCAACACCGCAAGCATCGAACACGAAAATGATTTTAGTGTCCGGTTAAATCTTGTGCGCTGCCGAGGCACACATGGCAGTAAATCGATTTTGGTTTCTATCAACACCGTCACAGGGAGCGTGCAAAAAGCACGAAGTGATCGTGAACACACCCAGCACCCCCACCCCTCCATCCAAAGGCCCATCTCAGAATCAAGTGGCACTTCTGCAAAACGGTGCCAAACGCATCCTCTGCCTGTGGTTGCCGGAGTGGCCCATTCAGCGATTGGTCGCAGCGGAACCTGAATATCGCCAACGTCATCTGGTCCTGTTTCGTGTTGATGCGCGCAACGGTAAACGCGTCGCCGCGGCCAGCCCGCTGGCCCGCCATGCTGGGGTTCGCACCGACATGCCGCTTAATGAAGCCAACGCGCTCTTACGTCGTGCCGCCGGAAAACCGGTCGGTTCTTCACAATCTTCAAACCACCAGCGCACGGTCCCCGGAGGTGCTACCGACGATCAATTTTATGTATTTGAACACGATCCCACCGCTGATCTGGCTGCCCTTCGGCAGTTTGTTGAAACCTTGGAAAAATTCAGTCCCGTTATCGGAATCGAACAAGACCTTCGTCAAATCGACGGTCGCAAGAAAACGAAGACAAACACGCGCTTTCAACCCAGCAGTATTTTGCTGGAAGTGACGGGGCTGAGTGAGTTGTTTGGCGGTTATCCAGCGTTAGCAACAGCCGTTTTACAGCACTGCCAACAACTGGGTTATTGTGCTCGCATCGCGATCGCCAACACGATCGGGTTGGCGTGGGGAGTAGCTCATTTCAGCAGCGATTGCCGATTCGATTCGCCGGCAGTGATCCCCATTGAGCAAACGCAAATCACCGCCCACCTTCCGGTCTCGGGTTTAAGGATTGATGCGACAACCGGGCAAACATTATCACGATTGGGCATCACAACGGTCGGTCAATTATTGGCGATCGACCGTGCTGATTTACGTTCACGTTTGGGAGATGATTTGATCCGTCGACTGGATCAACTGACCGGCAAGACTCAAGAAGCGGTCATCGTCAGCCGAAAACTTCCTGAGTTCACCGCCAACGATGCGCTACAATACCCTACCAATCACCACAAGACGATCGAGGTGATCGTTGAACGTTTGGTAATCCAATTGTGTACCGAACTAAAATCACGCCAGCTTGGTTCCTTGGTTTGGAAGGTCCGACTTTTGTCCGAACAGCGCGCCGCCTCTGTCGATTTGCGAGTCAGCCTTTTCCAAGCCACCTCAACCGCTGAACATGTTGTCCCTCTGGTATCGATGCAATTGGAACAGGCGTTGCAAAATTCCAAACGGCATGAACTGAACGTCCACGAGGTTATCGTCGAAGTTTCATCATGCGTCTTACTGGTGCAGAAACAACGCCAGCTGTTCGACGAAAACCCCCGTTTAGACCGACAAGCGTTATCGCATTTAATTAACCGGTTAAGCAGTCGTTTGGGCGCCGAAAACGTGGTCTATCCTACGTTTCGATCCGGGGCTCAGCCAGAACTTTCATTTCAGTTTCGCCCTTTGGTAGACCCTCAGCGCACCGGACGTGGCACCAAAACGATTCCTACTTCCCACGTGAGAGGACGTCCCTTACGTCTACTATCACCGCCAGTCCCTGTTGCAGTGCGGCGCGAAGCAATCAAAGATCGCGCAACGGCGTTTCGCAAACCGGCACAAATTACATTTCACAGTGGTGTGAACCGAAGCGCCCAAAGCATCGTCCGATCGTGGGGCCCCGAACGCATTGAAACCGGTTGGTGGCGTGGCGCGACAGTCCAACGCGATTACTGGAGCATCGTCACACAAACCGGGACTCAGTTTTGGGTGTTCTGCGATTTGAAACAGAACAAGTGGTTTATTCACGGCGAGTTTTAACACGCGTTAGACCGGGTAGCTCATTCGCAGGGCCCTAGGTAATCCCATAAGAAGAACTCAACGCCTACTCCAATCATTCAGTCCAACCATAAAAATGAAATACGCGGAACTTCATTGCAAAACCAATTTCTCCTTCCTCCAAGGCGCGTCTCACGCAGACGAACTGGTCCAACGGGCTATCGAATTGGATTACTCCGCCCTCGCGGTCACCGATGAAAATTCGTTGGCGGGTATCGTGCGGGCTTTCAGCGCAGCACGCCATTCGAAACTCAAACTGATCGTCGGCGCAGAAATCATCGTCAACGACGCACCACCGATGCTGTTGTGGGCGACGAACAGGCAATCTTATGGACGACTTTCACAACTGATCACCGTCGGCCGCAGACGCGCCGTGAAAGGCCAATGCTGGCTGTCGCTGGACGATGTGCTAAGTTTTCAACAGGGCCTGCTGGTCGGTGTGTTGCCATCGTTTCCAGGCGACCGTGCCCGAACAGAGCTAATCTTAAAAGATCCCACTCACCCCAGCCACGTTTGGTTCACACAAACATCGGCCCACCAACAGGCCGATGAAAAGATGAACCAAATCCGTGACGCGTTCGGGGATCGGGCTTATTTGATGGCGTCGTTATATAAAGGTATCGATGACGACGGGCGATTGCAACAAATTCAATCCCTGAGCCATAAAACAAGGTTGCCACCGGTGGCCTGCGGTGACGTGCTTTACCACGTCCCGGCGCGGATGTTACTCCACGATGCTTTAACCGCGGTGAAGCACAAAACCACGATTGCCGCTGCCGCAGATCGGTTGCTGCCTAACGCTCAACGCCACCTGCAAACAATCGCTCACCGGCAACAGAGCTTCCTATCGCTTCCCGGCGCCTTTGAACGCACTCTAGAGGTCGCCGACCGTTGCCAATTTTGTTTAAGCACGTTGCGGTACGAGTATCCCGAAGGCCTGTCGCCGGAGGGAGAAACGGAAACCAGTTACTTACGGCGTTTGACTGAAGCGGGTCTCAAAAAACACTATCCCGAGGGAACGCCAGAGAAAGTCAGACGCCAAATCGAACATGAATTACAATTGATCGCTGAATTGAATTACGAAGCGTACTTTTTAACCGTTTGGGACTTAGTACGTTTTGCAAGAGAACGCGCGATCCTCTGCCAAGGGCGCGGATCGGCTGCGAATTCTGCGGTCTGTTATTGCTTGGGGATCACGGCGGTCGATCCGATGTCAACCGATTTGCTGTTCGAACGTTTCATCAGCCGTGAACGCAATGAAGTCCCCGACATCGACGTCGATTTCGAACACGAACGTCGCGAAGAAGTCCTTCAGTACCTGTATCAAAAATACGGCCGCGATCGCGCCGGTATCGCGGCCACGGTGGTCACCTACCGTTCACGCAGTGCCATCCGCGACATGGGAAAAGCACTCGGTTTATCCTTGGATCGGGTTGGCGCACTGACCAAACAAATCGAACATTTCAGCCAAGACCATAAACTCGAAGCCCGGCTTCCTGAAGCAGGAATGGACCCACAATCAGAAACTGGGCAGCGGCTGATTCTCTTGGTCAACCAATTAATGGGGTTTCCCCGTCATCTTTCGCAGCACGTCGGCGGGATGGTGATGACGCGCGGCAAATTAGACGAATTAGTGCCAATCGAAAATGCGTCGATGGACAACCGAACCGTGATCCAGTGGGACAAAAACGATTTAGAAGAATTGGGACTACTGAAGGTTGACTGCTTATGTTTAGGCATGCTGACTGCAATTCGAAAGTGCTTCGACCTCGTCCGACAGCACTGGGATCGTGATTTAACGTTAGCTAATTTGCCCCAAGGCGATCCGTTGGTTTACGACATGATTTGTGACGCCGACACCGTTGGCGTTTTCCAGATCGAAAGCCGAGCCCAGATGACGATGCTGCCGCGTCTGCGTCCGCGCTGTTGGTATGATTTGGTGATCGAAGTTTCCTTGGTACGCCCGGGACCAATTCAAGGCGACATGGTCCACCCGTATTTGCGCCGGCGCAGTGGCCAAGAACCCGTCGAATATCCCAACGACGCGATTCGTGCAGTCCTAAAACGTACCTTGGGCGTGCCGATCTTTCAGGAACAAGCGATGAAGTTAGCCGTCGTGGCGGCGGGATTTACCCCCGGCGAGGCCGATCAGTTGCGCAGGGCGATGGGAGCGTGGCGGAAAACGGGAGTGATCGAGAACTTTCAAAAGAAACTGTTCGCGGGCATGAAACAGCGCGGACTTTCAGAAAAGTTCGCCGATCAAGTCTTTCGTCAAATTGCTGGATTTGGTGCCTATGGATTTCCAGAATCCCATGCGGCTAGTTTTGCCTTGTTAGTGTACGTGTCATGTTACTTAAAATTTCATTACCCCGAAGCATTCTGTGCCGCACTACTAAACAGCCAACCGATGGGGTTCTATCAACCGGCGCAACTGGTCGCCGATGCTCGGCGTCACGACGTACCGGTGCTAGGCGTCGACGTCAATTTCAGTCACTGGGATTGCACTTTGGAGCCGGCAAAACCAAATCAGACTCGCCAAGCCCTGCGATTAGGAATGCGCATGGTGCGCGGGTTGCAAGCCCCGCAGGCACACGCCGTCATCGCAGCACGAACACAAGCTCCCTATCAAAGCGTTGCCGATTTTACTCGCCGGACAGGTTTGACTCAGCATGCGGTGCAGCAATTAAGCGATGCCGATGCGTTCGAATCGGTGCAACAAGATCGACGTGAGGCACTGTGGCAAGCTTTAGGTCAAGAAAAAACGCCACTTGACCAGCCATTGTTTGGCGGATTAGAAGTTGACGATGATGATACTTTCGCGCTGCCCAAACTGACGCCAAAAGAACATGTGGTCGAAGATTATTCCGCGGTCGGGCTCTCACTGCGGGCCCATCCGGTTTCATTTCATCGCGCTCAATTGGATGTCGCACACGTCACACGATGCGGTGACTTAGCCAACCAACCCAATGACCGTTATGTTCACGTGGCGGGATTGGTAATCATGAAACAACGGCCAAGCACCGCCAAAGGCATTACTTTTGTGACCTTAGAGGACGAAACCGGTGTGGCGAACCTGGTCATCAAACCGCCAATTTGGGAAAAACACTACCGCGTCGCACGCCAATCTTCGGCTTGGTTGGTACACGGGAAACTTGAGATTCGCCAAAGCGTAATCCACGTGTTAGTCAATCGAATCGAGGGGCTGTCAGAACAAGTGGCCGAAGTAAAACTACGTCCACGCGAGTTCCATTAAATAACGCGTCCTCCTCTAACCACCTAATCACCCATTTGCAGAGCCTTTAAAAAAAACAACCCAATGCACCCAGCCGATTCAATGCTTCTGACAACTCAGGGGTTCCGGTTTTGCTAACATCGGCGAGGAATCTTAGTTAGCACTCAGGCTCCTGCCGTTTTCTGGCTGACCAATTTTTACGGAAACTACTTCTCAACGTCGATCCAGACCAACCGGTGGTCGGTCGCTTTAACCAGCCCGGCCCCATCTTCACCGGGCGCGGGCCAGAAAACCCCACTACCGGTGACCTTCAAGGTCCTCGACGGCAGGCAGTAGTCGATTCTGAGATTGCCAACATTATGGTCGCCAAAATCTGCAGTGTCTTCGCTCGGGTCGCCAGTTTGAGAATCATTCTTGCCTCCTTGCAACTGAGAATACTTAGTTCCACCGGTGCTTCTGGGGGTAAACGAACTATTGACCAAGGGGTGATCGATTAAAAGCTTTGCCGCCCCGCGATGACTATCACCGTCGTTGGGGTCCGCGTTCTGATCCCCAACGATGATGAAGTGACTGCCATCGGCCAACCCTCCCCGATCGCCTTTGTCGTCATAGAGGTAATCACAATCCCCACTAATGTAGTCGGCGAACAATCGAATTTCATCATGATTGCGTTTTCCATTTCGATCTTCAGCGCCGTCAAACGCCGGCGGAGTCGGGTGCGAAGCGAGCAAATGAATGGTGTTGTTCCCAACGTTGATCGGGACATCCCAATGGCTTTTAGAAGACAACCGAAAGACTTCCATCGCAGCGTTTGAATAAAAAGGTTCGCCCGTTTGGGGAACGATTGGCCAAACAGCGCCGGGCATGTCTTTCCACAAAAACTTTTGAAACGACCGGACCTGGTCCGATTCAATGGGGAACTTCGAAAGCACGACCATCCCGTATTGACCGGGAAACACCCCGTATCCAAACGCGTCGGTGGGAGTCCCCAGCGTTCCATCGTCATCGAGATCAACCCCCGAATCAACACCGGTGTTTACCGGCGCAAAAAAACGATACTGGAACTCAATCGGCGGTTGCCCGTTTTGACCAATGGCTAAAAACTTCGATTCGAAGCTGGCAATGCCCGCGCCCGTTTGATCGTAATCAAATTCGTTCAGCAATATAACGTCAGGGTTGACGCGCTGAATGATCTCAGCGGTGCGCGAAAAATTCAAGCCTTTACCAGAAGCAAGCCTCTTCTTTAACAGGCCTTCTGATTTGCGATGAAAGGAGATGTTAAAGGTTGCAACCCGCACCGTTGTTTGGCCGTCGCCAACGTCAGCATTTCGCCCCGATGCGCTGCTTTCCTGATGTGCGAAGCAACATGCGGCGATAACCAAGCATAATTTTCGCATTAAAGCACTCGTATCATTCATGCTGATTCAAACGTGATTCGTTGAAAGGAACGAGCCCCCTGTCCTACCCTCCCCTACATGGCAGATAGATGATCGTAAATTTTTGGGACCGCCGCGGCAATCATGTCGACAACATACTCGAATCCTTGGTCGCCTCCATAATACGGATCAGGAACATCGGTCGGCCATTGATCCCCCAAAAAATCGCTCAACAGTTTGATTGACGCCGAAACATCGCCGTCAATCGCTTTAATGTCCTGTAGATTCTCACGATCCATCGCAATAATTAAATCAAACTCCGTTAGGTCTGTGGGGGATATCTTACGACTGCGACTGTGGAGGTCGTACCCGCGCCGCGCGACCGTTTTTCGCATCCGCGCATCGGCGGGTTTGCCTTGGTGGTATCCGATGGTCCCAGCGGAATCAACGATGAATTCGGTTTCGTTTTGGTGCTGCTTCATAAAAGCATGAAAAATCCCTTCACCGGTGGGAGATCGGCAAATGTTTCCCAAGCAAACGAACAGAATAGATTTACGGTTTTCGCTCAAGCCAACCCAATGCAAAAGATGGATGCGGTGGGCTTGTTCGTCTACCCACGAACTTTCCCACGGGCGCAATAATAAAAAAGGACACGGTCTTTGGATAAAAAGACGAATCCTATTTTATATCACGTTGACGATCAGGGAAACGATTTAAGAACCGAGGCCCTGAAAAAGTTTTCCCAATATCTTGACTGCGAAACAACAACGAAGAGGTTGAATCTTGAATTAGTTCAATGCCACCAGATTGGACGCGCGGTTCGCAATACCGCGCTGTCACGGCGACTCGTGACGTCGCGGTTTAATTGTTGTTGATACTTCGAATTCTTCGACCTGAGGTATCAAACAACTGGTCCGTCCTGTCTCCGACTAAACCGACGCTGGCGATACACACGACGATGATCAGCGCCAACATCACAGCGTACTCGACAGCGGTGGGACCGGATTCGTCTGTTAAAAAGGTGAAAATTTTCTGCTTGAAAGATTGATTCATGGCCGAGTTCTGGGGGGGGGGGGTTGGGGATAAGTTGCCTAGTGTTTGGACACGACGCCCTCGCGACGTCTACGGTAACTTATGACACACTGTCCAGTGGTGCGGCCAAAAACTCAGAATTTCCTGAAACTTATCGAGTTTGATATCCCCTTGGTAAGTTTTTTCCGTGCCAATTAATTTCCAAACCAAGATTTCGACTCAGCGTGTCGGTTTAGCTTCAGTTTTTCGCGTATCTCGTCTTTCAAATGATCGACCACGGACCCTCGATCGGTGTTATTCAGAATATCTGTCACAACCGATTTAGCTGAACCTGTCCCCCAAGCGCCGCCTTGTTCAAAATATCGCTTCGCGGCCTGCCCGATAATGTACGAGGTAAAACCAGCAGCGGCGCCCTGGGGAATAATCGTCAAAGGCACTCCGAAGCCCAACGTGACCGCCTTGAACAGACTGGCGCCATAACTTGTCAGCTCTCCCAACGCATAAATTCCACCTGCAGCACCAATCGTACGTGCCAAAGAACGCGCTTGAGCCATTGAGAAGTTCAGCCCATACACCTTGGACAACGTGACGATCATCAATGCATCAATCGCTAGACCACCCAACACGTCGACGACGGGAATTGCGTTGAGTGCAACCACCATCGCTTTGGTGGCTGCCATGGTCCAGATAATCTGGTCGGCTTGTTTGTTGCGCATCTGGACCCGCATTTTTGCAACAACGTCACTTTTATCGGCCGCGTACAGCGCCGCGTTGAGCGCGATCAGTCCCAGCCCTTCACGTTCGAGCGTTTCGAGGATCAACGTTTTTAGATGCGTGACATCGGATTCCGGTTTCCGCCATTCGGATTCTTCACTGCCATCGGGTTGTTCTATCACATACTCCATTTCGCGCGGATCGGCGCTGGTCAGTACAAAATGGTCGGGCGGAACGATACCATCGAGCCTGTTTTTTAGCAGCGCAATCAGTTTCTCTTTTTGCGTTTCGGTATAGAGATCGATTTTATTGAAAACGACGATGATCGGTTTTTGAATCGCCGCCAATTCGACTAAGGCTGCGTATTCGGTTTCGTTGAGATCTGAGTCGGTAACAAACAAAATCAAATCAGATCGCCGGGCGGTTGTTTCTGCCAGTTGGGCGCGATCAGCACCGTCGACCTCATTGATTCCGGGCGTATCGATGATGACGACCTCTGATTTTTCCAGCCCCGGAAGCACATGGCCCGACCCTTCCCAGTTTGTTCCCCAGATTTGTTTGGTCCAGCCACCCTGCACATCGACTTCCGCCACCGCGCGGCCGATCAGGGCGTTGATCATGGCGGATTTCCCGGTGCTGATTTCGCCAAAGATGACAATTTCGACGCGCCCGCTGGTAACCTTGTCGTACATCTCCGTCAATTCCGCGATGTCGTTTTGCAACTTTTCACGTTCTTGGTCGGGGCAGCCCCGAAGCTTTTTCAGAGTGTCTTCTACGACCGTGACAGCTTCGCGATAACTGGGGTCTTGCGCTGATGTTTGCGGGACGTCGGTCACAATGGGCTCAAATCATTAAAGTAGTAAATTACTGAATCGCAAAAGTTAGGATTTTCCTAAACGTTAGAAACGTTTTTATAAACCGCCGCCCTATTCCTATGGTAGGCAACCTACGGTAGGCAGTATCGGGTTCCCACGTCAACCATCGTTGTCGCGGACGAGTTTTTCCCGGGCCGTTTGAACCAGTTTTCGCAATTCATCGACGGCAGTAACTTTTTCCCACTGACGTCTTGCAAGCCCAGACAATCCGCCTTCGGGTTGTTGCATTTCGTTACGGAAGTATTCTATGAAAACCGCCCCAATCCATTTGGTGATCAACGCCTGGACAACGCCCTGCAACGCTCCTCCTGCAATCGTTCCGGCAAACGGAACCGTCTTCAGCAGCGACGCCCCGACCGCGGTCGCGGCTAAGGTTGCACCTTGGGCTCCCAACATTCCGACGAGGTTCTTTCCCATTTCGCTTAACCATTTAGAAGCCGTTTGCAAATCGACTTTTTGTTGATAGACGTCCGCCAAATCAAGAATCATTTTGGTCGATATCGCGGATCCTGCCAGCAAATCCACTAACGGAAAAGGGCTCACCGCCGCTGCTCCACCGGCGCCCCACATGTACTTGTCGACGATCGACCAGGATTGCTCATCGAGCGCCTCTTGGGCCCGCAGTCGAGCTTTTTCCACCAATCCGCGCGACTGAAGCAGCACATTGGCCATCAACAATTCCTTGCCGTCTTTTCTCACAATCGAAATCATCCGCTCCGCTAAGGGCGCGATATCGGCGTCAGTGGTGACGGTTTCATCAATGCTAGTCCCATCGGCCATGATTTTTCGGCGCGTGCGGTGGCCGGGTTGGGCTTGGATCGCCACGATGTCTTCCGTTTTAACAAAGCCGTTGGTTTGGCGCGAAATCTGACCTATCAACTTGTCGCGATCTGACGGACTGTACCAGTCAGACTTATTCAAGCAAACGATCGCTCGTTTTTCCATTTGCCCTAGCTTTTCTAAAAGCGTGTGTTCGCTCTCACGCAGTGGACCATCAACGACAACCAATACAAGGTCGGCGTCCTTGGCCGCTTCGCCTGCAATCGCCACATGATCGGCGCCGTCGACTTCGCCGATCCCAGGAGTATCGACTAGGGTTACCTTGTCGTCATTGGGCCACGGAATTTCGTTACGCGTAACGGTCGTCCCTCCTCGAACGTCCGTCGAAAACGTGTTGCGTCCCGAAAGCAAATTCAACACCGACGACTTGCCTGAAGAGATGGTTCCAAAGGCGACAATCTCCAAAGACTGTTGCTCACGTTTGTACTGGATCTCTTGCAGCAGCGGGTCTAACTGTTGTTGAATATCCGCGTTGTCGCCAACGCCGAGGCTTAACTTTTCGACCTGGTCAAGATTGTCTTGGATCTCTTTTGACTTTTGGTTGGCCGAAAGTTCACTGGGGTTGAGATTCCTGCGTTGCCGACGGAGTTTCTTGGCCATTGAAGCACCCCATAGCTTCCAAACCGTCCACACAGCACTGCCCACCAACAGTACCAATCCCAGAGCAACAACCAGTAAGTAAATCGTGCCCCATACCGAACCTAGCGCGTTAGCAGCACGGTAGTTGGAAATGATTAAGTTGGGCAAGTAAACCAAGGCCATGCCCAACACCGCCGCCACGACCACCAGAAGCAATCCCGAAAATGTTTGACCGATTTTCATAAAAATTAGACAGCCGTGAAGAGTTCTGCGAGGAAACCAGACAAATATTATCAACACCTATGTTAGTCGCTGGTGCTATAAAACAAACACCACGTGTTCCATCAGATTTTCGGCCGTCCTCACCGTAAGCCACAGCAAATCGGTTCATCGATTTTTTCCGTCCCAACCAAGAAAAACCCCCGATGCAAACGCCCGACAGCCCGACAGCCCGACAGCCAAACACAGCGGTATAACGGCCTTGAAGTTAACAAACAAAAAAGCACAACCATTGGATTATCGCCGTGCCTTTGATCATTTGAGACCTCTTCAAACTAATACGCCGTGAAGCGACTGGTCGATTGGTTCGTGGCAGCGTCACAAGAACAGGCTTAGTTGACGCGCGGAACTCGGAAACCCAATTCTTCGCTTGGTGGCGACAAGGCGCAGGCGCAGGGCACCGGCGGTTTCGGACAGTTCCGCCTTATCGAGCACTTCGCTCCAAGCATAGACCGTATCGCCCGCAAAAAGAGGACTGGCATGGGTGCCCGCATTGAT
>CALDYR010000154.1 GCA_937944405.1 uncultured Pirellulaceae bacterium
ATGCGTCCTTTTTGGTGACGTTGACTTCGATCCAACTGCCGCGTTCGGGAATCACACGGCATGAAGGCATTTTCCGATCGGTGGTGGTGTCAGATTCCAATACAAAATCAATACCGGGACTGCGATGTAGCTGGCTGACGACAACGCGTTCAGCTCCGTTGATGATGAACTCACCCCCGCCCATCATGATCGGAATATCACCAAGGTAAACTTCCTCTTCGACTGGCTGCTCTTTCTCAAGTCGCAACCAGACGCGGAAGGGTTGTCCGTAAGTCATGCGTAACTGACGGCACTCTTCAGGGGTGAAACGTGGCTTCCCCAATTCGTAGCGTACGTAACTGAGAGCAAGTTTCTTGTCGTAACTTTCAATCGGGAAAATCTCCTGCAGAACACCTTCGATGCCGTGCAGCTTTCGTTTTTCAGGATCGCCGTCATTTTGCAAGAAGGCTTGATAGCTGTGGGTTTGTATTTTCGTCAGATCTGGCGGCACGTGATAATCACGACCGCTGCCAAATGTACGAACAGTCTCAGGCTGTAATCTTCGCTCTACAGGGGTTGCCATATGCGCAGAATCTCCGGATCAGATTTAGGCAAAAACGGGGCGACTGGACAGGTCGCTGTTTTGTAAGAATTGAACTAACGGCGCAATGAATCGAGCACACTCGCTTAAGGGAAAAGGTCGACCAAGTGTGCGAAACAAACGCATGTAGCTCCAATGTAAATTTCATCGTATCATTGACCTGAGCGGAAGCTAACTCGTATTGTCACGAGGTTAAGATTCCTTTAGAAGTGATTCAGGACAATCATTGCCCTTGCCACTTCAGGCCCTGACATAAAGGTGCGCTCCGAAAGTACCTATTCGGTTGGAACTACCATTAAGTCTGTTTTGCATCAAACAAATGATGCAGTTTTGTCTAACGCAAACGCCCGTCGGCGGTTGCATGGTTATCGCTGACCACTGCGGTGACGAAACACAAGTTGCGCTAAGTGTTAAACTTACCTAAGCGCCCAGGTTGCCAACGGTTCTAAGTTATAACCCATTACCGCATGGAATTACCACACCGGTTTTGGGCGACTTTGCTGCTTTACCTGAAAACAGGTTTATTGGCACGCGATTTTCGCTAAACCTAAACATCTCTTACCACCCCACTGCTGGCGCACCCGCAATAACCGAGGGTGTTGCAAGGGTAGTTCGGTGTCCAGAGACGCGTGCTAGCGGCGGCCTGTCGCCCCTCGTAGGGAAGGCAAACCATGGTGACCAAAGCGAAACAAGACTGGCACCAGTTAGACTGGGCCAGTCTCGAAACGATGTGTCTGTTGCGACTTTGAACCGCGCCCAAAAGAATCAACGAGGAATTCGTGTTGATCTTTCGGAAACCGATTCCGAGCCCACGGCCAAACTCGAAACTACTTGAGTTCGATGCTACCGCCGGCAGCTTCAACGTCAGCCTTAATTTTGTCACACTCTTCTTTCGGGGCTGCTTCCTTGAGCGTTGCAGGGCAACCTTCTACCATTTTCTTGGCTTCCATCAAAGACGCACCGGTGATGGTTTTGACAACCTTAACTACGTCCAACTTCTTGTCGCCGAATCCTGTGAGGATGACGTCGAATTCTGTTTGAGCTTCTGCTGCATCACCACCACTATCACCAGCAGGTCCGGCCATCATGACTGCACCACCTGCGGCGGCTTCGATCTTATGCTCTTCCTTCAAGTATTCGCTCAGTTCCCGAGCTTCCTTGAGGGTTAAGCCGGCGATCTTGTCGCCCATTTCCTTAGTTGCTGCGGAAAATTCCATGACTGCTTCTTCTGACATCTCATCAACCTTTCAATCTGGCCCAGCCAAGCTGCGGAAGCTAACCCGTGGCCAAAAAAATACTAATACTCTCTGATCAACAAACACAATAAGTTCGAACGACCCAAATCCGCTGCTTGGCATTCGATATCAGCAACTTTCCTGCCGGACTTCAGCACAACTGAAGCCCAATGAAAAGATCTATTCTTCCTTGTCGGCCAGCGTTTTCACTTGTGCCGCCAATTGACCACCAGGGCCTTTCAACTGTGCCGCCAACTGAGATCCAGGGCCGAGCATTTGCCCAACCAATGCGCTCAGTTGCTCCTCACGGCTTGGCCATTTACTAACGGCGGCCACACCAGCAGCATCGAGCTTCTCACCATCCATGACCCCGCCAAGGGAAGCGAACTTTTCAAACTCGCCGGTGTCTTTGTCCAGCGATGTAGCTTCTTTCACCAGCGAGACAAAGTCGTCCGCGCCCCACATGACAGCTGAATTTCCGTCCACTCCTTCAAAGGCTGGCCCGAGAGCCTTTCCTGCAAAAGCGCGACGAGCGAGGCTGTTTTTAACAACCATGATACGAATGTTCTTCTCACGCAAACGCTTGCGAAGGTCGCTGGTTGAATTTGCATCCATCCCAACAACGTTGGCCACGACGCACTCTTCGACGCCATCTAAGCGGCCTGCTAGGTCATTGGTAAGCAATTCTTTTACGTATTTACTCATGGCTTATTTTCTAAATTTTCTATCAGTTCCAAAGGCGGCCCGCAGGCAGCGGCCGAAGTATATTATGTCTTGTGACCCAAGCCGAACCTACGAACGACTTGATCCACAGGAAACCGGCCTTTACGCAGCCACTTGAACACCCGGGCTCATTGTCGCAGATACCGAAATGTTTTTCACATAGGTCCCCTTTATCGCGTTGGGCTTGAGGCCCTCAATGAAATCCAAGAACGTTTGAATGTTCTCCTGAAGCTTCGCCGCCTCAAAGCTCAACCGCCCCACAACAGCGTGGACGTTACCGCCGGAGTCATTGCGGAACTCCACTTTTCCCGCCTTGTACTCTTCGACTGCTTTGGCCACATCGGGCGTAACTGTCCCCGCTCGCGGTGCCGGCATCAGCCCCCGCGGCCCGAGAACGCGTCCCAGTGGGCCAACTACTCCCATCATGTCTGGCGACGCGATGCAAACATCAAAGTCAAGCCAGCCATCGACAATTTTCCTTGCCAAATCCTCTTGGCCAACTTCGTCGGCGCCGGCAGCCTTCGCAGCTTCGGCGGCAGCATCTTTGGCGAATACCACCACACGCTGCGTCTTACCGATTCCGTTTGGCAGCACCAGCGATCCACGAACCAATTGATCGGCCTGCTTAGAATCGATGCCTAAGTTCATGTGGATTTCAACCGTTTGATCGAAATTGGTCCCGCCGAACGACTTCAATAACTCGACAGCTTTGTCGAGTGCGACCGGTGATTCAGGAACTTTTTTAACCAGTTCTTTGT
>CALDYR010000155.1 GCA_937944405.1 uncultured Pirellulaceae bacterium
GGCGGTGAAAACTAATGGCGGTGAAAAGCCGGAAGAAACGACACAATTTAATCAGCCATTTTGGCGATCGCCCCGTTTTTCAGTGCCCGGTCTGAATTTTGGCAAATCCAGCCACCCAAAAACTTAAACTATACAACTGCTAGACGCGTTCACCCATTTTTTCCCAAACTGAACAATCCTTTGACTGAACCTCCCCAATACACGCCCTCCGATCTGCCGACACCGGCCCAACGGCCTGCCGCAGACGTCGTGATTTATGATGGCAATTGCGTATTTTGCCTCGGCCAAGTTCGCAATCTTAAAAGGTTCGACGGCGGGGGGAATCTGTCGTTCATGTCGCTGCATGATCCGGCAGTCAATGATCGCTATCCCGATTTGACTCACGAACAAATGATGAAGCAAATCTACGTGATCAATCAAGCTGGGCAGCGGTTTGGCGGCGCTGCGGCGATTCGTTATTTAACCCGCCGATTGCCTCGACTGTGGTGGGCCGCGATACTAACGCACATCCCATTCACGCTGCCTCTGCAACAATGGGTTTACGATATCGTCGCAAAACGGCGTTATAAAATTGCCAACAAAAACGGGACGGTCGACTGCGATAACGGCAGTTGCGACATACACTTCGGCGACAAAAAATCACCTGAAGGCCCATAAGCCCCCGATGCCCCCACGCCCTCAATCGGTCAACATCGCGCGGCAGCCGAAGCCCTGTTCCTTGATTAACCGATCCGGCGGAGATCTTACGGCGGGTCGTGTCCGCCTTTGTTCAAAGGATGACAACGAAGGATTCGCCAAACGCCTTTCGCGGTGCCAACGATCACACCATATTTTTTCACCGCCTGAATAAAGTAGGCACTGCACGTCGGTTGATAACGACAACTTGGACCTAATAGCGGACTGATGGAGACTTGGTAGAAACGTGCGCAGAAAATCAGTACCGACGCGGGAACGTTTTTGATTTTCTTCCACATCATCCAACGAATCTCAAAACGCACTTTGGGACCATCATCGAGAACTCGATACGGGAAGTTTGCGATCCATTCGCTGGCACAGCTTTCGCAACGATTCAAACACGGCTTCGTAATCAGCGACCGCTCCTTTTTTGGGGCGGACGACAATGTCCATGCCACCAGCAATGATGCTCCTTTGTTGCCGAAACGATTCGCGAATCAGGCGTTTCCACCGATTGCGTACCACCGCGTTGCCGACCTTTTTGCTGACCGACAATCCCAACCGGGTATGCTGAAATTCGTTTCGAACCGCACGAATGACCAGCACTCCATCTCCAGCATAGTGCGTGCCGCGATAAACGGCGTCGAATTCATGCTGGCGCCGCAGTCGCACTGTTTTTGGAAACGTGTTTCGGTCGACTGATGATAAATCGATAGCGGTCACCACACCAATTCCGCGCGCTGTACCACCGATTCCCAATCGTAGCTTAATTGTTCCAGCAATTGGTGGTCATCGTCGGAAATCTCTTGAGGAATCACAATTTGAAGCTGCACGATCAGATCCCCCGATTTATCAGGGGTTTTAATTCCCATATTCTTCAGCTTTAACAATTTGCCGCCGGACGTTCCGGGCGGCACCGTCACGCTGATCGTGCCGTGAGGTGTGGGCAGTTCTATCTTCGCTCCCAATGCCGCTTCGACAATCGAAATCGGCGCGGTGACCGAAAGGTTCAATCCACTGCGGCGGTAGTTGGGGTGCCCTGAGACGTTAACCGTGACCATCAAATCGCCTGGTCCGGCAGGCCCATTGCGGCCTTGCCCCTTGAGCCGAATCTTCTTCCCTGATTCGATGCCTACCGGTACTTTGATTGTCAGGCTTTCGTACTTTCCGTTCCCCCGGTCATATGAAATCTGATACTGGCCGCCTAAGACCGCGGTGGCGAAGGGCACCGTGATGGACTGTTCGATGTTTTGACCTTTTGCCGCCGGCTGCCCGCGTCTGCCACCGAAAAGTTGCTCAAACCCACCACCGCCGCCACCGCCAAAAAATTGGCTAAGATCGATCTCGCCTTTGCCAAAGGGATTGCCGCCGCCACCGCCGAAGGGATTCCCCCCGCCGCCGCCCATTTTTTCAAAATCGGGGCCCAGTTGATCGTACATCTGGCGTTTTTTTTCATCGCTGAGTACGTCGTAGGCTTGTTGAACTTGCTGAAACTGCTGCTTTGCGCGGTCTTTTTCACGATCGTCTTTATCCGCGTGCAAATCAGGATGGTATTTCCGCGCCAGTTTACGGTAAGATTTTTGGATCTCTTCGGTGGCCGCGCCGCGCGAAACGCCAAGTGTTTTGTAGTAGTCTTCCGCCATAAAATTCTTTGTGACTGTTTCCAGATAATGGATTTCGTGATCTAAAATGGGGTACGTGTAGCCACCATGGCGAACCACGTTCGATTCTTCGATTCTTTAGCTCGATTCGTAACCCAGCTATCGTGCTGGTATTTGGTGGCAGCCCATCCCCACGAACCAACATTTTACGAACAATGCCAATTTTGAGAAGGTTTCAATTGGCTATGTCGTGCAAAGCTATCGCTTTATGCGAAAAACTAACACCCACTTAAACTCCCCATGGCAGAACTGATTGCTCACGGATCGTCGTTTGAAAACCGCTGGCGACGCCGGTTGCCGGTTGCCACCGAGGTTGTGCTGGGACGATCCTGTCGCGGCCTAAACGTCGCGTGGGACAATCAAATTTCGCGGCAACACGCGACGCTCCAATTTTACGCCCAAAGCCTGCGGGTGAAAAAATTCGAGACTGCGGGGAATCCAATTTTTTTCCGTGGGACCGAAAACGACGATTTCACTCTGGCCCATGGCGAACACTTCGTCATCGGAGAAACGACCTTTAATTTCACGGTCAATCAAGCACTGGCGACCGCTGACGTCCCCAATCCGATCAAACAAAAAACGTTTTCACACCAGTTTCTAAAACAGGTGCGTTACCGTGATGCGGACCGCCGTATCAGCGTGCTCAACCGACTGCCTGACGTTATCGCCAGCGCGGCCAACCAGGAAGACTTGCTGACCAAAATGGTCAATACCCTGTTGTCCGGTATCGCTTCGGCTTCGGCGGTGGGCATCATTAAATACCAATCCCAAGAGGATAAAACGGAAGTCATTCACTGGGATCGGCGCTCATTATCAGGCGGCAATTTCGAAGCCAGCCAACGTCTGGTTCGTCAATCAGTCGACAGCGGTGATACCGTTTTACACTTCTGGGACAAAACGGTTGTACCTAACCCTCCCCGCGGCGGAACGTCGGCACCGCAGTATACGTTTGACATGAGCAACGATTGGGCGTTCGCCTGCCCACTTGACCGTCCATCTACAGTCCCGACCTCCATTGATTCACCTTCGATTGCCTCCCCTCCTATAGACGCCGCCACCGCAGATCGGTGGGTGATCTACGTTACCGGCCGCAACAACCTGGACAACAATCAATCCTCAGCGTTCCCACCCATTCCCCAACTACCGACCAATTCAAGTGAAACAGACCTTGAAGGTGACGTCAAATTCTGCGAACTGATCGCATCGACGTTGCGCAATCTTTTGCAATTGAGAAAATTAGAGCGGCGCCAATCGAGCCTTCGCCGATTCTTTTCACCGGCGGTACGGCGCGCATTTGCAAACGAAGATCCCGACACCGTGCTCCGTCCAAGACAGTGTTTGGTGTCAGTGCTGTTTTGTGATTTGCGTGGGTTTTCCAGAACATCCGAAGCCCTATCGGACGACCTGTTGAAATTACTTTCCATCGTCAGTCAGTCGTTGGGGGTGATGACCCGAGTGATCTTTGAACAGGGGGGGGTGATTGGCGATTTCCACGGCGACGCGGCCATGGGTTTCTGGGGATGGCCCATTGACCAACCTGACAGCGCCTTCCGCGCGGTCAATGCGGCGGTCGAAATTCAAAAACAAATCAAACAAATGTCGACCCAGACCGATGTTTTCAAAATGGGCATCGGCATCGGCACCGGCGAAGCGGTCGCCGGTCGCATCGGCACCGACGACCAAGTCAAAGTCACCGCCTTTGGGCCGGTGGTCAACATCGCGAGCCGGCTGGAGAGTATGACCCAGCAACTGGGATGTTCGATCTTGATCGACGAAGCCACCGCCGACAAACTCCCCAAACAATCACCTTGGGCACCGATCCCGTTTGGCCTGATTCAACCTTTTGCGATGGATCGGTCGGTCGGTGTATTTCGAATTGAAGCCCCACACGATGAAAAAACGGGACTTTGTGCCCAACAGATCTCCCTAATCACCCAAGCGGTCAATGCATTTCAAATGGGCCAATGGTCCACCGCCGCAATTCACTTAAAAGACATCCCCGGCAGCGACCCCACCAAGACCTTATTATTGAACACGATGCAGGACACCGATTCGCCGCCCGCAGGTTTCAACGGCGTGATTACCATGAAGCGCAAATAGCAAAAACAAAATTCCGGTTTCAGTTTCGCCAGTTCGACCATTACAGATGCTTCCGTTGCGTTTACAATCGACCGCAAGAAATGGACTTTTTGAAAGCAGTTAGCAAATGCCTCGAACTCAAACCGAAAATTCTAACCAACGAAAATTGGCCGATCGCAAAGCCGACCAATTCGCCTTCAAATCAAAATTGACGGGACCGATTCACGAACTGTCGATGATACAGCGTTCGCTACTGTTCGCCGAAGTGTCGATGATCTCTTACTTATCGATCGAAGAATGCAACGTCGCGGCCGGTAAACTTGGGTTTACCGACGGTAAATTCTTCAACACCAAAGGAGCCCAGGCGTACTGGTTTTTCAACCAATGGGACAGCGTGGTTGTCTGCCGAGGCACCGAACCCCATCAATGGGACGACATTCAAGCCGACATCAACGCGCTCACTGCGGTCGCCGAAACGGTCGGCAAAGTCCATCGTGGGTTTAAAGCCGAAGTCGATCGAATCTGGCCACATTTGGAAACTGCCCTCCAGGGGAACCAACGGCCGCTATGGTTCTGCGGCCATTCGCTGGGCGGGGCAATGGCGACGATCTGTGCCGGTCGCGCGAACCTATCACCCATCCCATGCGAAACCGAAGCTCTCTACACCTACGGCAGTCCGCGGGTAGGCTGTAATCGATACATCAATCACGTTCAAATTTCGCACTTCCGGTGGGTCAACAACAACGACATCGTCACGCGCGTGCCGCCAACCTGGTTGGGCTATCGTCACGGCGGGGCTGAACTTTACATCGACCACACCGGAAAACTGCGCGACATCAAGGGCTGGAAACGGGTTAAGGATCGTTTGCAGGGCTTCTTTCGATCTCTGGGACGCTTTCGCATCGATTACCTGTCGGACCATAGCATGCTGGAGTATATCGACAACATTTTTAAACTCGCACGGTCAAACGAAACCAAGCGTTAGTCCAAAGGGGCCACTTTCCCCCTGTGCAAACCAACAGAGGTGGATTAAACTCTTCGAGTTTGCCCTTTCTCGAAGAGATTCTTTTGAAGACTTTTGCTGAACTCGATCTCCCCAAACCAATTCAACGCGCCCTTGCTGAAGAAAATTACGAGATCCCTACGCCGATTCAGGCTCAAACCATCCCTGCCGCGATCGATGGTCGAGATGTGCTTGGCTGTGCTCAAACGGGCACCGGAAAAACAGCTGCCTTCGCCCTTCCGATCCTTGACTACCTGTACCACCAGAATCGCAAGCCAAGAAAAAATCACCCCAGCGCCCTGATTTTGGCCCCCACCCGGGAATTGGCCATTCAAATCGGCAGTAGTTTGAAGACCTACGGTCGCTACGCCGGACTCAAACAAACTTTAGTTTACGGCGGGGTAGGGCAGGGTAACCAAGTCAAAGCGATGGACCAAGGCGTCCATATCTTAACGGCCACACCGGGACGACTGTTGGACCTGATGAACCAAGGCGTCATTAATCTTTCTCAATTGGAAATCTTTGTGCTTGATGAAGCAGACCGCATGATGGACATGGGTTTTCTTCCTGACCTCAAACGCATCATCAGCCAATTACCCCAACGACGGCAATCGCTTTTTTTCTCCGCCACCCTCGCCCCCAACATTGTCCAACTGGCAAAAACGCTGCTGCATAAACCAATCAGCGTCAACGTCACCCCCGAATCGCGGAGCGTTGACCGGATTCAACAGCGAGTCCTGTTTGTCGAAAAAAGCGATAAACAAAAAACACTAGAACTGATACTCCAAGACGGCGCGGTGGAACGGGCAATTGTGTTCACGCGCACCAAACGCATGGCCAACATGGTGGCAACTCGATTAGGTCGCGCCGGCGTGAAATCGGCAGCGATTCACGGTAATAAATCTCAGAATGCTCGCCAACGCGCGTTAGACGCGTTCCGAAAAAGCCATTTACGAGTCTTAGTCGCGACCGACGTCGCGGCCCGTGGCATCGACATCGACGGAGTGACTCATGTGGTTAACTATGATTTGCCCAACGAACCAGAAAGCTATGTCCACCGTATCGGTCGCACCGGTCGGGCAGGGGCCGACGGCGTCGCGATTTCCTTTTGCACCTCCGACGATCGGTCTGACTTAATCGCGATCGAAAAACTGATCGAACAAAACGTTCCCGTGGACCCGGAATACCCGATGCCTGCGCGCTCCGCATCGACATCAAACCGAAAACCGTCCTCCGGATCACGACGGCGCCGACCTCCCCAACGATCCGCCCCGCGCGGCGCCAAACCTAGTGGCGGAACCAACTCAGGCCGGTCGCGGCAAAGACGCGGTGGCAGCGGCGGAAGCTCACGAAGCAATTCAGGACGTGGCTAAAAAAACAGCGGTCCGCAATAAGGCCTCCCAGTGATGGCACAAAGGCGAGTTCACCACGATTTTAGATTTGCTGCCAACTCATGCACCGACACTGCACCGAGTGAATTTTTGCGTTTGCTAATCGGAAATTGAGGGTTAAAATAAGCTTCGAAATCGCTTGTTGAGGCTCACAGTGAACTGATTCAGCCACCACTTTCGAGGATCTTCCGGTATCCCGTAACTTTGTGGCACGAGTTTGGTCTCAAATTTTCCATTTCCAATGAATGGAGTGGGATTCGCCAGAATTCCGTTGTGTGAAGTGCGGTGAAGCGGGTTGGGATTCTGGAGAATTCGGCCGCCGTTGCAACCCAGCCATAAAAATTCGAGAATATCCACTTTCGAAGCAGAGTCTAGGAGGTCCAATATGTCCCAAGAAGATTCAATCGCCGTTGAAGAACCGGTCACCGTGGTGACTGCTGAAAAGGATGGCAAGCAACAGAACAAAAAACAACCGCGCTACAACGTTGTGCTGTGGGATGACGACGACCATTCCTACCAGTACGTCGTCGCGATGATGAGGCTTTTGTTTGCACACGGATTAGAAAAAGGATTCGAAATCGCCCAAACTGTTGACGCCCACGGCAAAGCGATTTGCTTGACCACGACCCGCGAACATGCCGAACTCAAACGAGATCAAATCCACGCTTTCGGTAAGGATGAACTGATCGCGCGGTGCAAAGGGTCGATGTCGGCTTCGATTGAGCCGGTTCCAGAATCTTAACTCCCGACCGCCCTATCCCTTCTGCCCAACTTCAAACCCAACTTTCAAAACAGAAAAAAGCGTGTGTCGGCAAAACTGAAAACTTACACCCTCGGCTGCAAGGTCAATCAGTACGAAACGCAATTCGTCCGCGAAGGCCTAATCAGTATTGGTTACACCGACGCCGACAAACACACGCCGGCCGATTTGTGCATCGTCAACACTTGCACGATCACCGGGGAAGGCGATGCCAAAAGCCGCCAAATTATCCGAAAAATGAACCGCGAAAACCCTGCCGCGCGGCTGATCGTGATGGGCTGTTACGCCACCCGTGAACCCGGTGAGGTCGCGGCATTGCCTGGAGTTGCCGAAGTTATCACCGACAAACGTGAACTTCCTGATCTATTAGGGCGTTTTGGCGTACGCGATATCCCAAACGGAATCTCCGGTCTCGACGGTCGCCACCGAGCTTACGTGAAAGTCCAAGACGGATGTTTGCTAAAATGCAGCTACTGCATCATCCCGACCGTCCGACCGCAAATGTCCAGTCGCCCGCAGGCCGAAATCATCGACGAAGTCCACCGTTTGGTTGACAACGGCTACCGCGAAGTCATCCTTACCGGAATTCATCTGGGCCACTACGGCGTCGACTTCAACCGAGGCAAACCCAAAAACGACTGGGTGCGGCTGTCATCGTTGGTCAGAGAAATTTGCCGGATTGGCAATTGTTTTCGCGTCCGCCTTTCCAGCATCGAAGCCACCGAAGTCACGCGCGAATTGGTCGAAGTGATGCAAGACCACTCAGATCAAGTCTGTCCCCACTTGCACGTCTGCGTCCAAAGCGGCAGCGATCGTATCCTCCGTAAAATGAAACGCCGGTGGACGCGCAGACACATCATCGACCGCTGTCACCATGTCAAAGAACAGCTTCCTAACCCCGCGTTTTCGACGGACTTGATCGTTGGCTTCCCTGGCGAAACGCAATCTGATTTCGAAGACTCCTTAGACGCATGTCGGCAAATTGGATTCTCAAAAATCCACATGTTTCCTTTCAGCCCTCGCAAGACAACTCCCGCCGCAGAAATGGAAGACCAGATCCCCAAACACATCAAACAGCAGCGGGGCAGGGCGGTGCAAGAATTAGAAACCACTCTTCGATCGAAGTATTTTCAATCGCTGGTTGGACAAGACCTGCAATTACTGGTTGAAGATGTCGATGCCCAAGGCGTGGCACGCGGGACGAGCTGCCGTTACGCGCCGGTGACGGTTGTTCAAGGGCAACTCCAAGACAACGATCTAACAACCGTCCGAGTCGTTAGCGCCCAATCCGATCACGTCGTGGGGACGAAAGTCTAACGAATTTCTAAACGCATTACCCACGCGTTCCCCATGCATTTCCCATGCAAACCTGCCCCAAACCTGATGCAAATTTATCTTAACGGTAATCTTACCGACGCCGCCGAAGCGACCGTTTCAGTGTTTGATCTTGGTTTCACGATGGGCGTTTCGGTCACTGAACAGATTCGCACCTACGGGAAATCCACACCACTGCTGGCGCGGCACCTCGACCGTTTCTTCGGTGGATTAGAAATCATTGGGCTCGCGCCACCGTTTGACCGCAGCCAATTGGAAACGCAAATCGCCGACTTGATTGCCATCAACGGTCAATCGCTGACCTTGGATGATGAATTGGGAATTGGGATCTGTGCGACGCCGGGAATCGCTTCGTCTTTCGGACAGACCAATGTGGGACCGACCTTGCTAATTTACACCTACCCTCTGTACCACGACGACCTAACAAAAGCGTGTCAAACAGGGGTTCGTCTAACAACGGTAAAGACCCAAGAAATCCCTGCCGCTTCGATTCCCAAAGAACTCAAGTGCCGCAGCCGAATGCACTATTACTTGGCCGAACAAGAAGCTCAAGCGATTGATCCAAATTCGCGCGCGTTGTTGACCAACACCGACGGGTTTGTGGCCGAAGCTACCACCGCTTCGGTGGTGATGATCCAATCCGGTCGTTTGATAGCGCCGCTCAAAGAGACGGTCCTGCCCGGGGTTTCCCTCGGCGTTGCGATCGAAATAGCGCAGCAGATAGGGTTAACCGTTGAACGCCGCAACATCCGCACCGAAGAACTTGAAAAGGCCCAAGAGGTAATCTGGTTGACCACGCCCAACGGCATCATTCCGGCCACCCACATCAATCAACGGCCCATCGGCACCGGCAACGTTGGCGAGATAACCGAAAAACTAATCTATCATTGGACAAACCTTTTCAGCGTTTAACCACCAAGAGGGAACGCCCGATGAGGAAAATGCTCAAATCGTTAGATGCTCAAATCGTTAACGCTTCCCCGATTCTACTGGCAAGCTTCAAAATCATCGCGGGATTCGCTGACCATAGAGTTCTGGGGGGCGCGGGATGCTACAAAGTTCTGGGAAGAACCAAATCGTTAAATCACGACTTAAAAGATTCCCAGTTGATCCCGTGCGTCGTCGGTCATCATATCCTGAGTCCACGGCGGATCCATGACAACTTTGACCTCGACATCATCGACCGATTCAATCTCGCCGGCGTACTTTTTTGTTTCCGCGACCAACTGGGGGCCGGCAGGACACATGGGGCTGGTCATCGTCATTTCAATTTTCACATTAAAACGCCCTTCGGTGTCTTCTTGAGGCAATACGTCGACGACGTAAATTAACCCAAGATCGACAATATTCACGAACAGTTCAGGATCGATCACTTGTTTCAGTGCTTCACGAACGTGATCTTCATGCAACGCCATGACAAAACTCTCTTCTGGGATAAAAACAGAACTTCAGACTACTGGTTTAGTTTAACTTGAATCGTGTCGCCGTCTACTTTGGTTTCGTGAGCCACCGTAGCTTGCGTTGCGGGCATACACGTCACTTTGCCGCACCGGACGTCGAATTTGGCGCCATGCCTCGGGCAAGCGATTTCGTGCCCTTCGAATTCGCCATCGCTGAGTGTACCGCCATCGTGGGTACACACATCATCAATGCAATAGTAACTATCGCCTACCTGGAAAAGAATCACCAAACGATCGTCTACTTCGACCAATAATTTTCCACCATCGGTAATCTCAGACGTTTTCGCAGCAGCAAAGAAATCACTCATATAGTATCTTTCGGCGTCAAGCCTTATCAAAATGTATCATGAAATTTATCATTCAATCGGTATTGTCGCGTTTGTCTGCTGGATTTTTGGGACTGATGTTCAGACTGACAAACGGCCCGTGGCAAGAAGCTAACGGTTTCTCAACAAAATCGCCAGTGGTCAACTTCGGTCGTTGAGACGATTGGGCGTGCTGTTTAACCAATACCCCCTCCATGAGAAACCAACGACTAAAATAGATCCGCAGCGTACTGGGTTTACACCAACTGAAAGACGAAATATGAATTTGCCTCGGACTTCTATCAACACCAAAGCCTTCCGCGGTGGGTTTCTGTGGCTACTGAATTTCTGGATTGTCGGTTGGTTCACGTTGACCGCTGATGTGGTTTTTTCACAAACCGATTCAGGCGCACCTAACTCTCGATCCGCCATCGCCAGTGCTGATCCCCACCGCGCTACGCCCCCTCTTCCTCAAACAGTCACCTTCAACGCTCACATTCGCCCCATCATGTCCAACACGTGTTTTGCGTGTCACGGCCCTGACGATGAAACCAATGAGAGTGAACTACGATTGGATTCATTCGAACTGGCAACAAAATACGCAATCGTGCCCCGCAACGCAGCAGCATCGGAAGTCTATCTCCGGATCACGGACCAAGACGATCCCATGCCGCCAGCCGACTTTCGCCATCAACTTTCTGATTACGAAAAATCTCTGTTCGAAAAATGGATTCAACAAGGCGCGGTCTATGAACAGCATTGGTCGTATGCCCCGATCAAACAACCGCCCATTCCCTCCATCGAACTGATCGAAGCCGATCCAGAAAGCCCGTCGGCGAAAATTGACGCGTTTGTCCAAGCCAACCTTGCGGTGCACGGCCTGCGACCGACGCCCAAAGCCGATCGGCCGACGTTGCTAAGGCGATTGTCCTTGGACCTGATTGGCCTGCCACCGACCCCCGCTGAAGTGAAAACCTTCGTCAACGACACAACCCCAAACGCATACCAAAAACAAGTCGAACGACTCTTGGCATCACCGCATTACGGCGAACGCATGGCCAGCCAATGGTTAGACGTCGTGCGGTTCGCTGACACCGTCGGATACCACGGCGACCAAAACCAAAACAACTTCGCCTATCGCGACTGGGTCATCAATGCACTCAACGACAATAAACCTTTCGATCAATTCACCACCGAACAGTTGGCCGGTGATCTGTTGAAAAACCCAACCCAACAGCAACTGATCGCGACCGGATTGGTACGTTTGAACATGATGACGCGCGAAGGCGGGGCTCAACCGGGTGAATACCTGGCCAAATACACGGCCGACCGAGTGCGCATGTTGGGCACTGCTTGGTTAGGATCAACCACCGGTTGCTGCGAGTGCCATAATCACAAATACGACCCCTATACCGCGCGCGACTTTTATTCATTGGGAGCGTTCTTTGATGATCTAAGACAATGGGGCGTGTACACAACTTATAAATACACCCCTAACGCTGATCTGAAAGGGTTCACCAACAACCACCCCTTTCCACCGGAACTAAGGTTTAAAAGCGATGCGCTGCAAAAACAAATTTCGTTTTTACAAAAACAGTTGGAAAACCGCATCGTTGCACAATCAAAGCCCGGGGCGCTTAAGTCTCCCAAGGCCCAACAGTGGCTGGCTTCGGTGAAAGCAACCCTGGCCGAACATCCGTCTGGTTTTATTCCTTTGAAGATCGTTTCGGCCACTGCGGCCAAGGCCTCGATTGCCGTGGCCGGCGATACCATCATCCCTACCGGGCCTAGAAAAAAAGGCGACACCATCACCGTTGTCGCAAAATTTCCCGCCGCAACCGAAATTCGCATGTTGCGATTAAAGGTTCTTCCCGACCAAGCCAACCGAGGCTACGTCGGACGATCCAAAGATGGCCGATTCCGGGTAAAACTGACCGCAAAAGTACGACCTGAGACGCTGTTAAATGAACGATCAGAGGTTACCGCCGCCGCCACACAGCGCGATGAATCGAACACCGAAAAGTCAGATTCGATCGAAATTTTCGCTTGCCAAACCGATCGTGAAACGCCTCTAAAATACTCATCAGGCAGACCGTCATTATTCACCGGTGACACATGGCAATCTGGCCCAGCAGCATGGCAACTCCCAACCGATGAAGCCCGATTGCCCCACACCGCGATCTACCATTTACAAACGCCTTTGAAACTGGAACCGTCTGAGGAACTTGTTTTCGAATTAAACTCCGGCGATATCGGAAAGTTCGAACTCGCGGCGTCTCCCTTTACCCAATTCGTCATCGGGCAAGCCCCTGATTTATCTGACGCTGCGACCGAAGAAGAATTGCTGGCGACTTATTACCTCTGCACGACGCCGATCAAAAAACACCCTCCAAAAATCGCCATCCTGCGTAACGATATCATTGCGGCGCGATCAGGTTTCGCAATGACCACAGTAGCGCAACCACTGCCGATCGATTCGATCAAACCTGCGCGAATACTCCCGCGCGGTAACTGGTTGGACCAATCGGGCGCTGAAGTCGTGCCCGCATTCCCTGAGTTTTTAGCCGGAACATCCCCACCAGCAGCCCCACAGAAGCGCTTGAACCGATTGGATTTAGCGCGGTGGCTGACATCAGATTCCAATCCTTTGGTGGCGCGGCATTACGTCAACCGGACTTGGAAACACTTTTTCGGCCGCGGCCTGTCAGCCAAACTCGATGACCTTGGCAATCAAGGCGAATGGCCCAGTCATCCGATGCTTCTGGACGCCTTAGCCGCCGAATTCCGTAGCAACTGGGATATGAAAAACATCGCACGGTTGATCGTGAACAGCCACACCTACCAACAACGCGCATCGGTCCGCAGCGACCTCAACAACACCGACCCTTACAACCGTTTGTTATCACAACAGTCTGCCCGGCGTTTAGAAGCCGAAATTATTCGCGACAACGCACTGGCGATCGCCGGAATTCTATCAACCGAATATATCGGCGGCCCCAGCATCTTCCCGTTTCAACCTCAGGGATATTATTCGAACATCCAATTCCCGTCTCGAAAGTACGTCTCCCACAAAGACCGGCGACGATACCGACGCGGCGTTTACATGCACTGGCAACGCACTTTCTTGCACCCCATGTTGGTTAACTTTGACGCACCATCGCGCGACGAATGCGTGGCCGACCGCACCGAATCTAACAGCCCCCAACAGGCCCTCACCTTGCTCAACGATCCCACATTCACAGAAGCCGCTGTCGCGATGGCCAAACGATTGCTCACTTCAACCAAAAATGAGGCCACAAACCTCAACAAACCTCCAAAAACGCAGGCTCAACCCCCATCCATTTCATCCGCGATCGAGACCGCCTTTCGGTTGGCCGTATCGCGGCGGCCCAACGACACCGAACGATTGGGATTAACCCAACTTTATCAACGCCAATTCCAACACTTTCAAACCAACACCGCCGACGCGCGGATGCTGCTTGAAACTGGCGCAAACGCCCCTCCGGGTGAAATGGAAACCGCGAAACTGGCAGCATTTGCTCAGGTTTGCCGAGTCATTTTGAACTTGCACGAAACCATCACACGCTTTTAACAACAAACAGCGTCCTCACAGACAGACGCCACCATCACTTCGGTACCGGGCCCAACTCATGCAACACCCCATCAACCTCGATCGGATTCACACCGATTGGTCGCGCCGTACGTTTCTGTCGAAATCCTTCGCAGGGCTCGGTTCATTGGCCTTCGCCTCCTTGATCATGGACAAAACCCCCGTTCAGGCCGCCGATCGACCTTGGCCTGGACTTCCGAATTTTCCCCATCATGCTCCTAAAGCCAAACGAATTGTCCATCTTTGTATGGCCGGTGGTCCTTCGCATGTAGAGTCTTTGGATCCGAAACCAGAGCTCGATAGAATTCACAATCAAGTGTTCCCGGCCTCATTTACCGCCGGCCAGCAATTGGCTCAACTTCAAAACACCACCCTCAAAGCCCGCAAATCATTTACCAAATTCAAACCATGGGGCCAATCGGGAACACAAATTTCCGAATTGTTCCCTAACATCGGATCGATCGCTGACGACATTTGCGTCGTGCGCAGCATGACCACAGAACAGATCAACCACGACACCGCACACGCGTTCATGAACACCGGTTCGATCATTAAAGGGCGTCCCTCAATGGGGTCTTGGATGTTGTACGGATTAGGTGCCGAAACCGACAACCTGCCGGGGTACGTAGTGATGACCTCACAGGGCCCCGGCGCCCAACCGGTGTCCGCGCGACAATGGTCGGCCGGTTTCCTGCCCAGTCGATACCAAGGCGTTGCGTTGCAATCAAAAGGCGCGCCAGTTCACTACATCGGTAATCCCGAAGGCGTCTGCCAGTCCACCCAACGCCAAGTCATCGATGAAGTCCAACGCATCAACGGTTTGTTGGCCAATCGCCACTATGATCCAGAAATTGAGACCCGCATCGCACAATACGAAATGGCCTTCAAAATGCAGTCCACCGTACCCGAATTGGCCGACATGTCGCAGGAATCCCGAGAAACGTTGGACCTCTACGGCGTCAAAGAACCCGGTGACGGATCCTTTGCCTCTAACTGCTTGTTAACCCGACGATTGTTGCAACGTGGCGTACGGTTTGTACAGCTTTATCATCGTGGCTGGGACCACCACTCTCACTTAGAGAAAAACTTTACGATCTCGGCCAAGGCGTGCGATCGCGCAAGCGCTGCCCTGGTGAAGGACTTAAAGCGGTTAGGAATGCTGGAAGACACCTTAGTCGTGTGGGGTGGCGAATTCGGTCGCACACCGATGGCTCAAGGGTCGGGACGCGATCACCACATCAACGCCTTTAGCATCTGGATGGCCGGGGGCGGTATTAAGCCGGGTATTACTTACGGGGCGACCGATGAACTAGGCTACAACAGCGTCGACAATGTCGTCAGCGTCCATGACTTGCACGCCACGATGCTGCACTTATTTGGGATCGAACACGAAAGATTCACTCACCCTTTCCAAGGTTTGGACATCAAACTGACCGGCGTCGAGCACTCCCGGGTTGTCCACGACATCATCTGTTAACAGCACACGCGGCTTGTTCGCCAACATGTCGCCGTTTAAACAGCGCTGCCCGCACAACCCACACCGACTTTAACGGTTGCGTCAGCCTATTGGTGTTTTCGAGTTTTTATCACCGTAGCTCAGATGTCGGTTGTTACGGTCGTGGCTGTGGACGTTCCAATTCCGATGGGTCTAAATTTTTAGGTCGATACTTCTATCGAAGCCGTGCGGGTTGTCGCACGGGTTGCAGTAGTCGCAGATTGATTCCTGCGAACTCATCGCACGTCACACTTCGGTAGAAAACCATGCGTCTTAAATATCAAAGCTTGATAGCTTTAGGAATCTCGTCAGCCATCCTTAGCGGGTGTACTGTCGGCAGCGGCTTCCTGAACCTTGGCGTCGTCGATGCGTTAAAGGAATCGCAGGCCAACATTTTCAAGCAAAGGTTGGCCTACAAGAAAACAGCCTTGGGGAACACGGGCCTTTGGCGACCGACCTTCGGCACCCACTCGGCACTGGAGCCATCCCACAGGCCGACTGCAACGGATGATTTCATTTTCTCAACTGCCGCGCCTTCGCACGTGTTCACCGAAGGCACGTCAGCAGACGGAGAATTTGGTTGCGGCGTCTGTGAGTGCAACGCCCACCCGGGCACCCAGTACTATATGTATCAGCGCTCTTACGATGTGATGGAAACACCTTCGGCGCAGATTGCCGAACCACCTGCCCGAACAGCGTTAGAAATACCCGCAAAACTGATCAAAGCCAGTTCCATGCCGCAGAGCAACCCACTACCCAACGACGCTCTGAAATTGGATCCAGCGCGTGGCCATGACGATCTTGACAGCGTCGAATCGCTTGAGCCGTTGGGGCAACTGGCCCCTCCCGAGGATTCTGAACAAAGCGATCAAGTCCTTGCTGGCCAACTGGGAAGAGAGCAGAGCATCTTTGAACCCGCCGCAAAATCCATGCTTAAATCCGATGCGGCCACCGCCCCAGCCCACGCCGGGCGTTCGGTTGTCGAAAACAAATCGGCGATCTTGACCCTGCACGCACGCCCGGCTCAATCACACAACATCTTCGACCGCGCCGCCCATCAGCAGCAGTCACTTGAAACGATGCAAGCCGGCCATAAACGTGGCTTCCGACAACAAAACGCGCTACGGAAAACGGAAACCAGCTTTGGCGATCGCAGCCACCGCCAGGCGATGAACAACCAACCGTCGATAGAATTCAAGCCCTTGCCGTCGGTAACAAAAACAACCCCAACACCGGCCTACACGCGCATCGCCGACGCGACCGACAATCACACCGCACACGCGTCCCCGCGCATTCCCATCCTCCGCGCAACGACCGTCTCTTCGGGCTCGATCTTATCGCTAAAGAACTTTGCCAGTGGTATTGTTGGCAACCAAAGTCGCCACCAGCAACACGGCGCCCCGCGCCGTACGGCTAACAGTTCGGTGTCGACATCGAACGAAGTGATGAAGTCCGATCAAACCACCATAAATCGATAACGGGATTGCTGAAAATTAACGGTCTGATTCCAAAAGTAATTTTGTTCGACGCGGTGTCGACTGTTATCGAAACAGTGCCCAGAGTAACAGAGGTCTACCAACAGCACGGCGCGCGATTTGGTTCGCGTTTCGATGCAAGTGAAGTGAAACGGCGTTTCAAAGCCGCGCGACAAAAACTTTTTTCAACCGGCGCATCGGCCAAAGACCAAGTCGCCGGACAATTGACCTCCAGCGACGAAATCGAACTCGATCTCTGGCGGCGGTTTGTCGATGACATTTTCGAAGATGTGGTAGACCGCTGTGGATTGTTTGAGGAACTTTGGCAATTTTTCGCCACGCCGAAAAACTGGCGCACCTATCACGATGTAGCACCTTGCCTTCTTCAGTTGAAACAACAAGGCCACTATGTGGCAATCGCGTCAAACTTCGACAGTCGGCTGATTCCCATTGCTGACGCGATGCCTGACCTAGCGATGGTGGACGATGTATTTTGTTCGGCTGCGATCGGGTTTCGCAAACCCGATCCGGCGTTCTATCGCCAAGTTCTCCGCGCGGTCACAAAAGCAATAAAATCAGAACCGGCCAGCCACGACATTGTGTTTGTGGGCGACTGCATTGAGAACGATTTTCACGGCCCCCGCACCATGGGGTGGTCGGCGTTGTGGCTCGACCGTAGCGACCGCAACCGGGGAAACGCAGTTCGATGTCCGGACCACTGTCGCATCAGGGAGCTGAATCAATTGCCCAGTAGGTTGAAAATTATCTATGGCGACCGGTGAAGCAAACGCATTGGTCTTTTGTAATATACGGTGTATAATCTCGTGATACAGGGCAGGTAACGATGTGATAGAGTTCTATTAGAGGATTGCTTGTTCAGTGAAAAAACGGGGGCGAATTGGAATCGACCGGATCGTTAGAAGCGAAGATGGCGTGTCGTAGCTGGTCAGAGGGCTACGTAAAAATCTGACCAAAACCTTTATTTGCAGAAGATAACTCTTTCGCAATGGCTGCCTAGAAATAGG
>CALDYR010000156.1 GCA_937944405.1 uncultured Pirellulaceae bacterium
CAACCTGAAACGCGACTGACTCAGCTTGGGGGAAAGGGGGCCTTGCGCGAAGGTTTCGCCGCCAATCCAAAAATCACACCATGACCGCTACCGAGCCCGAAAAATAGATCTCAAAAATCCGCCGATGAAATATCCGGGCTAAACACCGAAAAGCTTGAGGCCGTTTTATTCGGCGTTTAAACCAATTCCAAATGCGCCGGCCCTGGCCCGGGGGGAATTCCGTAGAGCGATGAAAGAAGTGTCGGTGGTGTCAGCCACCGACGCCGTCATATTCAAAACATCAACCAAAAGTACTGTCATTTAAGGGCGACACAAGGAGTTAGTGCCGCCCTATTCTGGCAAAGGGATCCCAAGGGCAGTTTGGAAGAGTAACACTTGGTGATAGATGACTAATGTCGGTGGTTGAAACCGGGCCGACTCTCAGTCCAGCAATTCACCGCAAGGCCCAAGGAATTAGATGAACGGCGTTTGGTCGATCGCTGAAAGCGATGGTTTCAGGTCACCATTGGTGTAACCGTACTCTTTAATTTTGCGTTGAAGAGTGCGAACGCTGATTCCCAGTGCTTTGGCCGTTTTGCCGCGGGCACCATTGAACTGATCCAAGGCGTCGATGATCGCTTCGCGTTCAAGGATCTGGAGAGACTTTACGCCTTGTGGCTGTAACTGTTGGTCAACGTTGGAACTTCGTCCTTGCAACGCCGCGAGTTTCTTTTGTAACTTTCGTTCGTTTAAAGCGCGATTCAGTTTGGCGGATAATTCCATCGAGTTGATTGGTTTAATCAAAAAGTCAGTCGCGCCGTTTCGAATCGAATGAACGGCGTTGTCCGCTGAAGAGGCACCAGCGACGACGATGACGGGCACGTCTGCTGATTCTGACTTCACAATTTGAGTTAGGCGGGAGATGTCTGCTTGAGGGTGATCGATGTCTGAGATGACCAGTAACGTACTGTCCTTGATCCTTCCTTGGACCGATTCCGCAGACGGAGCGGTCACTGGATGGTAGCCCTGATCATGTAACCAAGTTGTTAGCCATTGGCAAGTCTGATCATCCTGTGCGATGACCAAGACATTCTTATCTTCGTCGGAAGCCATAACCATAATTTTCGCTTGCGTAGATTCAATTTGTTTGGAAATAACCGTTTTTAGAACGCACAAGCGATGTCTAATTGACTTTGAAATCTCAATTTTGTCGAAAATTTGTTTGCGTAAAACCTGTCCCTCGGGCAGCGCCGGTGATGATCAAACGATCGCCAGACGCCGTTTTGCCATCCTGAGCGGACTGCCGGTTTGCATCTGGATTCAAAAACACGAGGATTAGGCCGGTAAGCGGTGCCCAAAGCAGTTTTCACTGTGCCGCGTGGGGAGAACTAGGCCGGCTTGAATCTTCGGGATCACTGGCGGACGACCGTTTGGACGCGCGTCTAAACGTATCGATCAAATGTGAACTCCATCACGTTCTGTTTGTGATTTGGATCCCTCGCAGGTTTTCAGTGCTCCGTGACCCGGTCGTTAGGGGCTTGGTGGCGGCGATTTCTTTTGACTTGAAATCGCGCTTCCATGTCCAAAATACCTTCTGCGAGATCGAAGCTGAATTCGAAAAAGCGTTCCATGTCGATTTCCATGGGAGACTCAAACCGTGTCATCGTCAATTTGATCGTCGGGTGCGTTAGAACGGGAGAGGGATTCATGGCATAGTCCATTTTTGAGAACGAAACGTGGTGTTCTTCAATCCCTGAAGCGCGACGCCGACATCATGCCTGCAATCGATATAACGAAGCTAATCAACATAAGGTTCGCCAGCAATATCGATATTTTTTTGGCATCCAATCGGCATTGCGGCGGTGACGTTGATCTGTCTATACTCTCGATCGCTGGAGAGAGCATGGATGTTAATTCATTAAAATCCGACCGATCTTTCGAACCCAACGACCACAATGCACGTCATGCTGGGGGCGTCAAATCAAATACAATTTGATTGGCCACAATTGACCGGTAATACAGCCCAAACAGATGGTCGACACCCGTCGAACGTCATAACAGAAACCTACAAAGAAACTATCAGACCATTGTACCGTCGGTGTCGATCCTGTTCATAGCTTGCAGCGTCAAAAGCCGGTTACGGATGGCACCATTGGACACGGAATTGCAAACGGCACGGAAGTAAAACGGAGGCACCAACACGTTTAGCCACCCAACCAATGTGCTTACACTAAATCAATGGTTTGTGTTTTGGAATACGTTCAAACCACAAACCCGTAACTGGGAGAACACGATGCAAATCAGACCTACTTCAAACATCCAAACAACGTCGGCGATTAACTTGCAGACGCAAAATACATCTGCTGGAACCCAGTCCAGCGGAGCGATTCCAGTCGACCAGCTGGAGATCTCAGCCGAAGCTCAAATGATCGGCCAATCCAGCGGCGATGTTCGCGCCGACCGGGTCGCCGATATTAAAGCCCAGATTGTCAGCGGCCAGTATGAAACGTCAGCCAAAATGAATATCGCGATGTCACGGTTGTTTGATGCGATCGGTTGACCGCGTACCTGTCCGGTTGCCACTACCGGATAGCGTCCGTCATTGGTTAATCAATGGTGATCGATTGATTGTGAAGTGTGATCTGATGGGAATTGAAATTACGCCGGCGTTAGGCCAGTGAATAGACTTGAATCGTCTTGAGAAAAAGGGTGAGGCATTTGCTTCACCCTTTTTCTATGTGTTCCGGGCATGTTTATTCGCTTGGGGTGGAAGTCCCCTGTTTAACCTGATGGAGGTGAAGAACGAGTCAAACGCAAGTACGCCACCGCGCGATGGGGTCTGAAGGAAACGCGAACACGAATCCGCGAGCCGGTGTACAAGAATCGGATACAAGGCAGTTTCGGTGGGACGAGTCAGCAATGCATGACGAAGTCATCTATCCATCGAAGTCATCTATCCATCGAAGTCATTTATCCATCGAAAGCCGACGCTGTAAATCCGGCGGTTGTGCGGAGAAAGTAAATCGACTTACCCCGGGAGGTCTGGCCTGTGTTTGAGCCCTGCTTTTTGCAATGACTTAAACGGAAGCTTTCGCAAGGAAGCTTGGCCGCCCGTCAGAAGTCAGCAGAGGGCATGGTAGTTGGAATCGACGGGCGAGGGTCTTAAGGCACTCCCTGAGAAATCGGGAGCCAACAGAAAAACCGAACCGCGGTCCCTTCGAAGGCCCGAACGGTCCCCGATGATAAATCGGGTAAATGGAGTGGCATTCAACTTGAGAACTCATGAGCGACAAACAGCAGGAAACCGATGCGCTTAAAACGGAACAGCAACAGTTGATGGCCTTTGTAACGGAGAGCAGGAGTGAATCGCCGAGGACCGTCGCTCAAGGGACAGTGTCGCTTGAGGTGGACTCGAACCTTGAATCCCGACAAGTAGTGACAGGTTAATGGAACGCATCTGCGGTCCGGTTAATCTTCAACGCGGCGATCGATGAAGTGGTCGCTAACGTCGGAGCCTCCGGTGTCGACGAGATGACGGTGCAGCAGCTAGCGGAATATCTCCAGCATCACCGCGTCCGGGGCATCGGCGAACTGTTATCTGGAACGTACCGACCTCAACCGGTCAAATGCGTGGGGATTCCCAAACGACGAAGTCTCCACCGATGTGTACATTGGGATGCTATTGATAGTTCGTCGGCGAACGCGGCCAGAAATTTACCGGTGCTGTTGGCGAAGGAATCTGTTGGGGCGCGGTTAGCATTGAGCATGTCAATGTTAGTGAGGGGAACCGAGTCTCTTTGGCTACGGGACGCGCTGCCTGTTGGTCGGTGGAAATTCC
>CALDYR010000157.1 GCA_937944405.1 uncultured Pirellulaceae bacterium
ACGGATCAAAATTAACGAAAAACAGGCTGACATATTGGAGATGGATGACGACGAGTGATTCCCGGACGTCACACTTGATCGCCCATCTGCAAACACAGCTCGGCACGTCCAGATTTCGTCAAATCCGCGCTGACGGCGTCCGAACTTCTTCGTCCGAACTTCTTCGCCCGAATTTCTCACACCTACTCCACAACAAGAGCTCAATCACTCAATCGCGGGGTAAAAACCGGCATTGTCGCCAACGGGAAACTTCTCTAACGTTCCGACCGTTACCGTATTTCCTACTCGGCCCGAGAACCGTCTTATGCGTTCATTTACTGCCAATCGCCTGTTGCTTACGTTGATGATTTGTTTCGGTTTGGTGTCTTCGTTGGGGTGTACGGGCGTCATGTCTCAATTGTTATACGTCATCAAAGGTCATACGCGCCCGGCCGCCTTTCAAGGATTAGAGGAAAAAAGAATTGCAGTTGTTTGTATTTCAGATGCCTCGGCTTACGGTCCTGATCCGCTGGCCTACACCATCTCTAATGCGTTAAGCCTAAAACTGGCACAGGGACTGAAAAAAGAAAGCGTCGTTATTCCTGTGCCCGTTATAGAACAATGGATCGACACCAACGGTTGGGACCAACGCGATTTCTTGGCACTCGGCAAAGGCGTCGGCGCCAATTCGGTCGTCGTCGTCGATGTGGCCTCCTACACGATCCACGAAGGTTCGACGATGTTCAAAGGAAAATCAGACCTCACCGCCACCGTCTACAACATCGACAAAGAGGGCCAAGTCGAATTCCACTACGGTCCCAAAATTTTCGAATACCCGACTCACGGGCGCCCGGCAATCCAGACCTCCGAACGCGAATTTGAAACCGTGTACTTAGGTCAATTAGTACTTGATTTAGCCAAGCAATTCACGCCCCACGACCATCTGGATACATTCGCCAATGACGCGATCCTCAATTACTAACTAACGAAACAACAAACCATCTCGCCGTGCCCCACGCGCACCGGTCACAGCCTTGGCGGTGGCCGTTTCTTGGGCGGTTCAACGTTGGTCGGAATTTCAGGCGTGCTGTTGTTATTATTACGATTGGGCCTCGCGCGACGCTGATTGGGAGGCGTGATGTAGGTTTGACGCCAACTCCAACCGATCGGCGTTGCCAATTCGCGTTGGGCGATCAATGCCCACGGCGTTCCCGGATGATCGGCGACAACGCGCTGCAAATAGTCCTTTGCTTTTTGGGCTAACTTCTCACTGCGACTGCCGGTTTCAACCGTGTTCGCTGGTCGCAGCACCCAAGTATTATTTTGTGGCGTCTGTTCGTTTGCGGGGGAATCGAATTTCAGTTTCGTTTTCACCAACGCCAGCATCATGTTGTAAGTTTCGGCTCGAATCTTAGCCGCCAATGTCCGCCCCATCGCCAGATCGTACCCGGCCTGCCACCGGGGTGCCTTTTCCTCCGGCCGATCTTGTTCGCCTACCTTAAGCATATCGTAAAGCTGGTTTAGTTTCGGTTCAACGATCGCTGCGGCACGTTGGGCTCGGGTGACAAGACTGACGAATTGTGCTTCTTCGAATTTGGGAAAACGCAACTGAGGCCGGGCAAGGGCACCGGTCGAAGTAAATGCGGCAGCCCTCACCAGTGCCCCACGCATGGCGTTGGCGGTGATCATCTGCTGATATTCAGCGCCGGTTACATAATCTGGACGGTATCGCTTCATCACATCGGCGTCAAAGAAATGCCGAAGGTAAGCAGAGTAATTGGCCACTTCGTGCCACTTCACCGAACGTTTGCCACGATTGGGGTGTACGGCGAAGTACGTCCCGCCCGTTTCGTAGCATAACTTCGTCAGGTCAAAGGGCCCAAAACCTGAATCGATCATCTCTAAATCATTGAAGTCGCCCGTAAAATCCAACCGCAAACGCTCGGGCATCATCGATTCGGGGCCTTGATTCACCAATGCGATCTGAGCGGATTGATCGAATTGAGGATCGGAATCAACCCATTTGACTTCGGTTGCCCTGCGTCCAAAGGGTGCCGGAACACCGATGACCGAAACCGGAATCTGATTCGTTCGGCACATCTGAATCGCTTGATCGGTCAGCCCTCCGTCGTCCCCGGCCTCGTCGGAGACCACAATCAACAAAACCGCACGTTTACGTTTTCCCGTACTGGAATCAATTTTGTGCAATCCTTTGTGCCGATCGGCGGCCGTCATCACCGCCGCCATCACATTTTCTATTCCCGAATCGTCGCGTTTGATTTCCCGGATCGCTTTGCGCACCTGATCAAAATTAGTCGCCGGTCGGGGGAGCATCGGGTTAATCGACTGTCCAAATGCGATCACGTCGGTGTGGAGGCGATAATCTTGGATTTGAGCATGAGTCTTGGCTCCTAAAACACCGGCTTCACGCAGTTCGCGATAAACTTTATCCAAACGATTTTCAATACGGGCGCGCTGTTCCAAAAGGCTGATTGACTGGTCAAAAATCCAGACAACTAAAGTTTTATTGTCCTCTAAAGAACGCAGAATCTCTTGGCTGATCCGATCAATGGCTCCCGAGGCCTGGGCGACAGTGGTGCCGGCGACTCCTTTGGTGGCAATTTCAGCAAACGCTTCCGATCCCCTCCCACCGTTTTCGGTCCCCAAGGCGAGGATACCATCTTCGGAGATAATCGAATCAAAATCGTCTAATGCTTGGTTGTCGAAACTCAACACCGGCGTGGCCAATTCGATTTCCTCGAAATCTAAATCGGTATCACCAATGTCGACCGGTTCAGCATCAGCGTCTTCGAAAACAACATCAGGCACCACCTCTTCGAGGTTGGCTAATTCGATCACCTCGTTGGAATTAAAGTCACCAACGAAATTAAGTCTTTTATCGTCCGCCGAAGGCATCAGCATTTTGGCAATGACCAGAATCACAACCAAGTGCAAAATTAAACTAATCATCCAAAACGGCACACCGCCATCGAAGGGCGTTTCGTAGCGTCCGGTCCGAATTTGCCAAGTACGTTTGAGATACTTAATCATAGCGGCGAAATGAGAAGGTGGGACTGACCACGGGATTGCGTTCCAAAGTCGTCTGCGACCATCGACGTGGTAGAATTCGAAGGCCTACTTTTTTAAGTATACCCTATTCTTCTTAAAGGGGTGTCGATAAACAATGCCCCCTGAACCGTTAGCAGGATGAGTATTCAGTGGTTTCCAACCCACCTGTGCGGTAAAATACATGAGCTTTGTCAAAGCTTGATTTGGGACCGCCAGCACACGGCATCTCGCCACCAGCCTTCTAACAAAACACTGGACAATTACACTAACTTTGGAACGAAGCATGTCCCATAACCCGCTGCCCTGTAAAATTCCTCTTATCGGTATCGCGATCATTGCGCTATTGGTCGCCAGCAGCACCCCTTGCGATGCTCAACGCAGGAAACGTGGCCTACTCAGCGGCCCCAAATCTACCCAAACTCCGACCGACAGCGCGGATAAAGAAGAGTCCGAACCAACAACGGGCGCCGTCGCACAACCGGCAACCGGTTCTCGCGCGACAGCCACACCGGCGAAAAAGGGGCCGGTGGATCTATTCGAGATGGCTTCGAAAAACGCCGCCGATAAAAAAGCCGCTGCCGAAGCGGGCGCTAAATCTGGCACCGACAAAGAGGAAAAGGGCACCGACAAAGACGGCAAAGTTCAGGCTCCGCCACCGGAAATACTAACCCTCGAATCAGACGGCATCAACATCATGGCGGCCTTGTTCATGTCCCCCAACACCGAAGATCCCGAACTGGCCAAAACGATCGTGCCGATCATTTTGGTCCACGACTGGGGTGGCACGATGAATGACTTGGGGCCGTTGGCTCAATACCTTCAATCGGTTGGTCACACCGTGATCGTTCCCGACCTGCGTGGCCATGGAAGAAGCGTAACGATGGCCAACGCTCCTCGACCACTGGACTATCGAGATTTCAATCGAGCTCAAATCGCCACGGTGACCAAAGATATCGAAGAGTGCAAAAAGAAGTTGATCGGCTTGAATAACGAAGGCAAGCTAAACATTAGCATGCTTTCGGTACTGGCTGTGGGGGAGACGTGCCCTCTGGTGACCGGATGGACGCTTAAGGACTGGTCCTATGAGAATCGTGGCAGTATCAAACAAGGTAAGGACGTTCAGTCGCTGATTCTGGTTTCGCCACCAAAAAAGTTCCAGCAATTATCGATGCCACAGTTGGTACGTCATCCGTTGCTGGCTGGTGGTGCAGGTATCGAAATCCCTACCTTGATCATCTACGGTAGAAATGGCGATTCCGCGAAAGAATCCAGCGCTCTTTACAAGCTTATGTCTAGAAAACGCCCGGCCTCCAACGCCTCTGACGCCAACGTGCGTTGGGCTCAGCAGAGCCTGTTTGAATTAGTGATTCCAAGTTCCGCAGACGGAGCGTCATTGTTGGGGCCCAACCCGGCGCTGTATCGCTTCCTTGGCATGTTTAATTTTTATAAGGTATCTCGAAACGCAGATAACTTCCCATGGGCATCACGTGCGTCGGGCGCGAATTAAACGGTTTTCGACAAACACCGCGTTCGAACGTTTGAAGCGAATCTGGCATGATGATGCCAATGGCTTGCCACGATCACAACGCCCTTTACTTGTTGAGACGTTGGTTGCGCGAGGAGGGCAAGCATCAAAAGTGGAAGGTCAGAAAGACATCGCCCGGACTTGGGGAGAACACGGCTAAACTGCGGTTGGGATTTGGGAGGGCGTTTTTCGAACGGGCCGTTGAAGATGAATTGATCTTGAAGAACCCATTCAAGATCAAGGGTTTAACCGTCTCGCAAACGGCAGCCCAAAAAACATACATTCGATGGGCCGTGATTGAATCAGCTGTCGAACATTGCCCGAAGACGGAGTGGAAACTGTTGTTTGCGATGACGCGGACCATCCCCATGAGAATCCCATCAGAGATTGTGGGATTGCCTTGGGCGGACGTTGATTGGGAGAGAAATCAGATCCTCATTCATCCACCCAAAACGCGTCACATCGGCAAACACGCGCGACTGGTGCCGATCCTCGAAACCGTGAGGCCGCTGTTGGAACAGATGTTTGATAGCGCTGCTGATGGCGAAATGTACGTTTTCTCGAACTTGCGGACCAACGCCACCCGAGGCACGACGGCGAAAAAGTACGTCACGCGATCCAAGCACGAAGTATGGGGCAACTCTCTGGAAATCGATCCGTGCTTCTGCTGAAACGGACTTGATGAACGCCGGTGGTCTGCGTCGCGCTTGCCAGTGGCCAGGCAACATCCCGGACGCAGCAATGAAGAATTATGCGTTGACCAAAAACGAGGACTTCGATGATTCAGGACTTCGAAAGATTGACGCCAGATCCGACGCTATTTTGGCCAACGACGCCAAATCCGACGTTGAATGGGCAAGCACGCGCGAGCAAAAACCCAATAAAAAACGCACTGTGAAGAATGAAAGATCAACACAATGCGTAAAGGCGGACGGAGAGGGATTCGAACCCCCGGTACGCGTTAACGTACGTCGGTTTTCAAAACCGGTGCCTTCGACCAGACTCAGCCATCCGTCCGAAACTTGTTTTAACAGGCCAGAGTTTAGCAAAAGGGCGTGTGCTGACAAGTCGGATGTCGTACGCAAATCAGGTATTTTTTCTGGAAAAATAGCGAAACGAGATCCGTAAATCGCCGATTCTCTTACCCCGGTCAGCAATGACGGCGACGAAGTCCGCGTTTTGAACCTACTGTTGGGCAAACGTCACGCACATAGGCGCCGGCACGAACGTACTGCTGTGTTGGACGTACTGCAATGTTCCCGTTTCTTGGTTGATCGCGAAAACGGAAATGGAGTTTGAATTCTGCCCCGCTGCCAACAAAAAATCGCCGGCCGGGCTCAAATTGAAATTGCGCGGCCAACTCCCTCGGATAGGCATCAGCCCGACACGCTCAAGTCTGCCTGAAGTGATGTCGAAGCTGAAAATCGTAATCGAATCGTGCCCGCGATTGGCCGAATACACAAATTTCCCGGAGGGGTGAATTCGTATTTCAGATGCACTGTTGAAAGTGTTGATCGATTTTTCTTCGGAGGTCAGCGCTTCGGTGGTGTCCACCATTTTTAACGTTCCGGTGTCGGCATCATACTGAAAGACCGACACCGAGAGCGTTAGCTCGTTAAGCACCAACGCAAATTTCCCATCCCGCGAAAACTTCATGTGACGTGGCCCACCGCCGGGTACCGACGACGCCCGCGAAACTTCTTTCAGTTGCTTGGTTTCTAAATCTATCTGATAGCTGACGATTTTATCGGCTCCCAAATCACAAACCAGCGCGAACCGATTGTCTGGACTGATACTGACGTAGTGAGGGTGAACCGATTTTTGATTTTTGTGAACGCGCGACGGATTGCGGTGTTTGATCAACTGGCTTCTGGGCCCGATGGCTCCGTTTGCTTCGATTGGAAATACCGAAACGCAGCCACCACCATACTGAGCGCTAATCAGTAACTGCCCCGTTTTGTCAGGGGTTACAAAACATGCCTTAAGGCCACCGGTGGGTTGAGAATTGATCACTTTGGCGGGGCTGTTAGAAAGGTCAATTGCGACAATGGCCCCTGCTTGGTTAATGTCGCCGGTAGAATAAAGCACTGGTAACCGTGGGTGCTTGGCCACCCACCCGGCACCGCCGAGCTCCAACAAAACCTTCGCCCGTTTCAGCTTGCCCGTCACCGCGTCGAAACGAGACACGTAAACGCCGGCCGCTTTGCCGCTGTTGTTTTTCGCGGTGCCAAAATAAACATCGTTTCCAAACACTGGCGAGATCAATATCGACAACGGTATCAACGACAACCAGACACCCCAAAGCATTAGATTACAGAACTTCATAGATCGAACTTTCATAGATCGGGTGGGGTAAGTTATTGAATAGGCCCACCAGTACCAGTGCATGCGGTAAAAAGCTTACCCCAAACTCCTGTTGCTTACAATTTAACGTCTGATTGCGCGTCTGGTTTACTAAGTCTGCACGACAGTTCGTTGGTTGTTTTTCAATAGATAATGACTAACATTGGTCCCGTACGAAGCCACCTAAAATTATATAAAACCGAGATATAGCCAGCCTCTGCAAGTTGCCAAACGCACTGCGTTGATCGCATTGCTTACCGCTTGCCGCCAGCCAGACTCGTTTGCCCTTCTTCGACTGGCGGTGGAAAAGGGGAGATTACACCTGTTTTGTTCTGGATGAATTCATGCGGCACTTGTTCTTTATTTTAGCGGTCCTTGGCTTGGCGACCTTCACCACGGTATCGGGTTGTGGAAAACCGACTCCTTCAGCGGCCCGACCGGCAGGCCCGTTGAATCTGGTCGCAACGACAGGGCAAATCAATTCAGCACTGACTGCGATCACCGCTGGCAGCGATGCCACGATTAAACTGTTTTGCGGCCCCGGCGTCGACCCACATTCCTTCTCCGCCAGCACCAACGATATCCAAGCGATGAAGGACGCTGACGCGATCATCTACAACGGGTTTCATTTAGAGGCTCGGTTGCATGAGCACCTGCATGACTTGTTTTCCGACAAAGCGTGGGCGATGGCTTCAGCCTTCCCTGATGATGCTCGGTTAGAATGGCTCAATGATGGCCGACAGGATCCCGATGCTCCCTTTGACCCCCACATTTGGAACCACTTGCCCGGTTGGATGGCAAGCGTGGCGGGACTCACCGAGGAACTGGTCCAACTATCGCCTAAGCACGAAGAACTGTTTCGCGCTAACAGCGAAAGATATATCCAATCCATTCAAACCACCCACCAATGGGCGCTCGAATTGTTGCAAACTATTCCTCAACCGCGCCGCTTTATCGTCAGTGCTCACGATGCGTTCAACTACTTTGCAAAAGTTTACGACATGAAGACATTGGCGGTGTTGGGAATCGGTAACGATGCCGAAGCCGACATTCAAACCATGCAGAAAGTCGCAGACACAATCGTTGAGAAAAAAATCCCAGTCATTTTCTTAGAAGCCATCACCAATCCCAAAGTCAGTGTCGCCTTAAAAGAGGCCTGCGAAGGTCAGGATTGGAAGGTGAAAATTGTCAAGCAACAGCTATTCTCGGATGACCTTGGCGAAACCCCACCCCTGAACGAATTCTTGGGCGCGTTCCGATCCAACGTTGAAATTATCGTCGACAACCTCAAATAGCCCCCATCTTCCTCCATGCCCGACTCCCCTGCAGCCATCACGATCAAAGGGTTAACCGTTGCTTACGATTCGGTTCCTGTCCTTTGGAATGTGGATCTCGCCATCGAACAAGGCGTGATGATGGGCGTTGTCGGTCCCAACGGAGCCGGTAAATCGACGCTGTTGAAAGCCGTCTTGGGCGTGGTGCCGAAACTCGCTGGCGACGTCGAAGTTCTGGGAAAACGCTTCAACGCCAACCGACAACAGATCGGCTACGTGCCCCAGCGGACCAGCGTCGACTGGGATTTCCCAACGACGGTGCTGGACTTGGTGAAAATGGGAACCTACGGTCGGCTGGGTTGGTTCCGCCGTCCCGGAGCAAAAGAAAAAAGTGACTCGTTGGCCGCTTTGGACCGTTTTGAGATGCGCGATTTCGCCCAACGGCAGATCGGCGAACTTTCCGGGGGCCAGCAACAGCGCGCTTTTTTAGCTCGTGCTTACGTGCAGAATGCTCCGATTTATTTTCTTGATGAACCGTTCGCCGCCGTCGACGCGACCACCGAAAAAGCAATCATAAGACTGTTGAAAGACCTGCGTGATGAAGGCAAAACCATCGTCGTTGTCCATCATGACCTTACGACGATCACCGATTATTTCGACGCAATTACTTTAGTGAACAAAAAAATCATTGCCTCAGGACCGATCGCAACGGCCTTCACCAGCCAGCTATTAGACCAAACTTACGGTGGCCCGATTAAAAACTGCGGCATTGAGTGCGGATTCCAAAGAGCCCCTATGCAGTTAAGCCACCCGACCTGTTCCAACGTCTCACAGTCGCCAACCGCGCCCGGCGAGGTCGACGATGCTTGAGTTTTTTAGCGACCACACCTTGCGAACGGTGTTCTTGGGAACCGCAGGCATCGGTGCGGTCAGTGGAGCGGTTGGCTGTTTCGCTTACCTTCGTCGACAAAGCCTAATCGGCGACGTGGTGGCGCATTCGTCCCTGTTGGGAATCATGGTGTTTTTCCTAACCAGTTACCTCGTCACCGGCAAAGGGAGCAAGTCGTTGGTCGTGTTGATTCCCGGCGCACTTTTGGCGGGTGTGGCATCCCTTTTATTAACGCGCTGGATTCTGTCACATACACGCCTCAAACCCGACAGCGCACTGGGCGTTATGTTAGCGATCTTTTTCGGATCAGGCATCCTGTTGCTACGATGGACTCAAAGAGCCACCCCCAACATCCCCGGGAAACGCGGGCTCGAAGATTACCTGTTCGGCATGGCCGCGGCGATGACGCGCTCTGATCTCTGGATGATTGGAATTCTTGGAGTGCTGTCGATCGCCGTGATGCTGCTGATGTGGAAAGAGTTCAAACTGTTTACATTTGACCCTGTGTTTGCCCAAAGCACCGGACTGAAAACAACTTGGATTGATACCTGGATGCTATTGATCATGGTCGTGGGCATTGTGATCGGCATTCAATCGGTCGGCGTTGTGTTAATGATCGCGCTGCTGGTCACCCCCGCCAGCAGTGCTCGGCAGTGGACCGGCCACTTAGGTACAATGGTTTTGCTTGCCGCGATTTTCGGTGGGATTTGCGGAGGTGCCGGTTCCATATTGAGCGCAAGTTTTTCTAACGTACCGACCGGTCCGGTCATCGTGCTGGTCGCCACCGCGCTGTTTGCGGTATCGTTAACGCTGGCTCCCAAACGAGGATTGATCGCGCGATTGATCAAAAGACGCAAACTTGAACGATCGGCCGAAGTTGCCGCAGGAGGCGAGCGATGACGTTAGTGCTTTGGACCTTAATAATTGCCGTTTTAACGGCCGTTGTCTGTTCGTTGTGCGGTGTTTTTTTAGTCGTCAAACACGAATCGATGATCGCCGAAGCCCTTAGTCATGCAGTCCTGCCGGGGATTTTGGTGGCGTTCCTCATTTTCCAAGACCGCACGTCTCCGTGGCTGATTATCAGCGCCGGGCTGTCGGGATTGCTCATGGTGTGGATCGTCCAAACCATTCGCAGAACAGGACTGGTCGATGGTGACGCGGCATTGGGAATTGTGTTTTCAGCCCTGTTCAGTATCGGAATCATTTGCGCCAACCTCGGTCTTAATCACGTCCATTTCGATTCGCACTGTATCATCGACGGGAATCTTTCGTTGGCAGCGTTACGACCGTTCACCATCGGCGGCAACGAGATTGCCCCTCACGCATTTGTTGTCATGGTGACGGTGCTAGGGTTATTGCTGGGATTTATAACGGTGTTCTATAAAGAACTGAAGTTGATGATGTTCGATTCGGCATTGTCGCAAACCTTTGGATTTCGACCCGCGATGTTGCATTTGGGTTGGCTGGGCCTGGTCTCGGTCACGACCGTAAGCGCCTTTGAAATCGCCGGATCGATTTTAGTCGTTGCACTGATGATCGCGCCTCCGGCAACCGCGTTTCTGCTGACACGCAGGTTAGGGGTAATGCTGTTCATTTCCAGTGCGATTGGCATCACCAGCAGTGTATCTGGATTTTATCTTGGCCTGTGGTTGGACATCGCCCCGACGGGGCCTATTGCTTCTCTGGCAGGATTGATATTTTTGCTGACGGTCTGTTTCGGCCCCGGCCAAGGCGTATTGGCCAAATGGCGGCGGCGAAACACACAACGTGCCCACCTTTTTCAACAATTACTCTTGGTACGGTTAAATAGTGCGTCCGAAGCCCGAGTCCCCAACGAGATCTTAGCAGGGGCCGTTGCTTGGACAGATCGCCAATATCGAAAAGCGCTCTCGGTGTGTCGGAACCAAAACTGGATCAACGAATCTTCGGCAGGCGTTGGCATCACCGACCTCGGACGTGAACACTTAATCGATTCACTGGAGCAGGCCTAATCTATGATGCGGTCAAGTTACCTGCTGATCGCGGTCACCGGTTTTGCGGCGTTAATCGCGCAGACACTTTGGTACCGGTACGCCTCTCAAATTCTTGGGCAATCGGCGCTCACGGTGGCCGCAGTTGTCGCGGTGGCCTTAACGGGTCTCGCGATTGGCAGTCACTGGGGGACAAAACGCGCTTCCCGATCGGCCTCAAACTACGTTTGCGGTCTTGGAATCGCGATGCTAATTGCCCAATCATTGCGAACTCCGCTAGCCTTGATTGAGCCAAACTTCGCCCGTTGGGATTGGATTTGGACACTCGTCGTGGCAATCCCCTTGCTGCCGATCAACTTTTTTGCGGGGGCGGTTTTTCCAAGTTTACTGATTTCAAACACCCACGCCGCTCACGTTGGTCGGTTGAGCTCGGTGGAAACATTGGGCGGCTGCGCCGGTGCGGTCTTCGCCGGATGTTTCGCAATCCCGTCCTTTGGCTTAATGCCGACTTTTGTCACCACCGGAATCCTCGCGATTGCCGCTGGATTGGTTGGCAGGGCGTCCCCCCCTCTACCAGAGGTCAAACCATCTACCGTTCCACAATCCAACGGCACAGCAATTCCGGCCTTCGTGATTGTTGCCGTTGCGATCGCCGGGTTGGCGTCGCTGGGTATGGAAGTTGTTTGGCAACGGTTGCTGATCCTGATCGTGGGGACCGACAGTTACAGTTACACCATCGTGGTGACCAGCTATTTAATGGGGATCGCGATCGGGGCAGCGTTTGCCGCGATGTGGTTGCGTTGGCGTTCAAACCCCCAGGCCACCACGCGGCTTTCTCACATCGCAATCCTGCAAGTCTTCGTCGCAATCTCCAGCCTCTTCATCTTAACGCTGGTGATTCAGCTGGCCGCAGGATCAGGACAATCATGGATCAATCAGCCGGTCTTGGGATTTGATGTCCCGCTGTTAAAACGTTTTTTACTGTGTATCGGTTTGCTTTTGATTCCTACTTCGATTCAGGGCGCAATTTTCCCGTTGGTCGTCGATTCGGTCGCGCACAACAAAGATTCCGTCGCCGCACCGGCTGGGGCCATCTACGCTACCATTGCCCTAGGAAACGTTTTAGGGATTTTGGCGAGCGGATTTTATCTGATCCCGCGATACGGCCTTCAACAGTCGGCGGTAATCTTAGCGGTCGTCTTTGCGACCGCCGCGGTGCTGTTGGCCAAACAAAAAACCAACCTCCTGTTGATCGCAGCGACGATACTTCTGTTGGTGTTATGCGGACGACGTTGGAACAATATCGAATCGATTGGTTTAGCAATCAATCCCGACCACACCCAGCAGTTATACTACCGAGAAGGCCCCGCCAACACCGTCGCGGTATTGGCCGAAAGATCCCAACCGAACTACCGCCGGATGGCAGTCGACGGAATTATCATCGGACAGAGTGGGAACAACGCCGAAGAAAAACAGTTGATGCTGGCTCATCTACCGCTGCTTTTAAATCACCAAACTCACCCGATCAAACGCGTGGCCG
>CALDYR010000158.1 GCA_937944405.1 uncultured Pirellulaceae bacterium
CGCCAACATCTGCAGCGTATAAAGCCTGCTAAGGTCAATATCCGATTCCGGCATTTTCAGAATCTGCCACAGTTCCTCTTCATGGAGTATCTCAACCTTGTTCCGCACCGGTTTAGGCAGCGCATCGAAATTGGGAGCTTCATCGGCGTTTAGTAAAAGGAGGTCCGTAAGTTCATCCAGTTGATCAATCGGGTGGCCGCCATGTTGTGTAATTAACCGCTTCCAATCGTCGCGGCTGGTAATCGCCAAATGTCGCCCCAAGGCGACCCGCCGGCCTTGGACGATCGAGTGTGAAGTAGTTGATCCTGTTTTCTGCGTCATGACAAATATGATAATGGGCGGCAAGTGTCAAACATGGGTTTTCATAAAACCCACGATCAGTTTTACTAAAATCGGTTCTGTTTGGTCGGGTTTAGGCGGTGGAGTCTGATGTGCCTATCAAGTAAACTTTACACACGACAATTTTGCCGCTCCCTCCCAAGTCGTGATAGGGCGGTAATTTGAAGACGGTCAAACGGATGATTGAAGACGGTCAAACGGATGAAAATTATAACGCTGGAAAGGTTGAATGAATCAACTGCTTAATATCGCGAAAATGACACGCCCGGTAGAACGGGGGCGCATATATATCGCAAGAGTGATCGGATGCCTGTTTTTGGTGTCCATTGCGATGCGCGATTGTCCCGGCGACATCACGATGCCGAAGTTCTTTTCGGATCACATGGTGTTGCAGCAGAACTCAGATTTTCCCGTTTGGGGCACCGCCGAACCCAACCAAACTCTGACCATCCGGTTCAACGGAACCGAATCTCAAGCCACGGCCAACGCAACCGGAAAATTTTCAGTTTCTATCAAAACCCCCTCCGCGGGTGGCCCTTACCGTTTGGAGGTCACTGACCAAGGCAATACGATCGGCGTTATCTTGGACGACGTGATGGTCGGGGAGGTGTGGCTGTGTTCGGGACAGTCTAATATGAGTTGGCCGGTGGAAAAATCAACCGACGCTGCCGCCGAAGCGCTCAGCGCTAACAACTACAACCAGATTCGGCTGTTCACGGTCGAAGCCCACGCATCGGATCAACCGCTGGAGGATGTGGCCAAAGCGAACCCTTGGGCGATCTGTTCTGCGGATAACGTAAAAGACTTTTCGGCCGTGGCGTTTTTCTTTGGCCGCGATTTAGCGCGCACCTTAGAGGGAACTCCGATCGGTTTGATCGATGCCTCCTGGAGCGGGACGCGGTGCGAAGCATGGTGTTCACGCGCGTCGCTCGATTCGGTACCCGAACTCAACCCGCTGCTGAAGTATTGGTCGGAGATCGAAAGCCCCAATGATCGCAACCGTCCGGGCAATTCCTTCAACGGAATGATCTCGCCGCTGGTGCGCTATCCCATCAAAGGCGTCCTTTGGTACCAAGGGGAAGCCAACGTAGGGCGCGGTAAACAGTACGGGACGTTGCTCCCCACGCTGATTGCTGATTGGCGGCGGCAACTGCGGAATGAAGTTCTTCCGTTTTACTTTGTCCAATTGGCGCCTCATCGGTATTTGAACTTCCCGACCGAAGCGCTTCCTGAAATTTGGGACGCACAACTAAAAACGCTAAAAACGGTACCCAATGTCGCAATGGCAACCACCATGGACTTAGGAGACATCGCCGACCTCCACCCCAAAAATAAACAGAGCGTGGGGAAACGATTGGCGATGCTGGCCCTAGCCAACACCTACCAAAGCCCGCCGACAACAACGGCGCTCAACGGGCCGATGTACGATAAAATGTCGATTGATGGTCCGACGGTCCGGCTGCATTTTCAAAATACGGGGGAAGGGCTGAAAAATCTTTCCAAGTGCGACCCCATAGAGTCGTTTCTAATTTGCGGAGGCGACAAAGTTTTCCATCCCGCTAATGTCATCGATATTGGCGAAAACTGGGTTGACATCGTCAGCCCCGAAGTTTCGTCTCCAACGGAGGTCCGTTATTGTTGGGACGACACTGCGGCGTCGTTTTTAGGCAATAGCGGTGGATTGCCAGCATTCCCATTCCGCACTGATAATTTTCGATTGTCGTCCGAAGATGCAATGTTTTAGACGCCTCACGCCCCAACACCCCCACTTGTTGCCCGGCAATCGATTTTGACACTGTCTTTCCGTTGCTCGATCAGATAAATTGGTGTTGCCGCAAACCTGCGCTTTTAATCGTCAATTTTGCATTCAACTTTTTCACTTTCCTAACATTGTGCCGACATGAGCGACGAAACAACTTCAAACGAAAACGCTGCTTCTGCTACTGCCGCCGATCAGGTGCCGCAAGCCACCCCACCGCAGACTGCGGCTGCTGCGAATGTGGCCATCGGTTCCCAACGCGACGCCGCTGACGTTTCCTTGCGCCCCGTTCAACCTGACGCGGTCAAAGAAGCCATCGTCAATCCGGTAAACTTACGCAGCGCCCCATCCGAACAACCGGTCGAAGTCAAAGTCGCAGAGGTACGTTCAACGGCCGGCTTAGGTGACGACATTGACGCCGAAATAGAGGCCGCCCTTGGCGGTATTTCGATGGACGACGTGGTCGATAATTCAGAAACTGCGGACACCGAATTGGAGCTCAACGCGCGGGTTCCGGGATTGGTGACGAAAATTTTCAAGGACAACGTCTTCTTCAAATTGGCAGGGCAGTATGAAGGCGTCGCCGCCTTACACACTTTCAAAGAAGAACCCAGCGAAGGTCAAACCCTTGAAGTCACCGTCAGAGGACGCAATAAAGAAGACGGGCTTTATGAATTGACTGTGCCCGGCGCAACGCTGAACGTTTCCGATTGGGATGACCTTGAAGAAGGTGCCGTTGTCGAAGCCAAAGTCACGGCGGTGAACTCTGGAGGGTTAGAAGCGTCGGTCGGATCACTTCGTGGATTCATCCCGGCCAGCCAAATGTCGCGATACCGCGTCGAAGACCTCAACCAGTTCATCGAACAGAAGTTCCCGTGCGTGATCGTCGAGTGCAATCCGGACAAACGAAAACTGGTTCTCAGCCACCGCGCAGTGCTCGAGCGCGAATTCGAAGAAAAACGTAAAGTTCTCATGGAAGAACTCGAAGTGGGCCAGATCCGCGAAGGTGTGGTAACGAAACTGATGGACTTTGGAGCGTTTGTTGACCTCGGTGGTGCCGAAGGTTTGATCCACATCAGCAAAATCAGCTGGACGCGCGTCCGTCATCCCAAAGAAGTCATGCATGAAGGCGAACGGGTCAAAGTCAAAGTCGATAAAATCAGCGAAGACGGAAAGATTGGCCTATCGCACCGGGACACCCTAGAACACCCTTGGCATAGTCCCGACAATCAATTCGGCGAAGATGAAATCATTACAGGCACCGTCACCAAGGTCATGGACTTCGGCGCTTTCGTTGAAATTAAACCCGGTATCGAGGGCTTGGTTCACATTTCTGAATTGGCGCATCATCGAGTTTCCAAGGTTTCCACGGTTGTCAATGAAGGGGATTCCATCGAAGTCAAAGTGCTTTCGGTGGACACCGACCAACAGAAAATCTCCCTTTCCCGTAAAGCCTGTTTGTCGGCGCCGGCTCCCAAAGGTGGCGCGAAAAAAGAAGCCGACCCGACCGATATTCCCGACCGTGAACTGGCCGTCAAGTCGACCGGTGAACCCTTACAGGGCGGAACTAATCGGCCCTCCGGTGGCGAAAGCGTCGGATTGAAGTGGTAGGAATAACCCGTGCCGCTGCGTGATCGAATTGGAGCGAATTGGATCGTGTGGCTGCACACTCAGGGGCCAACGATCAACGCATCCTAAAAAGCGTTCTTCAATTTTGGGTTTCAGGTCAGAGGTTAAGTTGTTCCAACCGACCTATGGTTTGTCGGTTCCTAGTAATCGTGGTGGAATTCGCCGAAACTCCCGTCGGTGAACCGTCTGGCGATTTAGTGAATACCGCCGATGCATAGGATGCACTAATTTGCCTTGCGAAACATTGTTTGAGATTCATTTGTCGACCTCTGGAAACGTTGATGAAAATAGCCCGTTGAAATAGCGCTGGCGGTGTATCGGAACGAATTTTTCGCGCCGTGTTGCCGGGCAACCACCTGCATCGTTCGGTCGTCTTTGCGGTGTCGGCGAAGTGGTGCTGTTTGGACAACCGGCACCGCGCTACCGATTTAGAAAGAAGCGATCGATATGTTGTGGGAAAAAGTTGCTCGACAGATTTTGTTCCAGTTGCCGGCCGAAAAAGCTCATCATTTTTCGATGGATGCTTTTAACAGACTGTTAGCGCTGGTTCCGGTGTCTGCGTTTTTTTCCAAACGCTACTCCGTTGTCGACGCGCGGCTTAGAACCCGATTGTTCGGATTGTCTTTCGAGAACCCCGTGGGATTGGCCGCTGGGTTTGACAAAGACGCCGTTTGGTTCGCAAAGTTGGCCGCGTTGGGATTCGGACATGTCGAAGTCGGCACCATCACCGGCCAACCTCAGGATGGCAACCCCCAACCGCGATTGTTTCGATTGCCCCAAGACAAAGCGATTATTAACCGCATGGGGTTTAACAATCGAGGCGCCGATAACGCGGCGAAACGATTGGCAAACTCACGCCGCTTCCGCGACTCAGATGTTTTGGGAATTAACATCGGAAAAACAAAGGTTGTCCCCGTAGAAGAAGCCACGCAAGACTATCTCTACAGTTTTGAACGGCTGTTCACGTTCGCTGATTATTTTACCGTTAATGTAAGTTCGCCAAACACGCCGGGGCTACGGACACTCCAGAACCGGGCGCCGCTGATCGATTTGCTGACACGGATTGAAGCGCAAAATGTGCAACTGGCGGCAGACCATGAAGTGACGAAGAAGCCAGTTTTGCTGAAGATTGCGCCCGACGTGACCGACGAACAATTGACCGATATTATCTCGATACTGAAAGAGGTGAAACTCGACGGCGTCATCGCGACCAACACGACGTTGTCGCGCGACGGGCTTCAAACGCCTGAAAAAGATGTCCAAGCCATCGGGGCCGGGGGACTCTCTGGAGCGCCGTTAGCGCAACGCAGTCGCGATGTCGTAGCGGCACTTTTTACGGAACTCAAAGGGAAAATCCCCATCGTCGGAGTCGGCGGTATCAGCGATGGCGATGCTGCTTGGCAGATGATTTGTGCGGGCGCATCGCTGGTGCAAATCTATACCGGATTCATTTACGGCGGGCCGGGCATCGTCAGAGACATCAACCGATACCTATTAAAACGAATGAAAGCGCATGGGATTGAGCATATCGCCGACGCCGTTGGGATAGGGCATCGCGGAACGCACCGAAGCTAAACACTAGAAACACTAGGGGCAGCCATCTTTTAGCGCCCGTTTTAAAGCCTTCGCCGAAACCAGCCACGCGCACAAAGCGTTTGCCCCCTTTCCCAGTACCACTGTCGGAATTAGACTTCTCCAAATCAGGATTAGAGTAAACCTGCGGTGAAAGATCTTTCGTCCAAAGTGAAAAATCACCAGCAACTTGCGACACTTCTAAGAGCCCGATCCGATGACAAAACTGCCACAAAAAATAATCCGCAGACTTGGAAAAGCGACTGACACTGCTTTGTCCCGGGAGTTTGAGGTTTCAGTGGCTGTGGTTCGAAGCGAGCGACTGAGACGCGGAATCGAGGCGTTCCATAAAAGCCGATTTACCAAGAAACAGCTCGCCTTGCTGGGCACCGATTCGGATGCAAAAATCGCGAAGAAGTTGAAAATTTCCAGTTCGATGGCGCAGCAAATCCGCAAACGGTTGGGCATTGAACCATGCAATGAAGACACAAAATCGACCACCAGACGATGGAAGAAGTCCGAAATTAAACGGCTCGGTACCGTTTCCGACAGCAAATTGGCCAATGAGTTAGGCATTTCGCCTTACGCGGTCGCGTGGAAGCGGCGTTGTCTTGGAATCGATGCGTCGTGCAAGACGTCTATAGCCAAGGCATGGAAGAAACGGGAGACTAAAGTTCTTGGCACGATGCCCGACACTGATGCGGCCAAAAAGCTTGGCCGGAGTCGTCACAAGGTAGCCATCAAACGCCGTGAACTGGGAATACCGAACTTCCATACCGGTCAATGATCCTTGTCCTCTGGACGCAGCAGCAGGGGACTGCGGCGGGACGATGATTCGGCGGGGGGCAACAGGTGTTACCTGACAGCGCGGTGCGTCTGAGAAGCCCAGACTTCCGAGATCTGCGTTACGGCTTGAGGGTGAACGATTATCACACCGACCTCCGCAGCAACATCGCCTGACAATGCTTTGCTTTTGCAAACGATCGGCGGTAGTAGTTCCGCGTTCTTGAATCGCGTCAACCAATCTTGAGGCGGCGGGGCACCGAATTCATCTTTATCCCAAACGATCATTCCGCCGGATTGGGCCATCTTCTGGTCGCTGACCCACGGATTATTTTCAGGAATCAGCCCACCGGAGACGTCAACATGTTGCTTGGAGTATACTCCGACACAGCCCGCGACAAACATTTGGCCACCGACAATCTCCAGCTCAGTTCCGTGTGATTGGCGCCAACGCTGGTTGACAATCCGCGCTACTTCGGCACCGGGAAAATGCACTTTCGACAATTCACCTCGAACAGCCGGGCCAAACCCGTTTCGCACAAACAGGGCGACTGCCATGATGCTGCCGGCGAACAACGAAGACCTAATGACGCCACGAATTTGGGCGCGAACTTCGTCGCGCTGTTGGTCGACTAAAAACGTCGCCAGCAAAAACAGCCCTAAAAAGCTGAACAGCGGGCCTCCCCACATGCTGCGAATCGAGGCCCCGCAAGCTGCCGAAACGATTAAATAAACGACCACCGGGCCCAAGACGACCACCGCGAGATAGCGTCGCGCGAACGGACTGGCGGTTTGAGCGCCGACATCTTTCGATGCGCTGACGGACTTTCCCGCTTTCACAAGAGGCCAAACCAGCAGCAGCACCGGCAGCACAGCGGCGGATTGCGAAAGCAGAAAACTGATCGGCGAGGTAAAACGTTTCAGCGCGTCGCCGACCCACGAATTGGCGGCCGCGTCGCTGCTACGATTGAGCACGTACGTAATCGTAATAAAGTCGTTTTCGACCATCCAGATAAAATGTGGGAGAAAAATCCCGATCGCGATCACCGTCATGAGCCACGGGCCGGCTGTCTTTAGCGCGCTGCGGGTTCGGGGGATCAGGACTGGAATCGCCAAAAATGTGATAACCAAAACCGCCATATAATACTTGCACAGCATCCCCAACCCGATAACGACCCCCGTTAGACACCAGTAGAAAGTCCGCTGCGAAAGCGTTTTTCGGTCTAAGGCTCGGTATAGGAACAAGATCGCCAGCGCCCACATTGGGCGAGTCATGATCGTGTTATTGATATCGTTGACCATGTAGTTGCAGTAATAGCAACCCTCCATCACCGTTACGCTGCAGATCGCCAGCCAAGGCGAAACGATCTCGCGCGACAGCTTCCAAACTGACCAGAGCGTGATCACGATGGTGCTTTGGGCGACAAGATACATCGCCCAAGGTTGGTTGCCGCTGAACTCCCAAACACCAGCAGCGACCCAAGCCGGTAGTGGTGGATGTTTGTGATAGCCCCATTGCCATTGCTGCCCCCAATAGATCATTTCGACCATGTCCAGCGGCAAATTAGGTTGTGTCACGATGCAAATCAGCATCCACAGTGCTAGATGCCCGATCGCGATCGCCCAGAAAACTTTCGTCGTTGGGTCGGAGGGGGAGGCGAGTGACGGATCGGTTTTGGACATTTGACGAAGTCGTCGGGCGACTGGCGGGTGCGCTTCGATAGAATTTAAATGTTCTTTTCCCACTGTCGGAGATGTGCGTCAAGATCAATGCCGCCCCCCCTCCCCTACTGGGTGCATTCTGCGGTTTGCAAAAACGCTGAAATATTGAGAATGTCGTGCTGGTAATTAGGTGGCTCGGAGAGCTACGAGCGCGAAACTGGGAGAAATAGCTATGGATAGCAAACTAACTACGAAGATTTCCGATGTTGTTAATCAGTTGGCGACAGCCGAAAAACAGCGTCTGGCAGCAGCCGGCACGTTTATCGAACTGGAAGAGCTGGCGATAGAAATTGGTGATGAGGTCAC
>CALDYR010000159.1 GCA_937944405.1 uncultured Pirellulaceae bacterium
GCTTACGCGGCTGACGGTCCGACGACTACCATTTCGACCGGCATCAAATAGTCCCATGCAGGCTTGAGCGATACGTTGTGGCAATGGCCGATGGTGAAGATACGCGGCTCTTCGCGGCACAGGCACAACGCCATGAACCGGTCAGGCGAAAGAAAACGGATTGGGCTGACGATGCGCTGCGTTTTTTGCTTTTTCCGGTCGGTGTATTGTAGCTCGATGACTAAATTGTCGGGATCTTGCATGGCCTGAGCGATAAGATTTTTCATCGGTGGATTTCTCGGGATGACGTATTTCCTTTAACTATTCACATCATCGGGAGGTCGTGTGACACCTTAGGTCATCGTCTCTGAGAAAAATTCTATTTTTTGCCTTGGGCACGCTTTTGTCGAAAAAACTCGGTTAGTATGGCTCCGCAATCCGCGCTCATGATGCCGTCGACGACTGTAGAACGGTGGTTCAAACGGTTGTCTGATAGCAATTGGAACAATGATGTTACTGCACCCGCTTTCGGGTCGGTGGCTCCGAAGACGACGTGTGGAATGCGCGATTGAAGGATCGCCCCGGCACACATCGGACAGGGTTCGAGCGTCGCGTAAAGCGTGCAGTGTTCCAATCGCCAATCGCCAATCGCTTCCGCCGCTTGCGTGATCGCCATCATTTCGGCGTGAGCGGTTGGGTCGCGGAGTTGGACCGATAGATTGTGAGCCGCCCCGATCACTCGGCTTTCATGGACGATTACCGCGCCCACCGGCACTTCATCCAATTCGAACGCCGCGACGGCTTGTTGCAACGCCAGTTTCATATAATGTTCGTGAGGAACGAAGTCGGAATCGATTCCCAAATCAGTCGTGATCATAATAAACGCAGCGCCGCAAAAGTAAGAGGTCAAACGCAAACATCAACCGCAGTTGTTTTCTCGTTTTATTTTCCAGACCGCTCAACGTCGAGGGTTCGCAATTGAATGTCTTTGATTCTGGCGATCGTGTAAAAGTTCGCAATCCCTAAGGGGCGACACGGGATCAGTTCCGATCGAATTGAAACCTCTTTGCCGACGATGGATTGGTCGATTACCTGTTCCTGATCAATCCAGCCGGCGATTTTTTCCGGCGTTACGCGCACTCGCACGGTGTACCATTGGCCCGGTTCAAATTTTCGTAACGAACGCGTTTGGTTCTCTGAAGCGTCTGAACCGTCAATCGAAGACAGTCCCACTACCGTCCCCCCCCAACCGCCAACGACCATCGTGCAAAAACTTTCTCCCACGGGAAAGGTGACGGTGCCGAAGAAATCTGTTCCCTCGACCTTCAGCGTTTTGAATTCCAATTCGTAGTTCGAAGTCGGCAGTTCATAGGATTCGGGAAGATTGATCGCCGTCAGTGGATCGCCGGCGTTCATCTCGATACAGCCATCGACCACGGTCACGTTGCCTTCGCCGCCAAACTCCGTCAGTTCCCACGGGGCGAGTGTTTCACCATCGAACAAAGCCTGTGTTTGCGTGAACTGAGGTGTGGGAGGCGTTTCAGCAATGGTTGCAGTATCGGTATCGGAGGGGGCAGAGCCCACTTGGGTTTGAGTTTGGGGGTGTGGTAAGCAACCGGTCACCAAAATTATTAGACACACGCCAAGGTTTTGCATCAGCATTTTCAGACCTTTCGTATTTTTACAAATTGTTTTTCTAATCGTTTTGATGATACCGTGAGGCTGGTGCCGAGCGTTTGTGCGAACAACGACACGCGATACTCTTCGATCATCCAGCGAAACCACTCGAGTTCGGGATCGACGACCGATTGAGCCTCCTGTCGTGCTTTAACCTCGTGGTACTGGTCCCAGTAATGGTCCAGTTCTGCGGTTTTCACTTTATCCACGTTGATCGGCGTGGAGGATAGTTTTTCAATTCGAAAGACGATCGCTTCGAAGAATCGTGGATATTCTTTGAGCCATGTCCAAGGCGTCGTGGCCAGGAAATTGTCTAACGTCAACGACGCAATCTGAGCCTTGATGTCGCCTTTGGTTGGGCTGCGGTTGGCGGGGATATTTTCCAGTTGCAGGTAGGTCTGGTGAATCGATGCGGAAAATCGGGGTAACCATTTGGCAACTTCCTGAGCCGCGACGCTTAGTTTCTGAACCGCTGAGGATTGCAGGTCACCAAACGATTCGGTGCTGCGCGGGATTTTTTGCAGATGGATAAACGCGATCCGTACGATTAAATCAGCCAGTTGCGGACGCAGCGTTTTGGCCGGTAGAACACGGGTTAGTTTGATTGCGTGTTGGTCAAGGTTAGGCAAGTGGGCGACTTGAGCCTTCACCGATTTGCGGTGCAAAATCTGCAGTAGTCTCACTAACCCCTGACGGGAAACTTTATCGCTGGCGGCGGGCGAATCCACCAATCGTAACCCGACGGCGTCCGTTTGATCAACGATCGCGGGAAACGCGGACAAACGCGTCGCGCCGCGCGTGATGGCCGCCTCTTGGGGAAACTCTCCCCAGTTCCATTCGGTCAAACCGTCTTGATGCCAGGTCGAATCTTGCACTTCGACGATGCTGCTGGCGTGTTCGGCTCCTAATTGGGTGCGCACTTCGGCCACTGACCGCCCTGTGGCGATCACTTCCCCGCTATCGTCGACCACTTCTAAATTGACGTGAAGGTGAGGAGAGATTTTTTCCTGTTTGAACATTTGCACTGTGATCGGCACGCCGCCGATGCGTGTCAGTTCTTTGGCGACCGATTCGTTAAAGAATCCCTGGCCGATGGTCATTGACGCGATAACTTGGTCCGCCGTTTCGGGGGCGGGGACCACGTTGCGGCGAATCTGTTTGGGTAGGCTTCGAATCAGCGCGATGATACGGTCCTTCATCAGCCCCGGGACCAACCAGCCGGTTTGAGCATCATCTAATTGGCCGATGCCTTCCACCGGCAGTCGTACCGTCGCGCCATCATCGTCGGCACCGGGTGCGAATTGATAGGCGATGGGGATTTTCATCGAACCGACAGTGACTTCGTCGGGGAACTGATCGCGCGTCGTTTGGGCTCCGGTTTGAGGCAGCACGTCAGCGCGTGTCATGCGTAGTTTTTGATCAAGGGCGCAATCGTCTTTGATGCTTGTGTTCAAACTTTTAGCGTCGAAAACTTCCACGGGCACTGATTTTTGATAGAAGTCGACAATGTCTTGGGGGTTCACGATCAGGTCGCGCACGCGCGTTTTTGCGGCTTCGGTGGATAATTCTTCGAGCAACCATTGGTTGTGCAAGTGGAAGTCTTGCTGCCCGGTGAATTCGTCCCCTGCCAAACCATCACGAATAAAAATATCGCGCGCCGCTTCACCATCAACACGACCGTAGTGAATGGCGCGGCCAGCGACGATCGGAATTCCAAACAGGGTGACATGTTCGGAGGCCATGACGGATTGTTGTTTTTTGCTCCAACGCGGATCTGCATAGCGTTTTTTGACGATGTGAGCAGCGATCGGTTCGATCCAGTCAGGTGAAATTTTTGCTGCCACTCGGCCGTAGCGTTTGGTGGTTTCAACGATCTCGCTGACCATCACCCATTTGGGTTTCGCGTTGAAAATACCTGACCCCGGCCAGAGGTTGAACTTGATCCCACCGGCGCCTGTATATTCGTGCCGATCGGTCAGTGTCGCGATACCCGATAAAAGACCCGTCAGTAGGCTGCGGTGGATCGCGTCGTAGTCATTTCTTCTTCCGCTGGGTTTGAGCCGTTGGGCGGCGACCATCGCTTTGAGCTGGCGATGGATGTCCTGCCACTGCTGCATCAGCGGATAGGAAATGAAATTCTGTTGGCAGGCTTTTTTCAATTTTCCGCGCGAGAGATCTGATTTGAGTTGGTGAAAGAAATCCCAGATTTTCAACAACGAGATAAAATCGGATCGTTCGTCTTTGAATTTTTCGTGTTGTTGGTCCGCGGTTTTCTTTTTTTCGGCCGGTCGAACACGCGGATCTTGAATCTCCAAAGCGGCCGCGATAATCAATATCTCGCTTAGACAGCTTTCTTGATCGGCGGCAAAAACCATTCGTCCGATTCGAGGGTCAACTGGCAATCGTGCCAATCGACGGCCCAATTTTGTCAGTTTGCGTCGTTCGTCGATGGCGCTGATTTCGAACAACGTTTTATAACCGTCACGAATCGAATCAGCACGGGGTGGATCAATGAAAGGGAATTCTTCGATCTGCCCGAGGTTTAAAGCCATCGTCTGCAGAATCACAGACGCTAAATTGGTGCGGCGAATTTCCGGGGTGGTGAATTGGGAGCGTTGTTCAAAATCATCTTCAGCATACAGCCTAACGCAAACGCCGGGGCCGATTCTTCCACATCGACCTGAACGCTGGTTTGCCGAGGCTTGCGAAATGGCTTGGATCGGCAATCGCTGAACTTTGCTGCGCGGCGAGTAGTGACTGATGCGGGCGGTGCCGGTATCAATCACAAAACGGATGCGCGGCACGGTGATCGAAGATTCTGCGACGTTGGTGGCTAAAACGATTCGTCGGGCGTTGCCGGGATTGAAGATCAGGTTTTGTTGGTCCGTAGAAAGCCGAGCGTACAGTGGCAAAATTTCGCTTCGTGGGCCTTTTAAGTTGACGTCGCGTAACTTTTTGGCGAGAGCCCGAATGTCGGCTTCGGTGGGCAAAAAAATCAACGAATCCCCGTCGTCAATTTCGGCTAATTCTTGCACCGTGTCGACGACCAAGTCCAAGGGATCGTTGTGCTCAAGTTCTTCTTCGGCGGGGGGGCGGTAGAGAATATCGACAGGATAGGTCCGCCCTTGGACGCTGATGATGGGGACCGGGGCGCCAGTTGCGGCGGCGAAGTGGTCGGCGAAGCTTTGCGTGTTGATCGTGGCGGAAGTGATGATCAGCCTTAGATCTGGACGGTTGTTAAGTATCCGGGTAAGACAGCCCAGCAAGAAGTCAATGTTCAACGATCTTTCGTGGGCTTCGTCGATGATGATCAGATCGTATTGATCCAAGAAGCGATCGGACTGGGTTTCAGCCAGCAAAATTCCGTCGGTCATTAGTTTGACGTAGGTGCGATCGGAGGTTTTATCATCGAATCGGATTTTGAACCCGATGTCGGTTCCTTGAGCGGACCCGAGTTGTTGAGAGATTCTTGCCGCGACGCCTCGGGCCGCGATCCGACGAGGCTGGGTGTGGCCGATGGTGCCGCTGATGCCGAACCCGGCTTCCAGCGCGATCAGCGGAAGTTGCGTCGATTTTCCGCTGCCGGTTTCGCCGCTGATGACGACGACCTGGTGGTTTTGAATCGTTTGAACAATTTCGTCTTTACGTTCGAAGATCGGCAGTTCGGTGTCGAACTTCAATTCGGGCAGTCGGTCCCGCCGGCGCTGTAGCCGATCGGCCGATTTTTGAATGGCTTCGGCTAACTGCGCGACCGCGTCGGGCGGTGCCGCGGTTTGCGCTTTCAATTTTTGGAGTTGTTTTGAAAGCGCGAAACGGTCGCGCTGCATCGTTTGCTGGATGCGTTTTTTCAAGGATGGGAAATCAAGAGTCAAGTTCGGTCCGCGCGATTCGGTTAAGGATTCTGTTTAGGAACGCGGGAAAATGAACAAGTGATGGGGCGCAGGCCCGTTTGTGCCCAAGGTTTTTGGTTTAACGAGGTAAAATCGTCGGCTTGAAAACTCAGGACTTGATAGACCCCGCGATCCTTAGAATCCTATTCTTTCAGAACCATGTCGATGCACAAGACCGCTGCGATAATCAATTGGCGCACCGGTTGATCGTGCGGGACTTCTTGAGAGATCTGCAGCACGTAATTGTCTGCTGACGTGAAGAGCTCTTTTCCTAGTCCTGCCCATTTTTTGGAAACCTTTGCCAGCTCGTTTTCGCCCGCCAAAAAACTGAACTCCCAGCTGGTCCATTTTCCTTTGAGTTGACACAGTGGTTCATCGGTTGGGCTTAAAACGCTAAAGGCGCCGCCAAAGGAGAACAGTTTTTGTTTGAAGGCACCGATTTTGGTATTGGTTTGGTCAAAGACTTCAACGTTTGAAAGGAACATTGATATCCCGCGTTTGACCGTGACGATGGGCCGTCCGCTGAGGTCTTGAATTTGAATCTCAAAGGGGGTGTAGCGTTTGTAATCAGTGAAACGAAGAAGTTTTGTGAAAATGCCAAGATTCGGTTCGCGGCAGTAGAGAACCGGTTGCCCCGTTTCAGGATCAATGATGTCGAAGTTGTTTGCGGCTTTGAACACTCCCACGTGTTCTTTGATTAAAAAGAGATCGCGTTCGAGGGCTGGGTGCATAATCGAATTCCAAGTGTGAAAGTTAAATAATCGGACGCGCTCGGCGGTTACTAATTAGAACAAACTGCTGGCTTCAAATAAAGCCAGCAGTTGAAAATGTTGATGTCATTGATCGGCAAGAGGCGGCGGAGCGGTCGGGGAAGTTGTTGATGGTGAAGTTGCTAACCGCACGTGGCATGACGTTTAGTTCGAAACTAAAGTCACCAATTGCGCTTTGCCTTGAAAGACGTTTCTCATGCCGATGGTCACCTTTTGGTTTTGTTGTCCGATCGCTTGGCCGACGGCTTTGTATTGGATCGCCTCTTGTTTTCCAGACGCAAGTTGGCTTATCTCCCAAGAAATCGTCTGTCTTTCTTCGTCAAACCATGCGTCGCGATCGAGCACGGTCAGTTTCAGCCCCGCAGGCACGGTTAATTGGACCACGATGTCGGTCGCTTCGGTGGTGTTGGGGTTGGTTACCACGATGCTGAAATCTGCGATTTGGTTTTCGGCCAGGGTCACGGGCCCTTCGACGGTCGCGCTGAGTTTTGCATCAACTGTTTTTTGAGCTTCGACGGCGGCGGCGGCGGTCGCTTGCTGGGTTTCTGCGGCGATCGTGTTTTGGGCGTTGGCGTTGGCGATATTCGCCGGTTGGGCTTTCCCCGAACGCGCGGAGGTATCAACCGGAGTGGTGGCCGGGACGCGCGGACTCGTTTTACTATCCTGTTCTGAGGCCGCCGGTGCTGAGGCCGCCGGTGCTGAGGTTACTAATGGGAAGGGCGTAAGTGGCAGTAAAGGCGATTGGGTAGAGGAAGGCTTGATTTGCTTTGTGGCCGGTGCCGCTTTTGTTGCTTCGGTCTGTGATTTTACAATAGGACGCGACACAATTGCGGGACCGAAAGGTTTGTCAGGGATTGAGATCGGCCGAGCCAGAGATTCAAAGTCGGGTATCGCGGCGGTGACAAATTGATGCACCGATTCTAGTGACATCCGCGTTTGAAATTCTACGACCTCGGTCGTGGGGCTCACTTCGACTTCGACGATTGATTTCGAACCCGCTTTTAAATTTAACAACCGCACGTGTACCCGTTGCGCGGTGTGGGTCGCGGTGGCGGGAACGACCTTGTTAATGACGACGTCTTGGGGCACATACAAATCAATTGACGCTGCGGTCGCGTCAACGCTACCGGCGTTTTCGATTACGAACAGGTAGAGGTTAGGGTTGTGGGGTTGGACGAACGGGGGGCGAATGATGATCTCCGGTGACACGGCCCGTTCAGCGGTACGCGCCGGCGAATGGCGACGAACGGATCGCTGAGCCACAGCGATCGGATTCTTTTTGGAAAAAATCGGAGGCATGGAAGCCGATGGGCTCAGTGCCGCGGTGCGGATGGCGGGCTTCCTCCCCGATGGTGGCCGTAGATTCGGATTTGCGGCAAGGGCTTGTTCGGGCGTGACCAGCGGCGCCAGCGGAACGTTAGTCGCGTGGAGCATTGGTTTCGATGGTCTGGTGGGAAGGACGGGCTGATGGAAGGCGGATTTGCGCGGTGCGGGTTCCACGATTTGCTGCGCCATGGATGGCAACGGGGACGCGGAAATCATGATGGCACAGATGGCAGACGGGGTTTTCCATCGAAGCATGGGTCGCTCCTGAATTAGTTTTGTAATGAAATGCACTGCGTTTTTGCGAGTAACACCGCAGGCGAGAATGCGATTGCAGAGGAATAATCGGAACAATCCATACAAAACCGCTCGAAAAGATTGACTGCCGGCAAACTTTAACAACCTTGCTAGCGAATGATCGCGGTGAAACTGAATTTCTCACAAAAGTAATTTAAGAGTGACCAAAGGCGTCACACCGGGACGCGATGATTGAAGTAGCGAAGGAAAGCCACTTCGGTTTCCCAAGACACCTATCCGCAAAGGAATATGCTATGTTAGTTCTATCTCGAAAACAAAATCAATCGATCGTCATCGGGGACAACGTCAAGATCCAAGTCTTGAAGATCAGCGGAAACACGGTTCGCATCGGCGTTGAGGCTCCTGACGATGTTAAAATTCTGCGTGGGGAACTTGCCCCTTACGGAATCGAATCAAATTCTAATTCGAACCAAACGCAATCCGCCGATTCGATCGTCGCTGGTCTGGTCGTCGATTTGGAATTTGAGCAAGACGATATGAGTCGCCTGCCTAACCCCTTTGCTGTCGCCCAAGCCAGTTAACCCACGGGAGGGTTGGGTTGATTGCCCGACGAATCATTGCCAAAGATTGCCAATCATAGATTGGGAGATCCGAAACGGGTTGCCGGCAGTGTGATTACGGTGCCCCAATAACAGGCCGGTTTAAACCGGCCACGTTTTCGCTTTTTTTCAAACGCCCCTTCGGCAGCGCTGACATTGATGGTGAACCATCTTTCGGCATGTACCGCGTCTTCGGCGATTGGATGCGGCCCTTGATTTAGCCGAAACTTCCGAACGCGGTTAAAAATTGTAATTCTATTGCGTTGTGGAGACCGCCGCCGACCGGCCCTAGGCGGAGAAGAGATCGACAGAACGATGTTGGGCAGTGCGAGGATGTTGGGCTGAAGAATGAGTCTGCGCTGAGGGAGCCTCGGCGGGCCTGGTCGGAATCTCGATTCAGAACAACCGTTGGTCGGTTGGAGTCAAAGCGCGATCAAAGCGCGATCAAAGCGCGATCAGGGTGGGGTCGCAAAGATGTTCGATCTCGATCGCGATCAACGATTCCAGCGCCGACCGCATCGTCGGGCGTTTAGCAGGGTTTTTGTCCAGCATTTTTCTGACTAAACGAAACAGAGCCGGCGGGCACAGCGGCTGTCTGATCATCAGGTCAACCGCGGCCGAATTGGTGGCTGCTTCGGCGATGGATTTGACCGTTTGCCCGACGTTGGGAGCCTTTTGACTGAGGGCTTTATAGATGAAGGCACCTAAAGAATAGACGTCACTGGCGAAGTCGGCACGGTAGCTGGTTTGAAAGCATTCCGGCGCGGTGTACATGGCCAGTTGCAATTGGTCGTGCGGCATCCACGCCAATTCGCCTACCGGGTGGGACTGGGACCAACCGATCATCGTCACCCGGCCGGTGCGTCCAAGTAAAACATGGGACGGGTCCAGACCCAGGTGAACCCGCCCCTTCTCGTGTCCTGCATAGATCGCTTCGGCGACCTGTCTTGCCACCCAAATCAACCGATTGAGCGTTGTTTGTGTTGTGGTGGATTGAAAGCGATCGAAACTGCTGCCCGGCATCCACGGCTGGACCAAGAAAAATGGAGCTCTGTCCAATTCAGCGTCAAGCAACCGGATGACGTTACTGTGACCGATTTGCTCGGTCGCGATTGCCTCGCGCCCCAAACGGTCTAACGCAAATTGCAGCTGCGCCGATTTAAGATGGGGGTTGACCATTTTAATGACGTAGTCGAATGGCGATTGGTCGCCCAACGATTTCGGTTTGGCGCGAAAGATTTGGTACCAACGCCCAGCGGTCACAGCCCTCCCAAGCTTCCAATACGAAACGATTCGTTGGTCCGGGGACGGAAATTGAGTTTCTGACTTTAGTTGCATTTCGAATTCGCCGGGGGACCTGATAGCTGGAATCAGCGGTCTGATGATTGATCAGTGCGACGCTGGATGTTGAGAAGTACCACTGCTATCGTCCAACGGTCAGTGTCCGTTAACCGGCTGACAAAAGGTTCCGGTCGCGACGAATTGGATCATGAGCAACGATTTTTCTTATTCGTCATATTCAATCAGTCATCCGTGAAGCGCGAACAAAGGTGATGTTGGGCCAAAGGTGCGTCACCGATAAAAGCGTTAATACGCTTGACCTTTTTTGGGCCGGGCGCTCGAGATTTTCAATGAAAGAATTTATTCATCGGGAACAATTGTAGGAATCGTTTCGTAACACGTTTCAGCCTGTGTCTTCTGTTGTATCGAATTTGAGAGTTTCCGTGAAACTGATTGATTTATCTTCTAAGGGGTTGCGTTCGTGCGTTTTGCGGTGTGGCCTTGGCTGCGCTGGTATTATTCTCTTGGCGGGTAGTTCTGGGTGTGCTTCTTCAGGGGCACTACAACCGCATCAAGCGTTTCGCCAAACGGCAACGCCATATCAAGCCTACTTCCAAGGGCAACGATCGGGATTGGGACAATCCAACCTCGGGAACGCCGTCGACACCGGATCGGCCAGTGATTTTGCTGGTTACGGTGGTGGAGCCGCTAGTGGGCAAGGAGTCTTTGGTCAGCAATCACCGCCGGTCAATACGCCCTTCAGTCGATTCTCTCCAATTGGGCCAGCACCATCCAATGGCGAATTCAATTACCAGCCCAACTTTGGTGGCGGGTTTTTCGGCGGTTCGTGCTGAGGCTCGTGATTTCCGGCACCGTGAGTGCCGAATGGAAAACGAGGTGAGGCAAAGCGAGGTGAGGCCGAGAAGGTCGAAGAGAGCCAAATCGAAATAATAGTGGTTTGCCACCGCTGAATTTAGGGTTAGCTGCATTGGCCAGCATTGAGGTCAGCGTGAGCAAACTGGGCAACTGTCCAAGCCGCGGATCTGGAGGCGGATCAGAAGAACCCAAAGTTGACAAAGCATTAGGTCACAGGGTCGGTTACCCCAGGTGATGATAGCAACACAATAGATCGCAATTTGTTACCGAGCGATTGGATTTGCGCAGCCCCGGCAGTTACTGTCCGGCGTCGTTTTTCCAATCGAGCTCTTTGGGCAAGGACTTAAACCAGTAGGGATCGCTTTCGTAGCCGTATTGGAGCAAT
>CALDYR010000160.1 GCA_937944405.1 uncultured Pirellulaceae bacterium
ATCCAAAGGCACATCTATGTCGATAATTGTGGACGCTCATCATCATTTCTGGGACCGACAAATGGACGGATTTGATCATCTGTGGCAGGAGAATGAAGGGTTGGAGAAAATTTGTCGCAATTTTCTGCCCGCCGATTTAGAACCGCTGATAAAAACAGCCGGCGTCGACAAAACGGTGTTCGTACAAACCCAACACAGCACCTTAGAAAACGATTGGGCGTTGGAATTAGCCAACCAACATGATTGGTTGGCGGGGGTCGTAGGTTGGGTCGATCTGGCAGGAGTGGATTGTGAATCGCAAATCGAAAAGTATAAATCACACCCGAAGTTTGTGGGCGCACGTCACATCACACAAGACGAACCCGATGACGACTATATTATCCGCGACGATGTATCGCGCGGTTTAGCGTTACTTCAACAATACGACGTTGCGTTTGATTTATTGTTCTACGTGAAGCACATTAAGCACGCACAAACGGTAGCCAGGCGATTTCCCAACCTGCGTTTAGTGATCGACCACTTGGCCAAACCCTATATCAAGCAGGGCATTACCGACCGTTGGCGCGAACATTTCGTCGCCGCTGCGGAATGCGAAAATGTTTATTGCAAACTTTCGGGCATGGTTACCGAAGCCGATTGGGAAAAATGGAAACCGGCCGATTTAAAACCGTACGTCGAAACGGCACTTGAAGCGTTCGGACCAGACCGCTGCATGTTCGGCAGCGACTGGCCAGTGTGTGAACTGGCGGCCAGCTACACCGAGGTTTTTGATGCACTGGTAGATTGTATTGGCGGGGTTTCGGAATCCCAAAGCGCCAAAATCCTAGGGCAGAACGCGGTCGATTTCTACCGACTGTAAGTGGATATTTCGACTCACAGATCGTGCCGGTTAGCCATCGTCGGACGGAATACGTAAATTTTTGTATTTTGTCAGACATCAAAAAGTAGGAACGCGATTATATTGAGCCCCATTACTGAATACCCGAATTGCCGCCGGCCATTTTTGCGATCCGTTTGACTGGGTCATCTGAAGGACGCTACCATCATTGACCCTCCCGCCAATCCCCCCCCCCCGCTCTGGTCAAAAATACTCGCTCGTGTACCTTGGGCCGTGTTTTGGGCGCTGGCCGGACAAGGGGTGCTCAGCATTACGCGTTTCTTTTCAAAAATGGTGGTTGGCGGTCGATTCGGTTCCGGTGAGATCGGCTACGGGTCCGAATCGGATCTCGCCTATTACGACGCCGCGTTTGGAATCATGTTGTTGGCCCTCGCGCTTCACGAAGCGTTTGTGACAACGCCGCTGACATTTTTCAATCATCGGGAAAAGAAAACCGGTGAACGAAAATTCGCGGGGAAGATGCTGTTTTTGTCGATTTGCTTTTCAACCCTCACGCTGGCGGTGATGTCAGTAGGGACTTGGTACCAGTACAAATTCACCGGCATCGCAGAAGGGTTTTTGTGGGCGATCATCGGGCTGACCATGTTGCTGCCGGTTCAAATTATCAAAGAGTTTTCCCGTCGCTGGATGTTTGCGAATCTACAAGTTCGTCAAGCGACAGTGCTTGAGTTAGGGTTTGCGGCCTGTTTTCTGCTGCTAACGGTGATGTTGATCTATTTTGCGTGGGTGAGCGCTGCGACCGTGTTGGGCGTCACTTTGATCGCCAATCTGATTTGTTTGAGCGCCTGGTGGCGCTATTTTGGACATTCGTTTGCGCTGACAAAAACGGGCGTCGTCGAACAAGCGGCTGACAATTTCCGCTACGGGAAGTGGATCGCCGGGGAAAATGTTTGTTCCGTGGCCATGATGTACTTTTCCCAATGGTTTTTGATTTCGAGAATCGGGGAGGTTGGTGCGGGTGTTTATTCGGCCTGTCTCACGATCGTGTTTTTGGCCAATCCATTTTTGCTGGGTGTATCTAGTGTCTTCGCCCCACAAGTAGCCAAGGTATTCAACAAACAGGGTTGGAAAGGAATGTTTCCGATCCTGTTGTCTTACAGCGGATTTGTGGTGTTGGTACTGGCCGTTTTTTCAGCCGGTTTATTTTTCCTTGGCCAGTCACTGACAACGTTGGCTTTTGGAGACAATTACGACAGGTACTTCATCAACCACAACGGAGGCAGTAACACGATCACGTTCATCTTAAGCCTATCTCTGCCCTGTTTCGGGCTAAGTTTTCTCTTGACGTGCTGCATCCTTGCAGCGGACAAACCCTTCTATTGTTTTTATGCCGCAGCGGTCGGTATGACCGTGTCCGTCGTGATAAATTTTTCATTCGCTGTTCCCGACCTCAGCACCGCTGCGATCAGTTTTGTGACGGGTGCTTTTGCCTCTATGGCGTTTCGTGCGGTCTTTGTTGGGAAGATGTACTTCGACCATCTACGCGCCGCGCCGTCAGAGGCAGATGCAGATTTGGCGGCGCGTTAAACGTCGGTCACAACGATCGCCAATAAGACCAATGACGCGCCCTCCAAAGCCACCTCTGCGATCCACCAACTGGGAACAAGAAAGCTTTCGCGCGGGATTGAAATGGTCTGCCGTTGACTGGTGAGTTCCAAGAAAGCTTTGTTGTATTTTCTTGGTGAACAATCGCTGGCGTCGCAACGGTGTTAAACGCGATCGCGAAACTGCAAAAGAGATGGTTGAGGCTGGAGGCCTTCTGCGTGGGCCATGATCGTGACCTTTTCAAACCAATCCAAGTCGATGGTCTGCCCTCCGGTTTCAGGCATCAACAAAACGTAGCGTAAGCTTTACGACCAGAACCTTCCGTTCGATAGGAGAATTTCAGTTGGTCTTCGGTCGAAAGATCTTTGACCGCAGACGTCCCTCCACATTTCCGATCATCAGACGTGCCCGTCCGCCAATCGCTTAAACCAGCTTCGATCTTGATTGCGCGTTGGACACTATGGAAAGTGATCACTGAGAAAACGGTCACCGGCAAGAGAATTGCAGCGATCGTTTCCGCCTTACGCAATGATCGGAAAAATCCAGTTTGCATCGACATAAACGGGAGCTGGAGTTGAAATTCATTTTCTGGAGTTGAAATTCATTTGGCGCCATGCCCGAATTCAAGACGTCCTTGGTTTCGATGCAAACAACTACAATTCAAATTCATGCCTCAGAGCAAGCGAAAGCTGTTTTGTCGTCGCAAACTCATATCCTCAGCAACGGTCGCCTAAAACTGAGAGATGCCGTTAGAACCGGCCCCATAAAATCAACGCCCGAGGAGATAGGGTGCAGCAGAACCTCACGCAAAACAATTCACTCCAACAGTCAACCCGTGTTTGCGGTAACGTGCCTCTCTTAGAGCGTACGTTCCATAACAAAATCAGAAAAAAAACTCGAAGCAATTCGCCGTGGGCGTCAATCATCCCTTAGGAATTTCTGGAAGCACTTTCGGCCGCATAACAGAGCATCACTAACGCTGCTAATTTGGTCCGCGGAATCAAGCTTTCTGGAATAAGGAATTCGTTGCCGCTGTGGATATGCCCTCCACAGGGGCCCATGGAATCCACGTTGGCAAGCCCGGCGGCGGCAAATTTATTTCCGTCGCTAGCCCCGCCGGTTCCTTGGAATTCAAGAGACATTCCGAGGGCTTGGCCGCATCGAATAATTCGTTGCTGGATTATTTCGGTGGCCGGGTCAATAGGTTTGGGCGGGGATGTAAACCGCCCGTGCATTTCGACTTCGATGCCATCGAGTTGATTATATTTTTTCACCAAATCTATCAAATCGATTTCTACTCCGTTTTGTTCTTCTAAATCTTTCACTCGCACATTGACCCGTCCAACGGCCAAATCAGGAACCATGTTCAAGGCGCCACCCCCAGAAATTCGACCGATGTTAAAAATCACATCTGGCTCACCGTTGAGCCGATCAATTTCATCTAATAGTCTGGCCAAAGCTGCGATGGCGTTTCTTCCTTGAGAAAAATCTCGTCCGGCGTGAGCCGATTTTCCGCGCACGATGAAAGTGAAATTACCAGAACCTTTCCGCCACGAAACTAAATGACCGCCGGGCAACGCCGGTTCGAACAGTAGTCCAAAATCGCACCCCGCCGCGCGGGCCCGGATGAAGTTCGCGCTGCCTGGGGAGCCGATCTCTTCGTCAGGATTGATGATCACTTCCCACCCCACTGTCCCTGCCAAAGGGCTTTGTTCGAGCGCTTTCAAGGCGTAGAGCATCACAATCAGCCCCCCCTTTGCGTCCGCCACTCCCGGGCCGTTGAGCTGCCCACCGGTGGTCAGTTGACACTTTTGAAATTCATCATCCACCGAATAGACTGTGTCCATGTGAATGCAAAGCATGATTTTCCTGGCTGCATTGGGGTGTTTTTCAATGTGGATAATTTCCCCCAAAGGTAGACTGAAGCTTTTCCCATCGTCGTCAATCGAGACCAAAGGATCGGTCTCAACCAGTCGAAGCTCCCCACCAAGGGACGCAAAGTAACCGACCAACTTCTCTTTCACCAATGCCAATCCCGGCAAATTAACGGTGTGCGAATTGATGTTACATAGATCGACGATCGCATCGATCATTTCGTCTTGTTTTTCATCAATCCAATCTAAGTGGCGTTTAAGATCGTCCATCGAATGGTCCTGAGGGAACGAGAGGGTAGTGGTATTGGGGGCTTGCCCCGGTAAAGCGCACTTGCCGCATCCTGCGACCGGTGTCACGGCGTCGGGATACGTACTTTCCAAATTGGCTGCCGTGCCATTTCGCTGGTCACGATTAAATAGTTGCTGTCGCGCGTAAAGCAAATCGCTTCGCCCTGGATCTGCAACGGCATCGAAATTACTTTGGGCTTGGCATTCTTAAACGTCTCTTCCCAAGAAGGCAGCTTTCCATCGGTTGCGGTGCGTTCCAACAGGTGAGCATTGAGGTAGTTGCGGACGGCCAAACGCTTGCCGTCGGGCGCAATCGACATACCGGTGACGCCGCGGAATGGAAACTCCGCGATACGTCTTGCGATTTGCAGTCCATCTTTAGGCACAGCATTTTGGGTTACAGCACTTCTGGTTGAAGCACTTTTGGTTGAAGCACTTTTGGTTGTTTGGGCGGGTGATTCGCTATAGGGGATGGTCAGTTTGTAAACGCCCGGTTGTTCTCTTTTGGCCGTTTGTAAAAAAATTTTCTCGATCAGATAAATCGCAGATCCATCCGGTTCACACGCTACGGCTTCGCAATCGCGCGGCCCGTCCTGATATTGAAATTCAATTTTTTGCGTTTTGAGCGTTTTGGAAAAGTGTTTTTCTTTCCGGGGTTTGAATTCCGGTTCTTCAAAAAAATACAACTCACACCGCTCTCTTTGCGCGTTATTATCGCCAACGTCAGCGATTAAGAGATAGCGTTTGCCAGCACGTTGGAAACTGGACATGGCTTCCCAGTCTCTGTTTTGCGCATCCCCTAAGTCACAACGAGCGAGCGTCTGTCCGTGGTCGCCAAAAAGAAAAACTGCGCTCGGATTGCCTGAATCATTGAGCGTCCAAAACGCATCATCAATAAAGTGGGAGACTGCTAGACCGCTGCTTTCCGAAATGCTTTTTTCTTTCAGCGTTCCCACCATTTGCAGCGGTTCATTGTCGCTCGAACGCGAATTCTGGGCGTACAAACCAGCAGGCACGGAGTTAAAAACATCCCCCAAAAGCAGCAGAACCGCCGCCGTGAAGCAAATCACTTTCAAGTTATTCCCTTTATTTTTTAGATGAACCAGCAGTGCTGATTGTAAACCACTGGCGATGGTAAAACTGCGGCCAAGAGACGTCGTTTTGCTGAATTTCACACTTCATCAATGTCTTCGTTTTGAATGATATTCGGATTTGAAGCGTTGGATAATCGGGTACAATGAAGTTGTCCACTCGAACTCCTCTAGGATTATCTATGGCGATCGATCCGTCAAACTTGAGACCTCCGTTTTCAGAGTCGCCGTCGGCTGATTTACAAATCACTCGACGCAGCGCTGGGGCACAGCACACCGCCGAACCATCCCCCGAAACCGCGAACGCTGGCGAATCGAAATCGTTACGCGTCTCAAACGCATCATCGCCAGAAGCTGAATCGATTCAATCACGGCGGTCCGCAGCAGCGATGCGTCGCATCGAGGATAATGAACAACGCAAAAAAAACTTGCAATCAAATGACCAAGGGTCGCTGTGGCCGGCGTACACGCTTTTCACTTCAACGGTATTGCTGCTGGCGGCTTGGCTGATTGGGCCGCGATTGGTCGAAGAGTATAACTTCGCCGCCACCCGCGGACGTGTCAGAGCCGAATATGAAAACGCGGTGCACCTACTAAAAGACCACCCCTTAGAACAAGTATCCAAAGCATTTCAGTTAGTCGCCCATAAGGTCCGGCCCAGCGTCGTCAGCATTAACGCCATCAAGCAAATCTCTGGCGGTCGTCCCGGTAGTCACTTAACGGGTTTTGGGTCGGGCGTGATCATGTCCGAAGAAGGCTACATCATCACCAACGCGCACGTGCTGGAAGAGGCCTCGTCATGCCAAGTTCAATTGCACGACCGCAGTCGCTATCAAGCTGACCTAGTCGGGATTGACATATTCAGCGACCTCGCAGTACTAAAAATTAGCGCCAGCAATCTCGTTCCCGCGCAATGGGGGGACAGCGACCAAGCGAGCGTCGGTTCGATCGTGTGGGCGATCGGGAGCCCCTATCGTTATGAACAAACGGTGACCTCTGGAATTCTCAGCGGTAAAAATCGCCCCGGCGACAAAACTCGTAAACAAAACCTGCTGCAAACCGATGCCGCGGTAAACCCCGGTAACAGCGGCGGTCCGCTGGTTGACGCCAATGGAGACGTAATTGGAATCAATACGTCAATCTACGGCGAAAGCTTTCAAGGGATCAGCTTCGCGGTCCCCAGTTCCACGGCCCAGTTCGTATACAGGCAACTGATCGAAAACGGAAAAGTGGTAAGAGGGTATCTCGGCGTACACCCGCGAGAGGTCAGCCACCGCCTGGCGGCGCATCTGTCGCTGCCGGACCTCGACGGAGCGATGCTGGAGGGTGTGATGGCCAACTCGCCTGCTGATATCGCGGGAATCCGAGGCGGGGACGTCATCCGTTCATGGGATGGAAAAGCGATTCGGCGATACAACACCCTTTACCAGTTAGCAGAAATGTCGGAACCCAACAGCAGAATCGAAGTCGTTTTAATCCGCAACGGCCAACAATTGAAAAAAGAAGTCGTGGTGGGTGAACTTCCTCAACCCGCCCAAACCGTTGGCGTGGGCGAACCGGAAAATCTGGAACTGCCGGTGCCGCCAACGATCGACGGTTCACAGTGGTCATCGCGCAGAAACCGTTAGCGCTTTTTATCGACCGGCTATCTTTTTAATTCGGCTGCCAACTTATGTTTGGAATCGGCGAAGTTGCGGCACTGACCGCTGCTTTCTTATGGTCAACGTCAAGTCTTCTCTGGCGTGAAGTGAAGCTTTCTGCGGGGGCGATGAACCTCAGTAAAAACGTGTTTGGGCTGCTGCTGATGTTGGCCCATCTTGCGGTGCTAACCTCTTTCACCGATCAATTGGCGTTTACCGCATCGCCGTCTTCGATTGTTTTTTTGGTCATCAGCGGGCTAATTGGGGTGGCCATTGGCGACACTTTTTTTCTTCGCAGCCTCCAAATTTTAGGCCCGCGTATCGCATTGATGATCGCCACCACCAGCCCCGTCTTCTCCGTCCTGTTGGGACGCGTGTATCTAAAAGAACAACTACTCTTGATCGTGGTCGCCGGTATCTTACTGACGATAGCAGGGTTATTTATCGTGCTGACCGACGGTGCCGCCACTCAAGAAGCGCCTAATCTCTACCCCGGGAAGATTGCGGCCGGTATCTGGTTCGGAATTGCCGGAGCACTCTGCCAATCCGTCGGTGGCGTGCTCTCGCGCGTCGGATCGCAAGACTGCAGCGGTCTTGAAGCCGCGATCTATCGCGTCACCGTCGGGATGGTGGTGCTGTTTGTCTACTACAGCATTTCGGGAAAACTCTTAACGACCGTACGCAGTATCCTTCGTTGGCACGTAATCAAACTGCTTTTCCCTGCAACGGTCATTGGAACCTGGATGGGAATTTGGCTATGTCAGGTCGCCTATAAAAACTCGGACGTCGCTATCGCACAGACATTACTTTCCACCTGCCCGTTGTTTGCGATTCCGATCATCTGGATCTATGACCGACGCCGTCTCTCGGCACGCGCATTGATCGGAACACTCATTGCCGTTGCTGGAATTATTCTCGTCGTGAAATACTCGTCGTGACCGCGGGGCACCGCGAAACCAAAATCGTCGCCGCCGATCTGATTCCCGATGTCGCGTCACTATCGGTCACCGCGCCGCGTTGCCCATCCCCCAAGCTTAACAATCTACAACCCTCTAACGTCGCTGAGCGCGCAAAACTGTCTCCCAATTCACTGCTTCTGTCGCGTTTAAAAAACCTTTAATCGTAACATTCTGACTTCAAAAAAAATTTGGTTGAAAATTCAAATAGCGTAGAGCATGATTTAAATAGAGAGCGGGTTTTACCAATACCGTTGCAAATCCTGAGCGTCGAATGTTTTTGTAGTCTTAATCAACTTTCCCCCCATGAACACGCACCGCGACAAGTTTTTGGATTCTGTAGTCCAATCATCCAAGCAGTCTCCCAACGCTGCCCCGTCGTCTCAATCTCAGCGCGATTTCTATCTGCAATCGAAGCGCGCTTGTGCGGACCTGTTCGAACCCCAAGCCTCCATTTTCTGGATCGACTTTATAATTTCGGTTACCGTCGCTTACGTTGCCGCATCAATCTATTTGGCTTCCAATTTAACCAGCTTGATCGGCTGGGGGGCGTTTACCATTTCGGTCGTGACGATGTATCGGGCGTCCATGTTTATTCACGAAATCGTTCACCTCCCCAAAAAGGAAACCACCACGTTCCGGCGATTTTGGAATTTCTTTGCCGGCGTGCCGATGATGGTCCCCACCTTCACCTATCAAAGCCACCTTCACCACCACAGCAGCCAGCACTACGGCACCGAACACGACGGGGAGTACCTCCCATTTGCCCAAGGCAGAATTTGGCAAGTGTTCATCTACATGACGCAGATCGTATTGCAACCGATGCTGGTGTTTTTGAGATATCTAATTTGGACACCGATTTCTTTTCTGCATCCCAAGCTACGGGCTTGGACCCTGGCCAACGCCAGTTCCTTAGTGATTAACTTTAAATACACAAACCATAAGAAACCCTTCCAACACACCCGCGAGGACACCTTTTGGGAGCTATTTACTTGGTTCCGCGCTGTTGTTATGCTTCTATTGGTTTTGGCGGGAATCATGCCCATGATTCGGTTGCCGAAAATTCTGTTGCTGGCAATGACGGTGCTGACGATCAACCACCTTCGGACCCTCGCCGCCCATCGTTACCGCAATGGCGGAAAACCCATTTCACACTTGGCACAATTTCAGGATTCCACCAACATCACTGGCAGTTGGTGGACTGAACTCTGGTGCCCCTTGGGGTTGCGGTACCATGCACTACACCATTTGTTTCCCGGCATTCCGTATCACAATCTTGGCATCGCTCATCGCCGATTGATGGCCACTCATGGTGAAGGCTCAATTTATCATCAATCGGTTTACCCCAATTTTCAGTCCGTGGTAAAAGAACTGTTTGCTGAAATCGCAAATAACAATTCCGGAAAAATCAAGAAAAACGAATCCACCTAAGTTCGTCTTTCGCAGAAAAATTCGTTGGCTAGTGGAGTGTCAGCATTGGATTTTAGGGTTAGCCGTTTTGGCGATAGCCACGGTTATTGCATGTTCAACCGTGGCTATTACCAAAACGGCTCATCCAAAAATTAGCTTTGACAAAGCACTGCGGCTTACTGTTCGCCGAAACCTTCGGTCGGATTGCCCTGTTTATCGTACCGCATCAAACCGAAATAAAAGAACGTAAAAACACCGATCGGGAAAGCAGAAAAAAACGAAAAGTGCACCAACGTCCCGGCCAGTAATCCACCGCCAAATATCAGCAACCACAGCCACCACGTATCGCGAAGTAAAGCTTGATAACGTTTCATAGAAGCAGCAAACCTATCGATTGCACAATTGAAAATTTTCCCCTACTGCGCCCCCCCGTTTTCGCCGGGGGCGGCGATTAACCGGCAATCCTATCCCCCCGCAACAGTCACTCAAGCTCATGGGATTTGAGCGTTTTAAATTTTTCGATGGTATTGAGGATTTGGCGATAGTTTGTTCGTTTATAGATGCGCCCATCGTAGATGATCCTCAATGGAGTTCTGATACGACTTTTGTCGGCTTTTTTAAAAACTATGGGTAAATTTGAAGCTCGTTTGACTCAATGGGAAATTTTTAGTTTTCACATTGCCCCACCGTTAAACGCGCGTTCAACGGCGAACCGTTTCCGCGCTATGCTTTGGGTAAATCTGCATCGTTGAGATTCCAGCCATCTTCCAGTAACGTTTTTTTGATGATGATGGGGATGCCGTCGCGCACTACGCAGATGGGGTGTTGGACATCGGTATCGGCCTGATCGGCGTTGCCGATAATTTTCACGTTTTTTCCGATTCGGCAATCAAGATCGATGATCGCGCCGTCGATCAGTGTGTCTTCGTCGATACCTAAAGCAACTCCCGTGTTGTCCTGACGTTCGTAGTCGGCGGCGCCCATGATGATTGAATTTTTAATCGTCACGTTCTTGCCGACGATCGTCCGCAGGCCAATGATGCTGTTTTCGATCACCGCCCCTTCGCCAATTTGGCATCCGTCGGCGATTAAGCTGTTCTTGATACGGGCTCCAGACATTTGTGTTGGAGGAAGGAAACGGGAACGGGTGTAGATGGGATGCTTGGATGAAATCAATTCAAATTCAGCATCCGGCGACGCCAAATTGAGGTTCGCTTCGTAAAACGACCTGATTGTTCCAATGTCTTCCCAATAACCATCGAACAGGTGGGTCTGCACGTTGTGGGTTTCGATCGTCTGAGGAAATACCTCTTTGCCGAAATCTGTGAAGTCTGAATTGGACAGAATATCGATCAGCAACTGTTTGCCAAAAACATAAATGCCCATGCTCGCCAAACAGTCTCGGCCTTTGCCGTCGATGCCTCGGGACGCAATCCAGTCGGGGTCGGTGCGCACTTGATCTATTTCGGCGTCGGTTTGCGGTTTTTCCACAAAGCCCGTCACGCGCCCCGAATCATCCAGCTGCATGACGCCGAACCCTTTTGCGTCGGCGCGACTGACGGGCATGCAAGAGATCGTCACGTCGGCTTTGGTAGTGATGTGAGTTCGAATCAGATCCTGATAATCCATCCGGTATAACTGGTCGCCCGAAAGAATCACCACGTAGTCGATGTCCGGTTGATCAAAATAGATCAGATTCTTACGCACCGCGTCGGCGGTTCCTTGGTACCAGTCAGTGCCGTTATTGGCGGTCTCTTGAGCGGCTAAAAGTTCAACAAAACCACCGCTGAATTTGTCAAAGGAGTAACTGCTGCGGATGTGGCTGTGCAGCGATACCGAAAGAAACTGAGTCAGCACGTAGATCTTATTGATATCGCTGTTGAGGCAGTTGGAAATTGGGATATCAATCAGGCGATACTTGCCCGCCACCGGAACCGCAGGTTTACTTCGAATCGAAGTCAACGGAGCCAAACGAGTACCGCGCCCTCCGCCCAAAATCAGTGCTACAGCGTTCTTCATGTTCAACTTCTATTCTTTCAAGTATGACAAAGCGTCGCGCGTTACCGGTTGCGCCGTGAGTGTGGGCTTTAACGTAAGCGTTTTAATAACGAATGTCAAAACAAGGGGGCCGCTTTCGAAAATATATTCCGACTTATTTGATTCATCTTATTTGCTCCGATTTATTTGCCAGCTCGGTTTCGCGCGATGCGCTTCATCCTCTCGATCCTGTCGCGCATCATCAACGACACATCACCGCCGCACAGTCCGGTGACCGCATGGCGTTACTTGAAAACAAACCCTAACATGATTGCCTTCCAGTTTACCCGTTTCAAAAAATTTCACTTTCCAGCAGATTCTTGCTTCCGACAGATCCACCTTAGACGAACATTTGGTCTGCCGCTTTTTATTACCTAATGAAACAGAACCACCCCTCAACCGATTCCCCGATCTCCATTGGCACCGAGGACACTGTTCCTGCTGCCTCAATCTTGGGTTGGGATTGGAAACGAAAGATTGCGGGTCCGTTCGGTTTGACCTGCGTCAGCAATTTGTTGCTGTGGCTGGCATTTCCGCCGGTTGGGCTGTTCTGGTTAGCGTGGGTGGCACCTGCTCCGATGCTGTTACTGGTGATCAGCCCGTCTTGGCAGTACCGCCGCCCCCTTTGGAAGGTCTGGTGGACGAGCCTGATGTTTTGGTTGGCGACGTTCTATTTCATCCCTTTTCCGCATCCTATCTTGATTGTCGGATGGTTCGCGCTCTCGGCATACTTGGCCATCTACACGCCGCTGACGCTGGTTGTAGCGCGCACCTTGATTTGGCGTTGGAAAATTCCCGCCATGGTGGCAGTTCCCGTCGCTTGGACGGGACTGGAGTGGATCCGCATGAACTTCTTAACGGGGTTTGGCATGGTCGGGTTATCGCATTCACAGTACGCCAACCCAATGATGATTCAGATCGCCGATCTCTCCGGCGCCTACACTGTAACGTTTGCGATGACGGCGTTTGCGACAGCCTGTGCGTTGGCGATTCCCGTTGATCGAAACACCCGCAAACGCTGGGTGGGCGGCTTAGGTAGTGTCTTGGTTTTGGGACTGGTGGCGGGGTACGGTGCGGTGAGGTTATCGCAACAAGACAAAACCAACAATCGTGACAACGTCACCGTCGCGCTGATCCAAACCTCGATCGATACGATTCTGGCTCAGAAAACCGAATCTCAAGTGTTAGACGAACTCAAACACCTGCGCGAAATTAATTGGGCCGCGCGGCGGGCCGACGATTCGATCGACCTGATTGTATGGCCGGAGTCCAGTTATCCCTACGGAAACTATATCTCCGACGACAGGCGGAATGAAAGCGCGCTGATATCCCAGGCGAACCTAAAAGAGATGTGGGCCGAACTGACCCATGGAAGCGGTCGCTTCACTGCGGTGCCAGGCATTATCGGGACGTCAACTATTGACGTCGACAACAAACAAGTATTCAATTCTGCGGTTTTGGTCGACGACCAAGGCAAACCGGTTGGACGCTACGACAAACATCATCGCGTGATGTTCGGCGAATACATCCCGGTGATTGAGTATTTCCCTGCAGTGATGAAGGTTTTGCCCTTCGCACGTAACGTGCTGACCCCCGGGGAAAAAGCGGAACTGATGGTGTCAGGTAATTTGAAAATCGCGGCCAATGTTTGCTTCGAATCGACGGTGCCGCATCTTATTCGGCACCAACTGAACTCTATCGCGACCCAAAAATACGAACCCGACGTTTTATTGAACATCACCAATGACGGCTGGTTTTTCGGGACGTCCTGTTTGGATTTGCATTATGCCTGCAATGTTTTCCGGGCCGTAGAATTACGCAAACCTGTGCTCGTTTGTGCCAATACCGGGCTTTCAGCACACATCGACCCATGGGGCGTCCCCAAACAGAAAACTCAACGTCGAAAGGCAGAGTATGTCATTTGCAAGATCTGCCCGGACGCCGTTTATCCTCAGTCCCAGTATCGAAAAATCGGCGATTGTGTCCCTATCCTGATGGCGAACATTTGCGTTTTGACGTTGATGACGTTGATTGTCACACAGCGCCGGATTCGCCATTGGTAACCAACGTTCCAACCTTTTCGCCGGTGACCGCTTTGATGATGTTGCCATCTTTGCGAAAGTTGAACACGATGATCGGCATGTTGTGTTCCATGCAGTGCGAAATCGCAGTGGAGTCCATGACCCGCAAATTTTTCTCAACCGCGGTTTGGAAACTTAAATCTGAATACATGACCGCATGAGGATTTTTCTCTGGGTCTTCACTGTAGATGCCGTCCACGCGTGTGGCCTTGATCAGAATATCTGCCCCCAGTTCCATACTCCGCAACGCCGCCGCAGTGTCGGTGGTGACAAATGGACCGCCGGTGCCAGCGGCTAAAATTACGATACGCCCTTTTTCCAAATGACGATGGGCGCGCCGACGAACGTAGGCTTCGCAAACTCCATCCATTTTGATCGCGCTCATTAAACGCGTTTGGCAGCCAACAGACTCCAGCGCGTCCTGGAGTGCTAACCCGTTAATCACCGTCGCTAACATGCCCATGTAATGAGCGGTGGCTTCTTCGACGATTTCGTTTTTGGCTTTGAATTGGCTGCCACGCAGGATGTTGCCACCGCCGATAACCACAGCGATCTGGCAGCCGAGTTTCTGTGCCTCGTAGATCTGCTGAGAAATGTGAACCACTTCTCCCATGCTGATCCCACGTTCACCCGAAGGGCTGAAGCTTTCGCCAGAAAGTTTTAGGATCACTCGTTTATAAACTGCGGTCGTCATAACGGATTTCTAGGGCCAAACAAAGAGAAACAAAACACGGAACGAAGAAACTGAAATTGCAAAATATGCTTGCCCCTAGATGTTCTGTCAACCGGGGCACGCGGTGCGACGTGGCAATGTTGAAGCGTATTGAAAAACACCAGCGCTTTGGTGGACTGGTGTTGGAGAGATGATCTACAGGATTTGTTTATTGAATTTCAGGAGACTGACGGCGAACCAACAGCGTTCCATTATCAGCCACCGAGAACAGCGGACGGTCATACGATTTGTACCACCCTCTTCCATGTGGTTTGAAGGATAGGCCGACAAACAAGTTCCAAGCTTCGTTCAGATTTCCACCTTGGAAGTTGCTGGTGGGGGAAACGACATCGTCGTTAAAGTAGGCCGTGAAACCCGATTGGAATGAGATGCGGTCGGTGACCGGCAGATCAACATCGACACCGACGATCGTTTGCGTCGCATCGCCCCATCCGACGAAGACTTCGCCCCACCCGCCGCTGGAAGCCAAGTGGCGATAGTAAAATCGGTAGTTGTCTTCGGTCTCTTGGAAAAAATCGATGAAATCTTCCCCGTTGAAGGTCCCTTCGGTTTCGTCGTCCTGCACGCCGGTCGCGAAACGGAATCCAAAGGTATGACCGGCTGGATACACCCAACTAATATCGCCTCGGATTTGAACAAGATCCGTTTCTGTGAACCATTCTTCGTGAAAAATATCAGCCACAACACCAAGCTGTAAACCGTAATCGACTCGACGGTAGACGCCGGCGGTGACGAAGATCTGCCGTCGGTCCTCACTTGAGAATTCGTTTCCATTGAAATTCGACGTGACGCTGCGGATACCAAACTGGCCCGACAGTAATCCGCCGGATAGTTGGTAAAGCGGAACCCCTAAGTTGAATCCACCAAAAACTCCAAAGCTGGAATCGCTGGCGACCTGGTCATCGTCAACAGGTGGCGTTTGGCCCGGGGCGGTGAATAGCGGGCTCTGGAAACTGGTGGCTCCGCCAAAGTATTCGCCGGACTGAAGGGCGCGGCGGACGCTTCCAAACCAAAACGGCCGTCCGTAACAGCGACCGTCGCAGGTGTCGCTGTAGCAGGTGCTGCAACTGTCGTCTTCGAAGTAAGATGTTTCGGTGTAGGAATCTTCGGCGTAGGAATCTTCAATATAGGGTTCGTCGATAAAAGATCCTTCAACGTGAGGCCCTTGAACGTACGAATCATCGTAAATTACATTTTCGTAGACCTGCCCTTGGTAGACCTGCCCTTCGTTGATGATCTGGCCACCGCTGAAGGGAACACTCTTGGTCGCCGAACCGCCACCTTGGATTGCCTGAGCCACCCGCACGTTTCTTCTGCCCGAACCGGCAACGCGTTTGCGGGAACTTACACCACGCGGTTGAACCGCAATTGAATGGGCTGCGATTGGGATACTTTGGGGCGCGGCCTGCGTTGCCGCGACCGGCGCGGTGCGCGCAGATGACGCTGCCGGTGATTGACCGCCGCGCGCCCGGGCCGCTTGCATTGCGGCTGCCCTGCGTTCAAATTCTGAATTCTGCCAAGCCATTGCTTGGGTTGAAACAGCCACGGTGGCAATCGCAACAAACACTGCAATGATCGTCTGACGTTTTGGGGGGAAAAACATTTCGATCGTCCTGTCCAATGGTTAAATGTTTTCTCGAAAGATCGCACGTGCGAGCAACAAGAAAACGCCGTTGGAGTAGATATCGACGCCCGCAGGGTCAGCCCTTTCGTTAAAGTTGTGATAATCGGAAAAACGTCGCTGTTCACCCCATCTTTACCTTGATGGCTGCTGTCACAGCACTTTGCTATTACAGCGTTTTGCTGTCCGCCAGATTAACGCCCGTCCGAAAACAGGAAACCGACTCCCCGCCCCCTTAGACCGCCACTTGCTAAACCACCACCAAGCTTTCCAACAGCAATCGTAGTTTCCGGAGTTCGCCGTCGTGATCAATGTCGGGATCATCGGTGGGCTGAATGTCAACGCACAATGCCCGATTATATTTGACTTGGCGTAGTTGATTGATGATACGTCCGTAATCCACGACGCCTTGCCCGACCATGACTTGTAGTTTTTCGCCGGTGGAATCGCGTAAGTAGACGTTGTGCACGTACTGGATCAATTTTTCGTACGCCGTGGTTTCGGGATCGCCCTGCATGTAGTGGCTAGGGTCGAGCGACAGGCCTAAGCCTTTGACGTGTCCGCAAATCACGCTGACGGTATCGGTGTCGGCCGAAAGGTTACCAACGGCCGATCGCATCGCGACGCGCACACCGTGCTTTTCAGCGATTTTCACGAGTTCTTTGTACCTTTCAACTTCTTCATTGAAGGGCGTACCGTGTTCTCCCGAGGGCACTGTGAGGGTCACAATTTTTGCTGCTTTGGCCAATTCACAACACTTTTTAAAAGTGTCAAAATACAGTTGGCCTTGGTCAGTGATGTTGAGATACAGTCCGCTGACGATTAACCGGCGGGTCGACATGCAAATGTCATAAGCGGTTTGGAAATCATCCATTATCAACGACGGTTTGAGGTGCCCGTCTTCGGCAACGTCAATCTCGATGTGCGAGAACTCTAAATGAGCTAATTTTTCGACAGCCTGATCTAAGTTGAGGTCAGGGTAACATTGCGTAGTTGCGGCAACAAACACACGCAGACTCCTTTTTGCGCGACAATTGATAATCGCGATCCTAGACACGGTGTCTAGATCGCAACTGGTAACTTACGGCGACTGGGGTGATTTTTCAACACCAGTGTCCTTTGGCCTGGCTTCAAAATGTCGATTACCTAGCGTCACAGAGGCTTGATTCAGTTATTTAAACCGCGGTTTTCATTTTCAGGATTTCTTGAGGATTTTTCCACGTCTTGGTTTCATCAGGGCTCCTTCGACCGCATCGTTCTCCCCAAGGCCGGAGTCTTCCGTTGGGTCATTAACAAAAACTAAATCAAGAATTTTAAAAGGCTCCGTATTTTTGCTGC
>CALDYR010000161.1 GCA_937944405.1 uncultured Pirellulaceae bacterium
ATGGTCTGAGGAAGACAACTGCTTTGTGGGCAGCTGCCCCGGTCTCTTTTACGGAGGATGTCATGGTGAAGACGAACAAGCGGTTTTCGCTGAGCTTTGTAAAATCGTCGCAGAAACGATTGAGCTATATGAGACCGAATCGAAACCCCTCCCGCCTATCACCTCTGGTTATGACTGGGCAAATAAAATAACAAGTGTGACGACGACTGGCTAATTGGCTCTTTTGACTTGACGCCCAAAAGACTGGATTCGACTCAACAGGTCGTGTTATTACAAGGAACGGGCAGCCAATTACGATTCGAGGAAAACAAGTTTCTCCTCATGCGATCGAACAAGCTGTGAATCGCGGCGTACCCGCTAAGAAAATTTTGCAAGCGTTGGATGAAGGAGTACCCCGTACGAAATTGAGCCAAGGAGCTGAATCAATTGTACGAAAAGGACCTAAAGCTATCGTTACGACCAAGGCGAATGACTCGATAATCACAACTGTAATTGGAAAGCAAAGGCCACAGTTTTGAACAGTGAATTACGAACAACTTGCGCGTATTGCCATTCGGAATCAGACCGTCTATGCCCAATTGCGGGGAAGCGAATTTGCAGTACGACATGCCTTGAAATTAGTTTGTGGGCGGATGAGTTAAAAGAGGAAGGTGAGGAGTTGTATTTAGAATATACGGATGCCATTCGCTCACATTCGCAGGGACCTCTCGGTCTCAAAAAAGATGTCGATATTGCGGACAAGTGCATTGGGTGTGATTACCACTGGAAAGATGAGGCATCAACTAGTAAGTAAAGTCTTGCCCCAACGAGTGTAGACCTTATGGATGAAGTCGGCCAACTTGGCGGCGAATTGTTCCCAGCCGAGAAAATCCCGGCTCTTGTTAAGTATCTCGACCGCCGGGGCATCTATCTCCATGAGGGCATAAACGGGAGTTTTGACGGTGCGCGTGGTATAATGACGTTGCCGAAAAACCCAACCCGTTTGAATGTACGGCACGAGCTTTCTCACATGCTCGACTACAAAAAGTATGGTGACGCTTACTACACCAAGTTTACCCCAGCGCAACGCGAACAAATGGTGCTAGACCGTCTCAAAAGCAATCGTATTTGGGATCAATTGAACGACCTTGAAAGAGAATGGTCACTGAATTATCCGTCTACGAGACGATAAATAAGGAGCTGAATATGAGTACGACTACAAAAATTGAATTGGCTGTTGAGCTTGCCGAACGGATGATGCGAACGCAAGGCTATGGCCATGGGGTATGCCTTGGCGCAAGTTTGCAAAAAGGGGAGACAGATATTTGGTGCATCGAATTTGCTTACGAAGGTCTTGACTGCCGAAGTGTAACGACCGACCCGCCTTCGATTGTCCTATCCGTAAATCTGAGTTCTGAAGAGGTCCAATCGGTTGAGCTAATGTAGTCTTGCCCCAAACAGTGCATTGGCTGGGAAGACAGTCAAAGAACTAACGGCCAAAACACGAGGTTTGCCGTGGGAAAAACTATGGAAAGAAGGGCCTGATGGCGCCGCCGAGGCGTTGGGTAGACTACGTAATGGCGAGAAAATAGTTCCCGATGGCATTAGGCGCGAGGCCCTTGAGGCATATGCGGAAATCGCCCGACGTACTTTAGCAGATAAAAACAAGGCAACGGAAGTGGCGAAAGCTGTCCATCCAGTACGACTGAAGATAATCGAAGAGCTCCTGAAAGGAGCCGGTAAATAATGACTATGCCATCGTCGTTGATTGAGGTGTCTCGCAGTGCTCAAGTTTGGGCTTCAATCTGTTCAGACAATTGGAGAAGTATCCAATTCCGAACTTCGGATCTATTTCCGCAAATCGAAAAATGCGAATACGACCGGGTTTTTGGTTCAAGTACGTTTTCAGACGGCGAGGCGAAGTCCATTGTATTTCAGGTTATTGAAAACCGCTCAACACTGACTCAAGATAAATTGAACAATGTAAATCTTGACGGCCGCGTTCTTTGCCACAACTTTCGTGAGACTACCTATTCGTGCACAGCGAAATTAGAAACGGCTGGGTTCTTTGACACACTTGACATACCACCATGGGATCTTTGGATCTCGATGACCGGCGAAACCTCTTATGAAGTCTTACTTTCATGGGTACCACAACAGTTGGTTGAATTGGTCGACAAGGGAATAAAATCGAGTGCCGAAGAGAATATTTTTTGGGCCAAAGATGGAGATTTGACCGGACTAGAGTAACACAATGTAGCCCCAAAGACTGGATTCAACAACAGCGAGCTATTCGCAACATCGCTTGAGACCGATCGAGGTGAAGTCCGCATTCTAGCCAAGACGGTCGTAAACTGAAAAACGCTTCAACGGACCGATGTTGTTGACGCATTGCGTTGTTGAGCCTCTTAAAACAAACGCACCCAGTAGCGCGACACCTGAGAATTTATCGCTGCACGTAATTAGCTTGCGGCACAAGCGAAGCTGCCTGGTTCTAAAACCTCGTTATTACCGTAGAGCGGTCAACCGGAGCAAACGTCGTTAACCAAGCCGAACTTATCATCGACCTCTTAAGGTCGGTGTACCAGTGACAACACATGACAATGACAACGCCACTACCGTTTGGAATCAGCCAAACTGCCACGACGTTGTGTTGAAGCACTTGCGAGGCACCGTCTGATTACGATAGCCATTCTCTCTTTGCTCGCCACCGGTGTTGGCCGCAAACAGAGTACCCGCGGTTGGATCAGACAAGGTTTTTCGCTAGCAACCGCCGCCCGACATGTTTCCTAATCGAAAAACTTGCTCAAGTCGCCCTCCCTAAAGAGGCGATATACTACGCATAGCGCAGGGGGGTCTGCCAAACTGGGCGCGGTGAATCCGTGCCGGCCAACGTGTCGACAACCTCCAATAATATCGAACAACCCGATGAACAGGGTATCTTCGTCAGTTGGGTTTCCAACTGGGGCAGCGTCGTGCTCGACGGAATCGTAGCGTTGGGTGACTTCTCCATTTTTGCGTACCAGACGCTTGTTTGGATGCTGACTCGCATCCCAAAAAAAGAAACGCTCTGGCCCAACTTCTACCAAGTCGGCGTTTCATCTTTGCCCGTGGTTGCCTTAACGGGAACTTTTATCGGGATGGTGCTGGCCGTTCAAAGCTACTTTCAGTTTCGCCAGATCGGGCTCGAGACGCGACTTGGCGGTGTGATCAATATGACCTTGGTCCGGGAACTGGGGCCGGTGTTAGCCGCGACGATGTTGGCCGGACGGGTTGGCAGTTCGATGGCGGCGGAACTGGGAACGATGCGCGTAACCGAACAGATCGACGCACTTTCGGCGATGGGGGCCAACCCCATTCGCTACTTAGTTGTGCCTCGTTTTTTAGCCTGCCTGTTTCTGATTCCCACCTTAACGGTGATGGCCGACTTCATGGGCGTCGCCGGTGGTCATTTCTACAGCGTGAACATTCTTAAAATTGACATCCACCACTACTGGCACAACAGCGCGAAATTTGTCAGTAACTTCGATTTGTTTGTTGGTTTGTTCAAAAGCATTTTTTTTGGCGCGGCGATCGCAATGGTAAGCTGTTACCAAGGTTTTAATTGCACCGCCGGTGCCGAAGGCGTGGGCCGCGCTTCGACCGCCGCATTCGTTTACTCCTTCGTGATGATTTTGGTGTTAGATTTGTTTTTAGGAATCACTTTGGATTCAATCTATTTCACTTACTACCCCGAGGGAGCAAGTCTGCTCTAACTGAAATGATTGAACAACTTTTTGAATCTCAGCAACCTTTGGTGGAAGTCAAAGACTTGACCGTGCGTTTCGGTGAACAGACAGTCCTTCGCAACATTAACCTTCGTATTCCGCGCGGCCAAACCTTGGTACTGCTGGGGGAAAGTGGTTGTGGCAAAACGGTACTTATGAAATCCGTGATCGGTTTGGTGAAACCAACGATCGGCAAAGTCTTCTTCGACGGAGAAAACATGCACCGTTTAAACGATCGTCAACTCAGCCATCTGCGCCTTCGATTTGGATTCGTGTTTCAAAACGCGGCCTTGTTTGACAGCATGACCATTGGCCAGAACGTGGCATTTCCATTACGCCAGCACGGTCGGTTCACCACAGAACAGATTCGCGAAATGGTACTTTCAAGGCTGTCTGAAGTCGGGCTTCCTGATTCAGTGGTCTTCAAAAAACCAGCCGAACTCTCTGGCGGCATGAGAAAGCGGGTCGGCTTAGCGCGCGCCTTGATCATGAACCCTGAATTGATCATGTACGACGAACCAACCACCGGACTCGACCCCATCATGAGCGACGTTATCAACGAATTGATCATTCGCACCAGGCGACGCAACCCCGTAACCAGCATCGTCGTCACCCACGACATGCACACCGCGAAAAAAGTAGCCGATCGTGTCGTCATGCTGATGCCGGCCCATCGTTTAAAAAACAACGAACCTCAAACAATCTTTGACGGCACCGTCCCCGAACTTAAATCCTGTCGTGACCGGCGCGTTCAGCAATTTATCAACGGCGAAGCGGGCGAACGATTGATGGAACTACGCGCCAACAGAGCCTAATTTCCCCAACGCACACAACCTTATCGAATAGGCCTTCCTGTGGATGAAAACATTCTGAGATTTCGCGTCGGCGTCTTGGTCGTCATCGCGATCATCATTCTGATCATCCTGATCTTGCTGAACAGCGAAGGCTGGGTCAGCCAATACGATGTCGTCATTAAACCTGCGTCGGCCCCAGGCGTCACCGCCGGGACACCGGTACGCAAAAACGGCATCTTAATCGGACGCGTCAGCGACGTCGAAACCGAAGACGATCATGTCAATTTAGTATTGTCGATCAACGAAAAGGAAAAGATCTATTCCAATGAAATTGCAAGCATCGGCGCAGAATCCTTTCTGGGAGACGCAGGTATTGAGATCATGCCACTGCCACGCGACCAACGTGGCCAACGCATCTCCGACGGCCAGTCGCTCAACCGAGTGTCGGTAAAACGCAACCCTATGGAGATCGTCGATTTGGCTTTGGACTTAGAAGGCCAGATCGTGGAAACACTCAAGACCGTCCAAACCGCCGGCAACGCTGTCAACAACGCCGGTGCCGGAATCCAGCAACTCGCTGCAACGGTCAACATGGCCATGACCAGCGAAGATAGTGATCTAAAAATGCTGCTGGGAGCCCTTCGCCACGTCAGCGGAAAGGCGTCAGCCTCCTTGGACAACTTCAATCGCATCTTCGAAAACTTAAACGAAATCGTCGGCGATGCTGAACTGAAAAATCGTATCAACGATGCCTTCCAGGCCCTACCGGCGGTCTTTCGCGAGATCCGTGTAACGGTCGCCGACACGCGCGAAACGATAAAATCGTTCGGTGGCGTCAGCGGACGGGTCAACGACAATTTAGACAATCTTTCTGTATTCACAAAATCTCTCAAAAACGAAGGCCCTGAAATTCTCGAACAGGTCAACGCCAGCGTAAAGAACATCGATCAATTACTATCCCAAGTCAAATCGTTCACCGGTTCATTGGGGAAATTGGAAAAAGCGTTCACCAACCCCAACGGGACCGTCGGAAAATTGTTTAACGAAACCGAAATTTACGACAGTGTGAAAATGACCGTCGACAATGCGCGCGATGTCAGTGCTCAGGTCAAAGCGCTCAGCGTAAGACTGGAACCCATGGTCCGTGACCTGCGAACCTTTGCCGATGAAGTGGCCCGTGATCCAGGGGTTATCGGAGTCCGTGGAGCGCTTGACCGCCGCCCAACAAAAACTGGATACAAAGGTTCCGCAAAACAGAACGGATTGTTCAGACGATAACCTGCTGCGTGCGTCGCATACGGTGAATTAGCAACGCCCAAAACATTCCAATCGTGATTGGCATCGCCAACATGAAAAGGATACTCACCGCGTAACCGGTCGCGACACCATTATCATGCAAAGCCCCTTTACAGGTCGGGCACGCCAACCCCGGCAGTGAAACCAAAGAAGTTGCCGCCAACGTCCAAGTGAAAACGAAATGTCGCATAGGTTCCACAATCGTTTAGTAATAAGGACGAAGCATCCAGTAGCAGATCGGACCGGTCACTGCGACATACAGCCACATGGGGAAAACCCATTTCGTGATTCGCCGGTGTTTTGCAAATTGGTTCGTGTAGGCGTAAATATAAGTGTACATGATAAAAGGTAAACTCACAGCCGCCAATACGATGTGACTGATTAGCAACACCAAGTAAATCGTTTTGATGATGCCTGTTCCTCCATAACGGGTTTCGCCAGAGGTTGTGTGATACGCCACGTAGCAAACCAAAAACAACGCAGAACAAATCATCGCGCAATTGATCAAACGCTGATGAGCCAGAACTTTTTTTTGCTTGATCATCACCAGCGCTAACAACAAACAGATCGCGACAATGGTGTTCAGCGTCGCATGAACACCGGGCAGGAAATCCAGCGACACACCTTCGGGCAGTGGAATGTTAATTTTTCGCATGGCACCAACTAAAGCCAACACCAGCACCGTTAAAACCCAAGTGATACGCTTGAGTGTTGTTGCAAGTTTCAGATTGGGTGCTTGCTGAAGTTTCTCTTCAAGAGTCATCGAATAAGCTCCCCGGTGAATACGTTTAATGGTTGAGGTGCCGTCTCCCCCCAACACTGATCGATCAATTCTAACATTTCTGTTTCAGCTTCCGCGTCCTGCCAATCGAAGCTGCCCCGGACCTGGTTCCATTTATCAACCACAAACAATGCACTGGAGTGGTGCTGACCGTTTTTCGCCGCCGCACCAAAAAACTCAGATCCGATGCGTGGAATCAGCGCCGTTTCCCCTGTACAAAAAATCCATCGATCAGGATTTGCTGAATGATCGACCGCATATTGCCCTAACACATCGGGGCGGTCGGTGACCGGATCGGTCGTGATGCTCACGATCTGTGTCCCTTCATCTCCCAATCGATTCTGCAACCCCTGAAGATACTCCGCCTGTTTTTTGCAAATCGTAGGGCAAGAGGTAAAGAAAAAATTGGTAATCCAAACCTTCCCCGTCTGATCACGTGAATAAAACGTTTCCCGATCGCTTTTCATCAAACGGAACTCCCGAATAAACGGCACCGTGTTGAGATCGGCAGGCGTATGACCGGCCATCGCATTGCGAGTCGAAACCGTTGCATCCAAAGGCACCTCTGTTTCTACAGCAACTTCCTTTACCACCCTCAAGAAGCGTTTCATATCGTAGGGATCGTCCCATTTAAAACGGTCTCGATAGCGTCCCCATTTGTCGACCAACAAGACATTGTCATTGTGAAACTCTTTATCGATGACAACTCGCAATTGCTGTTCTCCTAACTGCTTCACTTGGTAAATTTGCCCGGTCAAAAAAGCCCACCGATCGACTGTCGCGCCGAAATCTTGGGCGTACCGATGCAGGATCTCCGGAGTATCGTTTTCAGGATCAACCGATACGCTAACAAATGTTATGTCGGTATTCTTAAGTTGTTCGTTTAACCGTTGGATCTGAGCGTTGAGATCGCGGCAAATACTGGGACATGTCGCAAAAAAGAACGAAACCGCGTACGGTCTACCCGCCAATTTTGCGGAATCAAATTCATCACCATTCTGATCAATCAGCTTAAACCGATCGATGTTTGGCAAATGCTTCCACGGTACATCTATGATTTTCGCCCCCGGCGGATGATCGGAAGACGCCGCCGGCAGTTGGACAATGTGTTGCTGGTTGGAAAACGAACGCACCAGCATAAAGCCGCCGACCACTGCAACCGCTAACCAGAGAATAAGGGGAATTACTTTTGACACGATGGCTCAACATAAAAAATTCAGTGTTAACGATACCCGCGATTTGGCGATTCTTTGTAACTCACCCGAAACTGGCGTTCCTAAAACAGGTAGATCAGTAGAAACAGGAACACCCAAACTATATCGACGAAGTGCCAGTACAGTCCCACGTTTTCGACAACAGCCGCCCGCGCGACATCCAACCGCATTGGCAATAGAAAAACCAAGACCACCAGCCCCCCCAACACGTGTAAAACATGCACCCCAGTCAACAGGAAGTAAGTATTGCCCCACGTATTGCCGTTGGGAATCACTACCGGCAATTTTAAACAATGCAGCTCGTTGATGCCGCCGACGGTCGGTGCAAATTTCTCCGTGGCCGCGACTCGGTTGACCAAAAAATCACGTTCAACCGTCAAACCAGTCGTCTCAAAAGTCACTCGGTTGGCAGCACGTTTGAGATCAGCAAGACGAACAACCGCCGCCGCTTTGGCTTCTCCATCATCCATTTCTGCAAGCCCCGCAATCAGTTGTTTGATTTGGGCTCGTAGGGATTGAATTTGCAGTTGAGCTTTTTCAAGTTCATCATCCAATGCGGTCAGTTTTTCTTGGGTTTCAGCACTTTCGTCGTCCAAGTACTTAATGATGCGTTGGGATTGATGATGTTCCAACGGACGCGCGTAAATCTGGTGTGCTAACCCCTCAATCGCCAATTCTTGCATCACCGGATCGGAGCTCCGGCCTACCTTCCTTTCGGTCCAATGCACCAGTCCAGACTCGATCAACCGCAACAGTTCGATGGTGCTCAGTTCTTGGTTTCCGGATTTCAGGCTGACGTTGGTGGTCATCGCCAAAGCACCAGACGATTTGGCTTTACCGATCATTGCGTCGTGATATGGTGATCGATCATCATGGACCATCACACCACCACCTGGTGTAGCCAGCGCGTCCTTTACCATGCGCCGTGTCTCGACTTTCACGCCGTTTAAGTAACTCAAATCAGCACGATCGTACATTAAACTGCGCGGGTAACGGGGGTAGATACCATGAACGTACTTCACCGCATATTCATAACCTTTCACGCCCAAAAACAAACAACCCAAAACAACCGTGGCCCACACCCACCGCTTTGCTGCGGCGGGAAGATTTCGTTGCGCTTTTCCGAACGCCAACCGGATCGTTATGCTCGAACATAGCAACACAAAGGCGTTCATCGCTCCGATCCATGGGTTCACAAAAACGTCTGCCGGTGACGGCCAAACCGCCTCCGGAGCACCGAATCGTAAAACGATATAACTTCCAATCACGCCGGTGAAAAACATTACCTCGGTCGACAGAAACAACCACAGCGCTAACCTCCCATTCGAGATCGGCAGGGCCGGTTGGTAGGACAAATTCGATTGCGAATGCGTGGTCATGAATAAAGCTGAATTTCAACACGATAAAACGAAGCCGCGATTAGAACCAAGATAGATTCGCCACGATCAACGCCATCATGTACAACGGCAAATACAACAATGACTTCCGCATTAGCGTTTTAGCGGTTGCGTCGTTGGGGTCGGCGTTAAAGGCAATCGATGCTTGGAGATACCGCCCCCCCAAAACAACAGATGCCACGATTAAAAGAACCGCTTGAACGTAGGTCGTGCATTCAACCAACGGAACCAGGCTAACCACGATCAACAAAACAGCAGTCACCACTGATTTTCGTCCCGCACGTTTCCCAGTCGGATCGACCACCGTCAGCATCTTCAACCCACCGGCTTCGTATTGATGTCGATACTTCCACGCAATCGCCATGAAATGGGGAAACTGCCAGAAGAACAACACTCCGAACAACGCCCACACCACTAACGGGACCGTCGGCGGATCGGTTGTCGCCAGTCCCCCCATCAAAACCGGCATCGCACCCGCAACGGCCCCGACTTCGGTGTTAAACCAAGTCTTTCGTTTCATCGGCGTGTAGATTGCGACGTAGAGAATCCAATTCAGCAGCCCGCATACCCCGGTCTGCCAATTGACAGTGACCAACAGGATCGCCGTCCCGATGCCAATTGTCGCGGCCCCAAAAAAAGCGACCGCGCTGGCCGACAGTTTTTGCGCGGGCAAAGGCCGATTGGCAGTACGTGGCATCAGGAAATCGGAATAACGTTCGACGTACATGTTCATCGCATTGCCACTGGAAGCGACAAACAGCATCCCCAACGATCCCCAGAACATCACCCAGAGGCTGGGCAGGCCTTCAGCGGCCAGCGCAGCGGCAACAACAAAGGTGACCAAAACCATCACCGTGATCCGCATTTTGGTCAATTCAACGTACGCTTGTACACGTGAATCTGGATCAGAAACAGCGATTTCTTGAGGGCGTGTTGAACTGGTTTTCGGGTCTGCAGAGATCATTCTGGGATTTTAACGAACCGTACTGAAAATGAGCAGTGACTAAATGCCGTCTTGGCCAGATATTACTTGGTTTCCACGACACTGCCAAACTCGCAGACGGACTAACTAAACATCTTTTTAAGATGACGGCGGCTGTCCTTCAGTCTGTGGCCAGAAATCAGATTCCCGGTCGGGGTGACTGTACTCATAAGGACCGCGCTGGACGATGGGTTGGGCCAAGAAATTACCGGGTGGCGGGGGACTAAGGGTTGACCATTCTAAAGTGTTCGATTGCCACGGGTTTTCACCAGCCCGTTTGCCAAAGTAAAGGCTGTAGAAGAAGTTTCCCACGAAAACTAATTGCGTTGCCCCCATGCAAAACGCACAAACCGTAATGAACTGATTCAAAGGCATCAAATCCTTGAGGCTGTCGTAGACGTAAGGGTCCGCCAACCGCCGCGGCATCCGCCCAAGAAAGTGCATGGGAAAAAAAGTCCCATTGAGAAACACAAACGTCAGCAGAAAATGAACTTTGCCCAAACGATCGTTCATCATGCGGCCAAACATCTTCGGGAACCAAAAATAGATCGCCCCAAAGACGCCAAGGACACTCGCCCCGAACAAAACGTAGTGCAAATGAGCCACAATGTAATACGTGTCGTGGATCACGATATCGACCGGAGGCGAAGCCATCACAATCCCTGACAATCCGCCGATGACAAACATCGACACAAACCCAACGCTGAACAACATCGGCGTGGTCAAATGCAATCGTCCGCCCCACATCGTTCCGATCCAATTAAACACCTTGATCCCGCTGGGCAGCGCGATCAGCATCGTCGAAACCATAAACGAAACCGCCAACATTTGGCTCATCCCGGCGATAAACATATGGTGGCCCCAAACGACAAAGCCTAATCCTGCGATCGATAAAATGGAGTAAACCATCGGCCGGTATCCAAACAATGGCTTCCGCGCGAAACACGAAAGCATGTCTGACACCATCCCCATCGCCGGCAGAATCATGATGTAGACCGCCGGATGGGAATAAAACCAGAACAGGTGCTGCCACAATAAAACTTGTCCACCACCGCTGACCGCAGGCGCGTTATTGGCTGATACGTTCTCCGGCAAAAAGAACCCCGTTTGCAAAACCTGATCCGAGAACTGCATCAATAACGCCGACGTCAACACCGGCAACGCGAACGCTTGCATCAGCGCGGTGACAAACAGCGCCCACACGGTCATCGGCATCCGGAACATCGTCATACCTGGGGCACGCATTTGGATGATCGTCGTCAAATAATTGATCGCCCCCATCATCGAAGAAACGCCTGCGAACAATAGAGCCATCACCCACAGGATTTGCGCCGTTTCAGTCGGCGTCGCGGTTGCCAATACGCTCAGCGGCGGGTACGAAGTCCATCCCGCGCTGGCTCCGTAACCGGGCACAAACAGCATTGCGATGACGCACAAAAACGCCGGCCACATCAACCAGTAACTGGCCATATTGAGCTTCGGAAACGCCATCTCTGGAGCCCCGATCATCAACGGAATCAGATAGTTTCCAAACGCCCCCGACAGAATGGGAATCACTACGAAGAAAATCATGATCGTCGCGTGCATTGTGAAAAGCGTATTATAAAACTCAGGCGAAATCTGTCCGCCGTTGCTGGCAAAGAGCGCGTTGCCAAAAAACGGCATATTGCTCCAAGGCCAAGCCAACTGCCAGCGGACGGCCAACGCAAGCAATCCCCCCACACCTAACCAAATCAAAGAGGAAAAAAGAAACTGGATGCCGATCACTTTGTGATCGGTCGAAAAAACATACGCACCCAGAAATCGCGCTCGCACTCCGGAGCGCTCATCGGCCATAATCGGAGCAGGAGTTTTAAGAGGAGTTCTAGGAATTTCAGTCACGTGTCCCTCCAACATCGGCGGCCACTGACGCCGATGGGTATTTTGCGATCGACGCCAACGGGGCCTTATAAGTGGCCTTCAAATTGTCGGTGTAGGCCGTGAATTGTTCAGGTTCAACAATTCGCAACCGCGCTTTCATTTTATAGTGCCCCCAACCGCAAAGCTCCGTGCAAAGGATATCGACTTCACTGGTCTGATTGGCGTTGAACCAAACAAATTGGCTCATGCCGGGCACGACGTCTTGCTTCAACCGCAGCTCGGGTACGAAGAAACTGTGAATCACATCGCGGCTTTCTAACTGTAACACAACGTCTCGACCGCGCGGTACCACCAACAAACCTTCGACGTAAAGATCATCGGCGGTCTCAAGAAGGCCGTCGTCGCCCGGGTAATGAAACTCCCACCCAAACTGTTTGGCTTTAACCAACACCAGCGGGCCTGTTTTTTCTTCGATCCCATCAACAACGGTCGTCGGACGGACCATTTTGTTTTCCGACCATGCGTTCATTTGATAGAAAGCCAAGAACACTAAAATGCTCCCCGGCACCAGAGTCCAAATCAATTCTAGCGTCGTGTGATGTGAAAAATACTGTGCTTTCCCGTCAGGATTTCTACGACTGTCAAACCGCCACAGCACGTAACCAATCGTGCCACCGGTGCCCAACAAAATCACGACAGCCAACAGATGAATGCCGTTAAACAAACCGTCGATCGTTTCGCCGGCGGTGCTTAATGACGGTGGCATTGCACAATCAACCAACGGCCAAACGCCATAGATCGCCATCAAGAACGTGACCGTAGCCAGCACCGGGACGCAGTAGAAAAGAAGGCTCCAGAATCGTGACACGTTTAAGTTCCGTCGAAGTGAATGAGGGAAGTGCAAAACAGCTCAAAGAATAAAGCGGCTCGAAAGGTAACGCCGAACCAAACGCCATTTTTGCAATTTATTATCGCGCGATTTGGTTGGCATTGACACCCTTGGCCGGCCAATGGTAGGTGCGACTGTAGGGCAAAGCCTTCACGTAGGCGACCAAGGCCCAAATTTCATCCGAACTCAACGCCGGCGCGGCCGGCATCGGCGTCCCTTCAATTCCGTTAGCGATCCGCAAATAGATCTCCTCTGGTTGACCGCCACCTCGATAAACGGCCTCAGTCAGATTCCTTGGTTTTATGGGCCGCGGCGCCAGTGCCCCTGCGTCGGTAAACTCTCGATAGCTATTGGGGTAAAACGGGTTAACCCCCGGAGTCTTAATCCAGTCGTTGGTCCAATCGTCAAAATTTTCAAGCTGGCCATTGCCCACCCCGGTGTCGCCATGACACTGAGCGCAATTTCCTTTTTCGTAAAATAATCGCCGGCCTTTTTCCAAAAAATCTTGGTGATCTCTATCATCTCGCGAGTAGGCGTTGGGCGCGCTGGGGACTGCGGTCCTATTTTTATCGGCATCCACCCAACGGGCGATCACGTCTTCGATCAATCGTGCGCCCACAACACTCCACATCGTATCGAGATGTTTTTCTTCCAGTTGCCCAAGTTGTTGTTGTTGCTGTTGGGTTGGTTCTCTGACTTCGAGCATAACACGATATTGTTTGGCCAACGCCAAATCAATCAACGGTTCGCCTTGGTCTAAATTACTCAGCTCCGCCATTAAGAATCGTTCGTACTGGCCGCGCATCGTCAAAAATTTCACATAGTCAACCAACGCCGCGATTTGATCACCGTCCATCGTCCGGAACGAAGGCATCGCGGTCCCCGGCACACCGTTGATCAACACATCAGTCAAATCATGGTCGGTCGGCACCGAACGCAACGGGGTCGCTTTATATTTGAACTTCGCCATCCGAAAGTCGCGCGGATAAGGGTTAAGAAACGGTGCCGTGGGCCCATGGCCGTCTCCGGTGATGCCGTGACAATGAGCACAATGCTGGCGATAAAGACCGTTTCTGACTTGCGTGTAATCTCGGTTCACCGGCCCCGCCGAACGGGCAACGTGTTGGGAGTTGATTACACGAAGAACCGGATCATCGTCCTTCAACAGTACCGGCAACAGCGGGTCGTTGGGCGTTCCGAAAACCGCAGTCAGAATTGAGCCAATTTCTCGTTTGTACGAATCATCGAAGTGGTCACCATTATCAAGAAACAATTTCTCCTGCTTCAACAGTTCAACTGAGTTGAGCTTATAAGCAACCTCCGGCGACCGGCCACAGCCAACCAGCAAAACCATCACGGTTGAAAAAACGAGCTTTGGGAAAACGTGTTTCAAAGGTCACTCGTCCCAGTTGATGGAATTGATTTCTATGCGTAACGCTTGAACCGCATTGGCTTCATACTCTAACGATTGAGCCGAAGGATGCCGGTAGCAGCCTCCGCTGAAGATCAAACCGGCAATCCATAACAGAACCAATCCCTTCGTTACAATCGAAGGATAAAATTTCAAATTCATGGAGGATCTATTTCAAGAACTTCGTGGGGAATCCGAGCCTACCCAAATCCAATTTGCCGCCATCGACGATGGTGACCGCGGTCTGTCCTCTGCGTCCAAATTTGTAACTACCCGATTCTAATGCCCTCATATAACCGGCACTTTTGTGCCAGAACTGAAACTCCCAATGTCCTGCGGGAATGTTTTTGATCTCAAAATTCCCTAGGCCATCAGTGATCGCGACGTAGGGATTGTCGCGCACCAAGACAACTCCATCCATCCACTTGTGAATGTCGCATTTGACTTGGCCCGGAACTTTGTCGGCTTTATCCAGCGTGACCTTGACCTCGGCTCCTGAAGGAAGGTTCACATTGTGCTCATTGTTGAACGTTGTGATATGGCAGTTGTGCCCGACGCTATCGGAATTTTTCAACAGGATCGACCGCCCCGTTTTCACAAAGACCGCGTGTGGGACAAATCGGCAATTAACGTTGTCAATTGAAACCTGCTGGACGGCGACACCACCGGCATACGACGGATGAATCGGAGCCTTTGCACCCTTCCCCTTGACGTACATCATCACGTACACATCGCGCAAACCACCGTTGTCGCCGATGACGATGTTGTCATCGTTTGGGATTTCCCCATTGACCACGCAAATGGACTGGTCAGGATGACCATCGATCGGTTCGACTGTTGGCAGGGGCAAGTCGCCGCTGACCACGACGCGGCCCTTCAAAGTGCCCCAACCATCTTCAGCAACCACTTCGGTGGACGCTAAAGACGACCAAACGCCCGCAACCGACACCGCAATCAACAACGCGATCGACCGACAGATATGACTATTCATGTTTCGCGTTTTCATGTTTCGCGTTTTCATGTTTCGCGTTTTCATTTTTCGCGTTTTCATGTTTCGCGTTTTCTGGATTGACCGGATGGTTTTTTTTTGGGGGAAACAACGGTAAACGGTGATTATAGCCTTCGTTGAGCTGAATCGAAAGAAATGGAACAACGCGCAGAAACGGCTAAATCAAAATAAATGCCAAAAACGAAGCCCACTAATCCCCAGTTGGGCACTGTCATTGTCAACCGGTAGCGATAGAATTTTGCATCTAAGTTAAACCCCTGACAACCTTCCCTGATTCGGTAAAAGATGAAAGTTCTGATTATAGGTAACGGCGGACGCGCGCACGCTATCACTTGGAAAGTCGCTCAAAGCGCGCGTGTCGATCGCGTTTTTGTCGCCCCCGGAAATGCAGGGACCTCCAGCGACGCTGAAAATGTTGACATTTCAGCCACTGACATCAGTGGGTTGGTGAAATTTGCAAAAGAAAATCAAATCGGACTCACCATCGTCGGCCCCGAAGTGCCTCTGTGCGACGGAATCGTCGACGCATTTGGGGAATCGGGCCTAAAGATCTTTGGCCCAAGCAAAGCGGCCGCACAATTAGAAGGCAGCAAAGTTTTTTGTAAGAACATTTTACGCGCCGCCGATGTGCCGACCGCAGAGTTCCAAGAATTCCGCGACGCGTCGACCGCCGAACGTTTCATCAATGAACGCTACTCCGAAACTCCAGAAGACTGCCCGGTTGTCGTGAAAGCCGATGGTCTTGCTGCCGGCAAAGGGGCGATCGTTTGCAAAACGCGCGGCGACGCGTTAATGGCCATCGACATGATTGCCCGCGCGAAACAGTTTGGTTCTGCAGGCGACAAACTGATCATCGAAGAACGCATGTCCGGTGGCGAAGCGAGCATTCTTGCCATCACTGATGGAAAAACGATTTTAACCCTGCCGCCCGCCGAAGACCACAAACGCGCTTACGATGACGACCAAGGCCCGAACACCGGCGGCATGGGGGCCTATTGCCCAACGCCGTCTATCACCGACGAAACCTTACGTTGGGTGGAATCGAATGTTCTCGTCCCGACGATACATGTGATGAAACGATCGCGCCAACCGTTTCGCGGCATTCTTTATGCTGGTTTGATGCTGACGCCACACGGCCCCAAGGTTTTAGAATATAACGTGCGTTTTGGTGATCCCGAATGCCAACCGATGTTGATGCGATTAAAAACAGACTTCGTTGACGTTGTCGAAGCCACTGTCGACCGGCGTCTTTCGGAGATCGGCGAACTCCAATGGGACGATCGTCCCAGCGTATGTGTCGTGATGGCCTCCGAAGGTTATCCCGACGCTTACGAAAAAGGAAAGGCCATCCGCGGCCTAGATGAGGCGGCGAAGCTAGAGGACGTCAAAGTCTTCCACGCCGGCACTACCTTTAACGACGCTGGCCAAGTCGTCACCAACGGCGGTCGAGTATTAGGTGTGACGGCCTTGGGGACGTCGGTCAGCAACGCGAAATTACGAGCCTACGAAGCGGTCAAATGCATTCGCTGGGACGGCGCCTGGTGCCGCAAAGACATCTCCGACAAAGCAATCCGATAACGCGCAATCGGTAACGCGCAATCGGTAACGCGCAATACAACCCCGCGAATAGATGTTAAAGCGAAGCGCGCCGATGCGTTTGCTGCCGATGTTTTTCCGTTTTTTACCGCGATTCGGAAAATGATTTTTTGTCGGCCATCAGCTCGATGCCGGGCGGGTTTTGGCCGTCGAAAACACGATCATTGAAAAAGACAAAGTCCATGCCTTCGCCGTTCTGGTGGCAATCCATGCAGTTCGCTGCGCGGCCCATCGTTTTCTGTAATTGCCCCGCACCGAGGCTAACGTTGTTGATGTTCGTTCCGGCAGCAACAAGAGATTTAACCACCGTCCCGTCAGGATGATAGTCAATCCAGTACCAGTCGTTGCCCTGCGGATTAAACCCTTTGGTTCGGTACATAACCGAAATGCTTCTCAACGATTTATCAGCCCGATAATTCTCCAAAATAATGACACTGCCCATCGGGAAATCATGTGTCCCTCCGGCAGCCGTTCGATTCAGGTACATTTTCAAAAGGGCCCCGTGAGGATTTTGCCCTGTATAAAAATCGCCCGTCTGCCCCGGCCCCGGTGCCCAATTCTTATAATTGTTGCCGATCAAGTACTTCCAAAACCGATCCTCAAACGGTTTGTCAGGCGTGTCCGCCAACTCTTTTACGCTCGACCGAGACTCCCGCATTTGCTGCGCCGACGAACGCGACGCAAAAACCAATAGCGAAACTCCGCTAAACAGAAATCCGACAAGAAACAATCGTGAACCGAAACCGAATTTGGCTAATGAGATGCGCAGACAAAGCATGTTAGAATCCTTTCAAAAACCCCGGAATTCATATCCCGGTAGAGTTCAGCGAAGCATTGGTCATGGTGTGTATCGTCAGTTCAATCCTGTTCGAACCTACAGTATTCTATGAACTTTAGGCAGCCTGCACAGACGATTCCCACCAAAGAAACAGACTATTTTTCCCAACCGCCCAAGTTGCTAGCAAACGTGCGATCTCAGGCGGACCACCAGCAGACCGCGCTGACCATCTTACAAACGGCCTCCCCCCCGGAATCGAAGCGACTTAGAACACGCGCACTTACTTATTTAATCGTGTGAATCTGTTAAGTTAATGGGCCAACGATCCCTGATTGCTTTTTCCACGCCGCGCCCCATTGCCTCAGCCATCACCTTTGCCGACGCCCCATTCCATCTTAAAGCAGTATTTTGGCCATAGCGAATTTCGCGGGCCTCAATTGGACATCGTTCAAAGGACGATCGCCGGTCAGCACTCGTTGGTGATCATGCCTACCGGCATGGGCAAAAGTTTATGTTTTCAAATCCCCGCGCTCTTGTTGGCGGCAGCCGATGCGAACCTCCCAGCATCCAAGTTTGCCGCCCCCCCAGACAGCGCCGACCGCGGCGAAAATCGAAAGAAACGGGCGCTGACGTTGGTGCTGTCCCCACTGATCGCGCTGATGAAGGATCAGGTCGACGCGCTGATGGCCAAAGGCGTCGCAGCGACCTTCGTAAATTCTGCGCTACAACGTCACCAACGTGAACAGCGCTATCAAGAGATCAGCGGTGGAAAATGGGATTTGCTGTACGTCACACCTGAGCGATTTCGCAAACAGGAATTTCTAGAGGTCTTGGCAAAACGCGCTGTTGTATTGCTTGCCGTTGACGAAGCCCACTGCATCAGCCAGTGGGGCCATGACTTTCGCCCCGACTACACACGGGTCGGCGAGATTCGCAAACTTATCGGTGCACCTTGCACCATCGCGCTGACCGCGACCGCAACGCCGGAAGTCCAAACCGACATCGTTCGGCAGTTGAACATCAGCCCGGTCGAAGTAAAAACATTCCACCAAGGCATCGACCGCCCCAATTTAGGCTTACGCGTCGAAACCGTTTTTGATGATGATGAAAAACTCGCATTGATCGTCGCTCAGCAACAACGTGTCCAAGGCAGTGGTATCGTCTACTTCACATTGATCCGGAAACTGATGGAATTCAGTTCCGAACTTTGGGAACGCAGGATCCCCCATCTTGTTTATCACGGTGACCTTGACCGTATTGAACGTAGACGCATCCAAGAAACTTTCATGCGGCAAGACGGACATCTCGTGTTGGCAACCAACGCATTCGGGATGGGGATCGACAAAAACGATATTCGCTACGTGCTTCACGCGGACCTTCCAGGATCGGTCGAATCTTACTACCAAGAAATCGGTAGGGCCGGGCGCGATGGTTTGCCCTCAGAATGCCTGTTGATGTACGACCAACGAGATCTTGCGACGCAAATGGAATTCATCCAGTGGAGCAACCCCGACGCCGCATTTTACCAGCGCGTCTATTATTTTTTAGAACACGAATCCGAGAAAATCGACGCCTATGGCATGGAATGGTTGCGAGAAAAACTGCACTTTAAGCAAAAGCACGATCGGCGTCTGGAAACCGCGCTGGCGATGATGAAACGCTGGAGCGTGATCGAAGGCTCCCTATATCCGCTCAAAGTCGAAATCATCAACGGACTGACCGATCAACTGCGCGACGATGATTTGCTGGCCCAAAAACTAAAACGCGACCAACACAAATTGTTGTCGATATTGCAGTATGTACAACATCAAGGCGACCGCAAAGCGTTCTTGAGATC